>NZ_JBJHHE010000031.1:0-22979 GCF_056378755.1 Thermanaeromonas sp. DSM 22490
GTCCGGATCAAAACGCCGGAGGTATGAATACGAGCCCACCTCTATCCCAATTGTATCCAGGTCAAGGGCCACATTCGTCACCTCCTACACAATCCGAGGTACCGATTCCCATTGTACTATTTTTCACCAGGAAGCCTGCGGTTAGTATAAAAGGAGTAGGGTGGCCACTCCTTTTCTTTATTTTTTACGGTAAAGAGCTACAAGGTGGTCGAGTAGAGGCATGCCTCACGGCATGCCTCTACTCGACCAAGGCAAGATTTGATGGGTAGTATACCGCTACTCCTTCCTCCTTCGCACTCAATCTTTCTCCCGTTTCCGCTTGCTCGCGTTCAAAATGGTCACCCCGACCACTTCGCCGCCCCGGTAACGTATCACGGTGTCGTCCCCGACGAACTCGCTGTCGTCGGCGGCGACCGGCTGTTCGGTGAAGTGCACGTACAGGACGTCGCCCTCCGGGTCATAGGACACCCGGAGGAGGGGGAGTCCGGAGCCCACGACCACCTGCGAAACCGCCTCGGCCAACTTGATGTAACTCATTGCTTCGGCCATACGACCACCCTCTTTTCCAACTGCCCGACCCTTCGGGTCAGGAACGCCGTTATTATGAAGCCGTCATCAGGGCTTGTTTCCCTGTACACCGCCACCAGGAACTTGCCGGGCGTTACTTCCCGGACAGCCAACAGCTCACCGCGGCTCCCTGCCAAAACTTTGAGGGGCCTCTCGACGGTAAGGAGCACTTCCTGTCGCAGGTCTTCGAGCTCTGGATGTTCCTCGACTATATGCTGCCACCGCTCCTCCGGCAGTCTGATCCAGATACCGGAAACAGCGTGTGCCCCCGTCTTCTGCCTGGTCACTGTTTCTTCCGACTCCTGTTCTGACTAGTTTCAGTCTACCAGAAACCGGTCACCCCAGCAATACCGAGACGATTTCAACCGGACGTGGTGGGGTTATATTAGAATTTGACTTGCCCTCTAGTCCGATTTATTGGGGCGTACCGAAGGGTTCCCAGCCGTTAGACCCGCCTGAATAGTCTGCAAAACCTGGAAGGATTTCCCCCTTCTTTGTTGAAAGATAACCTAAATAAAACAACCCTTTTCCCAATATATAACGGAAAATCCGGCCGTGCTTTTCAATTTTGCTGCCCTTATGGTACAAATGAACAATATAGAGGAAGCCCGGCGCCGGCTGGAAAAGATCGACAGAGAAGGGCTGTCTGAAGAATTCCTGGAGAAGCTAGAGTTCCTGGAAGAGCAAATAGAAGAACGGGAGTTACTGCTAAACCTCCCCCGCCATTTGGTAGAGCTGTATGAAGAGGAAGAGCGCAGGAAGATAGAAGAAAAATCCCTTCCCGTTAATCCCACCCTTTCCCGCGGGCTGAAAAACATGCCCGCCAACTGGCTGGATGCCGCCTGCCTGAGCTACGGCCTTCAACCTGCGCGCCTGCGCCGCGAGCGGGAAAAGCAGCTCATAGACTTTCTTACCCGCCGCGAAAATTTGGAAAGAGTAGTGCAAGAGTTGGAGGGAGAAGACCGGGAGCTCTTGATATACCTGCTGCACAAAGGAGGGTGGAGCAGACTTAATGCCGTCACCCGCAAATTCGGCTCCCTGGAAGGCGACGGCTTCTACTGGGAGGAGGAAGACCCCGAATCCCCCCTGGGCTTTCTCTGGTCCAGGGCTTTGGTCATGGTGGGCAAAGCGGTCATAGAGGGCAGGCGCACCAAAATCGCTACCATTCCTATAGAGCTGCGCCAGCCCTTAAAGGAAATATTGGGTCCTGCAACCCAAAAGCAAACCGCGAAACTAAGAAGGAATCGCGCCTCTTTTGGCGAACAGTAGCACTTGGGCTGCCATAAGGGAGAGCTGGGCGCGCCGTGCCCGGGACAGGCGGCAGGCCGAGGGGGAAAGACGAAACCTCGCTCTGAATAGGGCACAGGCAGTAGCCAGGTATTTGAAGGAACGTTACAGGGTGAAAAACGTCTATCTCTTTGGTTCCCTAGTTTGGGGAAAGCACTTTTCATCCCGCTCTGATATAGATCTGCTGGTTGAAGGCTTTCCTTCCCGGGCCAATTACTGGCGAGCCGTGGCGGAAGCAGAGGAAATCGCCGCGCCTTTTCCTGTAAGCTTGGTTCTGATGGAGGGAGCAGTGTCTTCATTGGTGGAGCGAGTAACTAAGGAAGGTATACGCCTATGACGCGAAAAGAGATACTTCTTCTTATTGCCTGTCTAGAGGAGGAATTTGCCAACATAGCAAGTCTGGTGCAAGAACTCCAAGGTAAGGGCTATTGGCCACGAACAGGCAACACCAAGGTAAGTGGCGAGCCAGACTTTAGCGTGAATGATAGCCTTGGAACAAAAATAATACTTGAATAAGACGTATCTGTACTCTAGGATAATGAACAGGGAGGTGTGCGCCTGGTTCAGGAAAAACCGAGTTTTCCTCTGGTCAACCGGGTTTTATGGACCAGGTCCAAGACACCATGAACAAAGGGGAAGGGGCAAGGACCAATATAGTTAGAGTAGATATAAGTGTATCGGTTCTCCGCTGGGCACTCGTGCGTTCGGGTAGGTTCCTAGAAGCCCGGCGAAAATTTCCTAAGCTTACAGAGTGGCTGAGGGGCAAAAGCAGGCCGACTTTGCGGCAGGTGGAAGAGCTAGCGAAAACAACTTTTACTCCGTTGGGTTACTTTTTTCTTCCTGCCCCACCAGAAGAGGATTTGCCTATACCATACTTTCGCACGCTCAGTAACCGACCCATGTATCGGTTAAGCCTTGAACTTGTCGAGACGGTCCAGACGATGATGCAGCGCCAGGCATGGATGCGCGAATATCTCATTGAGGAAGGACAGGAGCCCTTACCTTTTGTTGGTTCGGCAAGGCTAGGAGATGATCCCCGTCAAGTGGCTCTAGAGATAAGAAATACACTGGGGCTTAAAGAACGATGGGCGGCGGACCAACCCACCTGGACTGCGGCACTTAGAGAGTTACAAAACAGAGCGGAAATTGCTGGCATTCTGGTGGTTGCCAATAGCATCGTCGGAAATAACACGCACCGCAAGCTTAACCCAGCGGAGTTCCGTGGCTTCGTTTTGGTAGATGAATATGCCCCACTAGTGTTCTTAAACAGTGCTGATGGTAAGGCAGCCCAAATGTTCACTTTAGCCCATGAGTTGTCGCACGTGTGGTACGGCGCGAGTGCTGCTTTTGACTTAAACGAGCTTCAACCCGCTGATGACGAAGTTGAAAGGGCTTGCAATAAAGTAGCCGCGGAGTTTTTGGTTCCGGAGGAGGAACTGCGTCAAATATGGCCTTCCGTTCGCCAGGAGCAGGAGCCCTTTAATGCGCTCGCCCGCCGGTTCAAGGTGAGCGAGTTGGTCGCAGCTCGCAGGGCCCTAGACCTTGGGTTTATTCCAAAGAGCAAGTTTCTTGACTTCTATCGGGATTACCTGGCAAAAGAGCGCCTTGCTGCTCGAGACAGCGAAGGTGGAGACTTCTACGCGACTCAAAACTTGCGTATTGGCCGGCGTTTTGCAGAGGCCGTAGTGTGTGCCGTTAGAGAGGGTAAGCTTCTCTATAGTGAAGCCTACGAGCTTACGGGACTTTACGGAAAGACGTTTGAGAAGTATGCAGAGTTACTGGGCTTCTAATAGGAGGATGCCATGAGCAGTGAATCTGTATACGTGCTGGATACCAATGTGTTTTTGGAAGCAGCGAATCGTTACTATGCTTTCGACATTGCTCCTGTCTTCTGGGAGGCTTTAGTTGAGCAGGCACGTAACGGACGAGTGTTGACTATTGATCGTGTAAGAAAGGAAATAGAGCAGAAGGATGACAAAGTTAGGGACTGGATAAAAAACACCTTTTACTCGTGGTGTAAACCAACAAATGAGGGGGGAGTTATTCAAGCTTACCGGGATATTATAACGTGGGTATTAAACCAGAATCAATTTTTCGCTAAAGCCAAGGCAGATTTTGCCCGTGGAGCAGATGGTTGGGTGATTGCCTACGCGAAGGCAAAAGGATATATAGTAGTCACTCAGGAAACCTTTCACTCTGATATTAAGAGAAAAGTTCCTATTCCCAATGTGTGTAAAGTGTTTGGAGTTGCATATGTGGACACATTCACCATGCTGCGCAATTTAGACGTGAAATTCCTTTAATCTGAACTCTTCAAGCCTACTACCTTATACTTCCGCGCTACGAATAATCATTGCATCGTGCTTGTTCTCCGCTGAGGTATCGTGAGCGTAGACCAATACAATGGAACCCGCCTTGGAAGAAACCTGGCGCGAGTATTTTGACTGCCAGCCATTATTCGGGGCTTTTTTCGACGATCTCTTATCCTAATCTCTTATCTTAGATGTAGTCTATCCGGCCCGGACTGCTTCTTACCCTTTGGAATTCATGGATTTTCCTATACCCGGGCTTATCAGGTGAAGTAATACTGGTTGGCGCTAACTCCTTCCTTTCTGGCGTTTTCCATAACCATTTTATGAAGACTTTTGGGATCCGCAGAGGAAAACGGCCGCTGTATTCAGCCAGTTCGTCTTTCGGGTTAGAAGGTTCGGGTATAGTTAAACCTTCCTCCAAGCTAGCCTCAATCCAGCATTTCTTAGCATCCTGGGCCATTTTAATGGCCTCTTCAATTGTATCTCCGGTACCAATGCAATTAGGTAAATCAGGAAATTCCACTATATATCCACCGCCGTCTTCTTTAGTAAGGGGTTTTACTACAAACGGATACTCAAGACTGAGGTAGTAAGTCAGACCCTTATTCAAGGCAAATTCCTTCTTTACTCTTCTGCTTCTTCTATTACTCTTAATGTCATTTTTACATACACCGGCCTCAGATATCATATATAACGCCAAACCTGAATACTCCAGTCCGTGCCAAGAGCATACCTCTACTTGACCATTATAGCTTGAAAAGGGATTTGCTCCAACCGGCTACACCTCTTTACACTCAAAGTAAAATACCGTAAACTAAAGAAAAAACAGGAGAAACCCGGGCGTTATTTCCTGGTTGAGACGGCCAAGGTGACCGTGGCGGCCCTGGTGATGGGTGCGGTGGTATGGCGGCTTAACATGGCGGCGGAGTTGCCTCATGAAAGAGTGGAGCAATATGCGGCCAAGTTTCTGGGGGGTGGCCTGGCGAGGTTTGCCGCCTTGGGCCTGCGGATTAGTGCGCTTGGCTGTGCCGGCGCTGTAGTGTACGGCGGCTGCCGGCTCCTTGGAGTTAGGGAGATGTTTTACGTGTGGGGGCTGGTCAGGGAAAGGATGGGGTGTAAGCGGTAGATTATCGGTGGTAAGTTTTAAAGAAGGAGATGCGATGCGGGTGTTGGTGACTAGCGCAGCCGGTTATATCGGCAGCCACACGGTAAGGCAACTGCTGAAGGCGGGGCATGAAGTAATTGTTTACGATAACTTGAGCCGGGGGCACCTCGGATAGGGAGAGGGAGTAAACTTGAGCCGTAAAAAAAGAGGAGAAACAGGTATACCTATAGATTACGACACCGCATATAAAGATATGATAGCGTTTATAACGGCCGTATTTGAGTCTTCTTTGGAGTTGACTGAGGAAGAAGAAAAGGAATTTGAGGAAATGCTGCCTCAGGAATTAACCCCAGAGGAGTTGGAAAAGGTGAGAGAATTTACAACTTCTTGGCATCGTAAGGGCAGTAAGCAAGGCAAACAAGAAATACTGCTAAAGCAGTTAAATAAGCGTTTCGGTTTCCTGTCTCCCGAAGTGGAGGAGAGAATAAAGGGTCTTTCTGGAGAGGAACTCGATCTGGTTGCGGAGAAGGTATTTGAGCTGTCAGACGAGCGCGACTTAAGAAGTTTTCTCAATATGGAAACAATGATGTCGAGCCAGCAGATAGTTTTTCTCGTCGAAGAAGTCCCTGAGGGGGGTTATATAGCACGAGCTCTAGGTCATTCTATATTCGTACAAGGTGAAAACTTAGAGCAAATAAGGGTTGCCGTTCGAGACGCCGTATGCTGTCATCTTGAAAACAAAGATATGCCTCGCACTATCCGTTTGCGCATCGTTAAAGATGAGGTTATGACAGTGTAAAGGCAGCTACATACATAATATGGTTGGGCTTTTTCTTCGGCTTTAGCCATTAGATTATTCACATAGCTGGCACCCGGTTCTTCTTGTAGCCAACATAATACAGCATAAGCGTCAAATACCTTTATCACTCTTGTTCCACCTTGGATAGCGTGTTCTGCCAGGTGTTCTTGTAGCACTTTACTTCCTTTAAGGATGCCTTTCCAGCGACGCCATCCTGGTTCCGTCTTGCCTACTACAGGTTCGAGGACTATTTTGCCTTTAATGGACCCAGAAAACTAGACAGGGAAAATGGGGATCCTAAGCGTCAAATCCAGTGTAGTTCTTTTTTCCATAAATAGGTGTTACACCTGAAAAAGGTAATTAACTAAGGTGATAACTATGATCGAAACCACCATTAATGCCCAAACAGTAGATTATTTGCCGGAAGAAAAGTTGGCCCGGATGTTAAAGAATATGGAGTTCAGCGAAAAATATATGGTGCACGTCTTTAACTTTTTTACTGATGTGCCCCTCCAGGATATAGCCAAATTTATGACTAAGCATAACATCCCAGAGGCTACCTTGCTAAAGTATTACAAAACCTACGTTCAGGAATTTTATCGTAATGTGGAGCTTGAGGAGATGTTAGAATATGTGGGAAGAACTTTTGATGAGGGCGCTTTATATTCTTGAAGGCTCAAACATCCCGGAAGAGGAATGGACCTGGGGCGGGGGTACCGCCCTTGCCTTTTATTTCCGGCACCGGGAAAGTCGGGATATAGACGTATTCCTCACCGATGCCCAATACCTCACTCTTCTTAGCCCTCGATTAAACCGCACTGCTCAAGATATGACGAACGATTACGTAGAAAGCTCAAACTTTCTTAAGCTAAAGTTCCCGGTAGGAGATGTGGATTTCATAATAGCGCCCCACCTTACCGTAAATTATTTCCTGGTAGAGCGGTTCAAAGGGAAAAAAATACGGGTGGAGACGCCGGAAGAAATTGTACTTAAGAAGCTTTTTTACAGGGCCGAGAGCTTAAAGGCGAGGGATATAATAGACGTTGCCGTGGTATACGAAAGAAGGAAAGAGCATCTTCTTAAGTATGCTTCCCTAGTAAGAACAAGGTTAGAGGCTCTAAAGCTTCGGTGGAAGAAAATAGAAAGAATATTTCCTCAAGAGGTCTCTGGCCTCCGAGTTTTAAAACCGGAATTAAAGGATAAAGCACCTATTCTTTTTAAAGACTTTCTAAAGGAGATGCAGCATTAACGTTTTAGCCCAGCTATGCCGGAGATAAAAGGGCCCAAGAAGGCCCTCACATATTACTTGGGGGCTACACACAGTATGTAGACACTGCTATATATGCAGAGGAATGCGCGCTTAAAGCCTTCTCTTTTCTTAAGGTGCTGGAGTTTAAGTTTTACAAGGTGCAACTTAAGAAGCTGCCGTGGAGGAAGTACCTAAAGAGCGACAATCCGGTGGCGGCGGCGCTTCTTAGCAAGATGGACTACAGCCCCCAGGAGAGGCGGCGGTTAAAGGTAGAGTTTACCAGGATGGTAGCCAGGATGCAGCTAGACCCGGCGAAGCTGGGGCTTATAACCGCGATATTTGACACTTACCTGGGTTTAAGCCCGGAAGAGGAGAAGGAAGTGGAGGAGATGTTACATAAGGAATTAAGTCCGGAGGAGGTGAAGAAGGTAATGGAACTCAGGACTTCGTGGCACATAAAGGGGTGGCAAGAAGGGTTGCAGCAAGGGATACAGCAGGGAATACAGCAGGGAATACAGCAAGGGTGGGAGCAAGGCCGGAAAGTGGGCCTGGAGGAGGGCCGGAGGGAAATTTTGCTAAGGCTTTTAAAGAAGCGTTTAGGTTTTGTTTCTCCTGAGGTAGAGGAGAAAATCAAGGCTCTCTCCTTGAAGGAGCTTGACGAGCTGGCGGAGAAGATATTTGAGGTGTCCAGTGAAAGCGACGTGAGAGCTCTGCTCGGCATAGCCCATTAAAATCTAGCCGGGCCCATCCAGAGGCCCATCCCGGTTTCTTCTGGGCATATGTAATCATCTTGCCGCCCGGATGGCCAAGGAAGCCCCCGCTAGGCATATCAAAGATAATCGCCTCCTGACAGCCCCTACCACGCCACCCGCGGCGAAATGCTCATAAGCAAAAACGGAACTGGCGCGATATACCTTTCTGGAGGAAACCCGGCGCGAGGCCTTGACTTAGTCTACAAACTTAGTCTAATATAGATTACAAGGGGGGTGATCCGACTGGCTTTACAAGTAAATATTCACGAAGCCAAGACACATTTTTCTAAACTCCTGGCCTGGGTAAAAGAAGGAGAAGAAGTAATCATCGCTAAAGCAGGAGTGCCTGTAGCCCGCCTAGTCCCGGTGAAGCAAAAGCAGGGAATTAGAGTTCCCGGCAGTGCCAAAGGGAGAATTACGGTGGCACCCGATTTCCATGCGGCTCTTCCTGAGGACATCCTGGAGGCATTTGAACAATGAAGGTTTTGCTTGACACCCATGTGTTTCTGTGGTGGATAACCGACGACCCGAGGCTGACTGAGCGAGCACGAGAAATTATCAGCGATGGTGAAAATACCCTTTTCTTCAGTGCGGCCAGCGGATGGGAAATAGCCATTAAGGCTAAGCTAGGGAAACTTGCCGTGCCAGATGATTTAGAAGGCTTTATCATGGAACAACTGGCCCAGAACGATATTACGCCTCTACCGGTAAGGCTAAGCCATGCTTTGCACGTATATAATCTTCCAGCACATCACCGCGATCCGTTTGATCGGCTATTAGTTGCTCAAGCCCAGGTAGAAAATCTTCCCATATTGACCGGCGATGCAGCGATAATGCAGTATCCGGTACAAATTATATGGTGACAGCATTTTCTAACCCCGCGTCCACTGCTGCCCCCTTGACGTTAGGCTCCCACCGATCCGGCACAAATTATCTGATCCCCGCCCTGTACCAACGGTTAAAAGCCAAACCGCGAAATCCGGGAGGAATCGCCCCTTTTTGGGCGAATAAACTTGCCGGATAAGCAGGATTAGTATTCTTTTTCTCGAAAAGGCTTTATAAAGTAAAACGCCTGGAAAGTAGTTGCTGGCATATCCTTAAAAGAAATGGATCCGCTTTTCCAAAAGTGAAAATCGTGTTGCTTTTGTTTAGCCCGGTGCTATACTGGAACTAGAAAAGTAGGTGAAAGCCATGGAGGAAGTCCGAAAGGAGATTGCCGCTTCGGAAGAAGAACAGTTTCGCCGGGAGGGGCAGATGTTTTTTCTGGGGAGCTGGGTCCAGGGCGATTAACTCAAAGGAGTGTGCTACATCCATGTTACCGCGAGAAATTATGGAAGCACTTTCTAAGCTTTCTTCAGAACGCTTGCAGATGGTGCTTAACTTTCTCCAGGCTTCCTCGGTGAACGAGAGAATTACCCGCCGGTATAACGTGATACTTGAGTGGAATGAACCGGATGAGGAGGACCCTGTGGGGGGTACACAGTATTTGTCCCCTCTCTTCCCCCTGTCATTACTCAAGGCGATACCAAAGAAGAAGCTCGTCGTCGAAAAATAGCCCAGTAGAACATCCCTTTTCCCAATATATAACGAAAGGAAAATGATCTTGAACAACGCAGAACAACTGGTAGAAAGAGGCCACAATTTGCTAAAGAAAGGCGACTTCCAGGGCGCAGCCCAAAGCTTTGCCGCTGCCCTAAAAGAAGTTGAGGCTGTACCCATCCGCAACAATCTGGCCCTGTCTCTTTTTATGGCCGGGAAGCCTGAAGAAGCCCTGGAAACATTGCACCCTGCTTTAATAAACCCAGACGACGAATACAGGCGGGCCAATCCCTTTACCTATGCCTTGGCCTCCCGCATTTGCTGCTCCTTAGGCCGGGAGGTAGAAGCCCGCCGCTGGCTAAATCAGGCCGTGCAGAGCTTCGAAACGGGCCTCTCGGAACTGCTTCACACCTTCAGGAAGGTCCCTCCCACCTTCTGCGAATACACCGCTATCATCATGCGGGCCGCAGCCGACTTAAAGGATGACCGGCAAGTGTTTGAGTTATATCGCCGCTGGGAACCCTACCACCTTTCATGGGAAAACAAATTCCTGGCGGGTGTGGCCTGTTTCAACCTGGGCCGCTACAAACGGGCAGCCAGCCTGTGGTCTTCCATAGCCGAGGTCCATCATCTCTTTGACGCCATGCAGCAGGTGGCTTTCCTGGTGGAGCGGGGCGTCGTCCCGCCCTTTGAAATGAGCTACAAAACTTACGAGATAGAAGAAGTAGAAAAAATGATAAAAGAAGCCGCCACGGATGAAGAGGCGCGCCGGCGCTACTGGCAGGACGGCTACATCCGCATGGCCTTGTTATCCTACATTCTTAAACAAGGGGAAACGCAAGATGCGGGCAGAATAGCCTATTCCCTGGCGGCTTATGCCGGGGAATGGGGTGAAAAACTGGGGCGGAGAATACTGGACTCTTCCGTCTTCGGCCGGGTGGTAAAGATGGGAGTGGCCCAGGGCTTCCTGGAGCGCGGGCTTCTGAAGGAAGGCGAGCCCGTACGCATGAATATAGACGGAGAAGAGCGGCTGGTAGAGATTAGAAAGACCCTCGTAGTGTTGGGGCCGGATGAGAAACTGGATGCCGTAGTGGAAAAGGCTTTTGAACTGCGGGATAAAGGTCAGGTGGACGAGGCCATAAAACTGCTGCAGGACCTCCACGAGCAGGGGACCTTCTATGCTCGGGCCATGATGGCCCTGGCCAATCTCCTGCGCCAAAAGGGAGAGCTCGAAGAGGCTTTAAATATTATGCAAATGCTGGAGGAACTGGCCCCGGAAAATCCAGCCGTACTTTTCAATTTTGCCGCCCTTATGGTACAAATGGACAATATAGAGGAAGCCCGGCGCCGCCTGGACAAGATCGACAGAAAAGGGCTATCTGAAGAATTTCTGGAGAAGCTGGAGTTCCTGGAAGAGCAAATAGAGGAACGGGAGTTACTGCTAAACCTTCCCCGCCATTTGGTAGAGCTGTATGAAGAGGAAGAGCGCAGGAAGATAGAAGAAAAACCCCTTCCCGTTAATCCCACCCTTTCCCGCGGGCTGAAAAACATGCCCGCCAACTGGCTGGACGCCGCCTGCCGGAGCTACGGCCTTGAGCCAGCGCGCGTGCGCCGTGAACGGGAAAAGCAGCTCGTAGACTTTCTCACCCGCCGCGAAAATCTGGAAAGAGTAGTGCAAGAGTTGGAGGGAGAAGACCGGGAACTCCTGGAATACTTGCTGCAGAAAGGCGGCTGGAGCAGACTTAATGCCGTCACCCGCAAATTCGGCTCCCTGGAAGGTGACGGCTTCTACTGGGAGGAGGAAGACCCTGAATCCCCCCTAGGCTTTCTCTGGTCCAGGGCTCTGGTCATGGTGGGCAAAGCGGTCATAGAGGGCAAGCGCACCAAAATCGCTACCATTCCTATCGAGTTGCGCCAGCCCTTGAAAGAAATATTGGGTTTAACTTAAGGCCCGCGCTTAAGATGCGGGCCTTTATAGCGGCTCGGCTACCGCTATCCGCCCGCACTGGGCCTTTGTCGCGGCTCGGGTACCGGTCCGCACTCGCGCCATACCTGCAACCCAAAAGCAAACCGCGAAACCAAAAGGAATCGCGCCTCTTTGGGCGCACAGTTTAAAGGTTGAATCTGGATTCCTTTAATCTGAACTTTTCAAACCTACTACCTTATACTTCCGCGCTACGAATGATCATCGCATCGTGCTTGTTCTCCGCTGAGGTATCGTGAGCGTAGACCATACACTGGCGCTAACTCCTCCCTTAACGCCAAACCTTCATACTCCAGTCCGTCCCAAGAACATACTTCTATTCGACCACTATAGCTTGAAAAGAGATTTGAGCTGAACAATCGTTGTTTTCCCTTTAAATAGGCGTTACAATAAAAAGGTGGTAACCATAATCGCGACCACCATTAACGCTCAAACCCACGGAATATAATTGGAGGAAGACCCATTGGCCCAAAAGGAACTCCACCTCAATTATGATTTGCTCCGGGAAAAGATGGCCGATATTGAAAAATCAGTTGCGTTTTTGCAAGAGATAGCCTCAAAATCGCGAGAGGAATTCCTGGATGACGAAATACTTATTTCCGCAACTAAGTACCAGCTTATAGTGGCCATCGAAGCGGCCCAGGGCATATGTAATCATCTTGCCGCCCGGGTGGCCAAGGAAGCTCCCGCAAGCTATGCCGATTGTTTTTATATTCTTGGAAAAAACAGCATCATTTCCGAGGAGCTGGCCCAGAAAATGGCTTCTGCGGCTAAATTCCGAAACCTCCTGGTACACCAGTACGGGAAAATTAATGATTCTATTGTCTTCGACATATTAAAAAATGCTACTGGTAACCTTCTCCAGTATATAAGTGAAATAAAGTCATTTTTAAAAGCCGTAGAAAAGGAACACCCACATGATAAAAGGTAAGCGTCTGCTGACACCCGCAGAGAAAAGAAAAATTAAAAGGATCTTGAAAAGGGAATTGTCCCACCGGGAGGAAATTGTTTTTGCTTACCTGCACGGCTCTTTCCTCCTGTCGGTACCCTGTGGGGATGTAGATATTGCTGTATATGTGGATGAAAGCGCACTTAATAAGATTAGAGTCTGGGAATACGAGGCGGACTTGAGCGCAGCCCTAGAGCCCCTGGTGGGTATGCCCGTAGATGTGCTGGTGCTGAACCGCGCTCCCGTTGCCCTACGCTACCACGCCACCCGCGGCGAGATGCTGGTGAGCAAGAATGAGTTTGCCAGGTTTACCTTCCTGGAAGAAACCTGGCGCGAGTATTTTGACTGCCAGCCCTTATTCAGGGCTTTTTTCGACGATCTGTTATCTTAGATGCAGGCATCGTGGAGGCTATTTTGCTAGGACATGGATACCAATTATTGTTAGGCATCTTTGAACAGGAAATTGGCCAGTGATACATTGAAAGACAAATTTGACACTTACCTGGGTTTAAGCCCGGAAGAGGAGAAAGAAGTAGAGGAGATGCTACATAAGGAATTAAGTCCGGAGGAGGTGAAGAAGGTAATGGAACTCAGGACTTCGTGGCACATAAAGGGATGGCAGGAGGGGCTGCAGCAGGGAATACAACAGGGAATACAACAGGGAATACAACAAGGAATACAACAAGGAATACAGCAGGGAATACAGCGAGGCTTAGAGCAAGGGCGTAAAGTGGGCCTGGAGGAGGGCCGGAGGGAAAAGGCACAAGATTTGGTAATAAGGCTTTTAAAGAAGCGTTTAGGTTTTGTCTCTCCTGAGGTAGAGGAGAGAATCAAGTCTCTCTCCTTAAAGGAGCTTGACGAGCTGGCGGAGAAGATATTTGAGGTGTCCAGTGAAAGCGACATAAAAGCTCTGCTCGGCATAGCCCATTAAAATCTAACCGGGGGCGTCCAGAGCCATATGTGGGAAGAACTTTTGATGAGGGCCGTTATCATCTACTGGAGTAGGCTTCCCTGCTGAGTACAAGGCTAGAGCTACTGGCGTATTTCCGCAAGAGGTCGCCGGATAACGGGACGGGTGCCTAGCGGGGCGGAAAGCTCAAAGTAAAGTAGCGGAAACGCTAAAGGAGGTTTTCCAATGGCTATAAGTAAAAAGACATTGGGAGAATTGTTAAGACTTATTGATCAGCTTACAGAGCAAGAGCAGCTCGAGCTTATTGCTCAGCTTTCTGCACGTCTAGCCCAAAAGGGGAGATGCCAAGCACAGCCTTTGACCTGGATGCAGATGATGGGTTTGGGAGCAGAAATATGGAAAGAAATTGACGCCCAGGAATATGTAAGCCGGGAGAGAGCAAGTTGGGACAATTAGAACAGCAAATTTCCCGGTATTCACTGGTGGGCCTAGACACAGCGATTTTTATTTATCATTTTGAGAAGAACGAACGTTACTTAGAACTAACAAAGAATATCTTTAGTCGCTTGGATGAGGATGAAAGTTTTGCGGCAGTCACTTCAATTATTACGCTGCTAGAAATATGCGTAAAACCTATAAAAGATGGCCGGGGCGATCTTGTCGATCTATACGCTCAAAAGCTGCTCAAGGATGAGAAGTTAACAACCTGGGTTGTGGATGAAAGTATAGCTAAAAAAGCTGCCGAATTAAGGGGCAAATATGGGATAAAGACGCCAGATGCGATCCAGATAGCGACGGCAATTATCGCTGGAGCCAAGGCATTGGTTACGAACGACGCAAGTCTAAAGAAAGTCAGGGAAATAGAGATTCTTGTCTTGAATGAATTGTTATAATGAACCCTTAGCATTACCGAGAGGCGAGGAGGACGAGTGCTGAGAAATACTACTCCACCACTAACGAGGAAAGTAGTTTCGCCCTCTTATCAAAGTAGATATACTGGCCCGTGTTAAAATAAAAGGAGAAGAGGGCTATGTGCTTATCCACGTAGAGCCCCAGGCTTACAGAGAAGCCGACTTTGCCCGGCGGATGTTTATATACTTTAGCCGGCTATACGAAAAGCACCAAAAGAAAATATTGCCCATAGCCGTCTTCTCCTACGACAGATAAGGCCGAAGAACCGGACCAACACGAAGTAGCCTTTTCCTTTCTTAAGGTGCTGGAGTTCAAGTTTTACAAAGTACAACTTAAGAAACTCTCCTGGAGGAATTACCTAAAGAGCGACATAAAAGCTCTGCTCGGTATAGCCCATTAAAATCTAGACGGGGCATCCCGAGGCCCCTACCGATTTCTCCTGGGCATACGTAATCATCTTGCCGCCTGAGTAGCCAAGTGGAAAAGGCTTGCAAGGCGACGGCTTCTACTGGGAAGAGGTCGAATTGCGCCAGCCCTTGAAGGAATTATTGGCTTTAACTTAAGGTCCGCGCATAAATGCGGGCCTTTATTGCGGTCCGACCACCGCTACCCGCCCACGCCGGGCCTTGCAAAATAAAACCAAACCACGAAACCTAGGAGGAATCGCTCCTTTTTTGGCGAATATAGTAAAGGTTGAATCTGGAATAGCAGGAACGGGAAAGGAAAGGAGCACTGGGGCAAAGAAAGCGAAAGTAAAAGATATATAGAATAAGGAAGAAGAGCAGGAGAACAAGAGAGAAACAAAAATATAAAAGATCAGAGAAAATTATATGGCACTCAAAATGTCAAATATAGGCAACACAACCAACTGTTATACAATGAAATCCACACTCTCTTCCAGCATCAAAGGTAAACACCCTATTCTACCTAAGGAGACCTCGCACATGAAAGGATTGATCCTCTCCGGCGGTAAGGGGACCCGGCTCAGGCCCCTGACCTACACTACCACCAAGCAGCTCATCCCCGTGGCCAACCGGCCCATCATCTTCTTCGTCCTAGAGCAGGTGGTGGGCGCCGGCATCCAAGACATAGGCATAATCATTTCCCCCGAGACGGGGGAAAGTGTTAGGCAGGCCGTGGGGGATGGCGGCGCCTTTGGCGCCCGGGTTACCTACATACTCCAGGATAAACCTTTAGGCCTGGCCCACGCCGTAAAGACAGCGCGCGATTTCCTGAAAGACGAACCTTTCCTCATGTTTTTGGGGGACAACCTCATCCAGGATAGCGTGAAGGGCCTGGTGGAGGAATTTAACTCCTCCCGGCCGGAGGCCCTCATTCTTTTAAAAGAAGTGCCCGACCCCCGCGCCTTCGGCGTGGCTGTGCTGGACGGGCAGGACCAGGTAATAAAGCTTATCGAAAAGCCCAAAGAGCCCCCCAGCAACCTGGCCCTGGTGGGCGTCTATCTTTTTAGCCCCGAAATCCATAAAGCTATCGAGCGCATCCACCCCTCCTGGCGGGGTGAGCTGGAGATAACCGATGCCATCCAGGAGCTATTAAACATGGGTGGGCAAGTACTGGCCCGGAAGGTCAAGGGCTGGTGGCTGGACACCGGGAAGAAAGATGACATCCTGGAGGCCAACCGGGCTGTTCTGGACGCTTACGCCCAGGCCAAGAACGAGGGAGAAATAGATGAAGAAAGCCAGGTGGTAGGTCGGGTAGAGATAGCCAAAGGCGCAAAACTGATAAACACGGTCATCCGCGGCCCGGCGGTGATAGGCGAAGGCGCCTATCTAGAAGACTGCTTCGTTGGTCCTTTCACCGCCATAGGCCAGGGAAGCCGCTTGATTAGGGTGAGCATAGAGCATTCGGTGGTCCTTGAGGGTTGCTGTCTAATGGATATACCCCGGATAGAGGACAGCCTTCTGGGCCGCAACGCCAAGGTCCAGAAATCTCCCGGCAACCGCCAGGCCTTGCGCCTCTTCCTGGGGGATGATTCCGAAATCGCCGTCTAAACAAAAACAAAGAAGGGATTAAGATAAAATGCAGCTTATAGAAGATGTCAAGGTAAGAAAGCTAAGGCTCATACCCGATGCCCGCGGGTTTCTCATGGAGATGTTAAGATCCGACTGGGAAGAGTTTATGAAATTTGGCCAGGCCTACATAACCGCCTGCTACCCGGGGGTTGTAAAAGCCTGGCATTACCACAAAATCCAGTGGGACCACTTTGTATGCGTAGGCGGGATGGCCAGGGTAGTCCTTTATGATAACCGGGAGGGGAGCCCTACCCGGGGGCTGATAAACGAGTTCCATATAGGCTATTTAAACCCGGTCTTGCTTAAAATTCCGCCCCTGGTGTACCACGGCTTCACTGCCGAGGGGCCGGAGACGGCTTTAATAGTTAATTTCCCTACTGAACTCTATAACTATGAACAGCCCGATGAATACCGCTTGCCCTATAACGACCCCTCCATCCCCTATTCCTGGGAAGTAAAGCACGGGTAAAAAGCTTAGGATGTGAACGGCCCGACGCCGGGATAATCCTTGCGGGTAAAGCACGGGTAAAGGGGGATGGAGAGGAGTGCGGATACTGGTTACCGGCGCCGGGGGTATGCTGGGGCGGGACGTGGTGGAGGAGCTAAAAAGCCGGGGCTATGAGGTGATGCCTTTAACCCGGGCGGAGCTGGATATCACGGACAGACAAAGGGTAAAAGAAGGCTTATTCCAGTATAGGCCCCAGGCAGTCATAAACTGCGCCGCCTATACCAAAGTAGACCAGGCGGAAGAAGAATACCAGAAGGCCTTAGAAGTAAACGCCTTAGGTGTACGGAATCTCGCCCTGGCCTGCCGGGAGGCGGATGCCGTCCTGCTACACATAAGCACGGATTACGTGTTCGACGGCAGCAGCTTTAACCCCTGGGGCATATATGACCGGAGAAACCCCATAAATGCCTACGGCCGGAGTAAATACCTGGGCGAGCGATTCCTGGAAACCATAGCCCCTAAATACTTTCTGGTGCGCACCTCCTGGCTCTTCGGTGAACACGGCCCCAACTTTGTGGACACCATCCTAAAACTCGCCCGGGAAAGGGAGTGCCTTACAGTAGTGGGTGACCAGTGGGGCTGCCCCACTTACACGCGGGACTTATCCCGCGCCCTAGCTGACCTTCTGACAAGCGGGTGCTACGGCGTGTATCACATCACCAACCGGGGAGCCACCACCTGGTACCACTTCGCCCGGGAGATCCTGGCCGTGGCCGGCGTAAATACTCCTGTAAAGCCTATCACCTCGGCCGAATTCCCGCGTCCGGCCAGGCGGCCGTCGTACTCCGTACTGGATCCTTTCCCTTTAAAAGAAACCATCGGGTATCTTTTGCCTCCCTGGCAGGACGCTTTGAGGCGCTATCTTGAGAAAAGGAGCTAAAGGCTAAAAATGAAACTTCTCGTTACCGGTGGCGCCGGCTTCATAGGTTCTAACCTTATACGGCACCTCTTAAAGGAGCACGCGGACTGGTACATAGTAAACTTAGACAAGCTCACTTACGCCGGCAACCTGGAAAACCTTAAAAGTGTGGAAAATAACCCCCGCTACCGTTTCGTGCGCGGGGACATAGCCGACCGGGAGCTGGTGGATAGGCTCTTTAAAGAAGAAAAATTCGACGCCGTGGCGAATCTCGCCGCCGAATCTCACGTGGACCGGAGCATCCTGGACCCCTCACCCTTTATCGAGACCAATATAAAGGGCACCCAGGTGCTCCTGGAGGCTGCTCGGCAGCACGGGGTAAAAATCTTCCTCCAGGTATCTACCGATGAGGTCTACGGCTCCCTAGAGCCGGGAGACCCTCCCTTTACCGAAGACAGCCCCTTAAAGCCCAATAGCCCCTATTCCGCCAGCAAAGCGGCGGCGGATCTCCTCTGCCGGGCTTACTTTCGTACCTATGGCGTGCCCGTAGTTATAACCCGCTGCTCCAACAACTACGGCCCCTACCAGTTCCCGGAAAAATTCATACCGGTGTGCATCACCAATGCGTTAGAAGGAAAACCCATCCCCCTGTATGGCGATGGCTTAAATATCCGGGACTGGATACACGTAGAAGATCACTGTCGCGCCCTGGAACTGGTACTGCAAAAGGGGAGGCCGGGTGAGGTTTATAACATAGGCGCTAATAACGAGCACACCAACTTGGAGATCGTGAAAACCATTTTAAAGCTCATGGGCAAACCCGAAAGCCTTATCACCTTTGTCAAAGACCGGCCCGGGCATGACAGGCGCTATGCCATTGAGGCCGGTAAAATCAGAAAAGAGTTTGGCTGGCAACCTCTCAAGAGTTTTGAAGAGGGCCTAAAAGAGCTTATATTCTGGTATAAGCAAAACCGAGCCTGGTGGGAGAGGGTAAAAAGCGGGGGGTATCGGCAGTATGCCGAGAAATGGTACAGCAAGCTAGCCGTATTGCATTCTAAATGATGCCTAGCTTGTTTCCCGTAAAAAAGTCACATACGAGAAGGTTATATAGCGTTAAAAAATGGCAATATTAAGCCCAAAAGAAAGTCACCGGTTCTGTAGAAATATTTAGAAAAACAACTAAACAACACCATTATATTTAAGCCTAAAAGAGTCTCTCAAGATCTTACTGCTGGAAGCCATGCTTCCACCTAAATTGCTGAAACCCAACGAAGGGTTTACCAGAGTGGTACGGCTAGCACCCGCGGAGCGCTAGAGATAGATGCTGGAGCAGGTCTATGTAAGGGTAATATTAGCTAAGGTGGTAATAGGCGAGGTACAGATGAGAAAGCCGATTGAAATACGAGGCAGCATGTTAGCCCGCAACACAATTCTAAACTTCATCGGACAAGCAGTACCTCTGCTTGTCGGCGTGTTGACCATCCCCTTCATCTTACGGAGACTAGGCCCCGAGCGCTTTGGGCTCTTGTCTTTAGCCTGGGTGATTGTGGGTTACTTTGCTGTGTTCGACTTGGGCTTGGGCCGGGCTACCACAAGATTTGTCGCCGAGGCTTTGGGAAAGGGCGAAAAACAAGAAATTCCGCGCCTTTTCTGGACGGCAGTCACGGTTCAGGCGATCTTGGGCGTTGTTGGTGGTCTCATCTTCGCTAGTGTCACTCCGCTTTTGGTGGGGCGTGTCTTAAACATCCCTCCAGAGCTGGTCAGGGAAGCCAGGATAGTATTTTATCTTCTTGCGTTCTCTGTTCCGGTAAGCCTGATTTCTGGATCCTTCTCGGGGGTTCTTGAGGCTGCACAACGGTTTGATCTGGTCAATGCGGTGAAGATCCCCACAAGCTCGTTGACTTATCTTCTTACCTTGGTTGGGGTGTTTTGGGGATTTAGCCTCCCGGGGATTGTAGCTTTAATTATATTAGCCAGGATTGGGGCCTTGTCTATGTTTGTAGCACTAAACTTTCGTCTGATTCCTGAGCTGAAGAAATATTCCGTTTCGTTTGGCCTTTTTCCTTGTCTCTTTTCTTTTGGCGGATGGGTGACGGTTTCGAACATTATTGGCCCAATGTTGTTGTATTTAGATCGGTTTTTGATCGGTTCACTTCTCTCGGTGGCTGCCGTTGCCTACTATACAGCGCCTTTCGAATTGATAACTCGGCTTTGGATTATACCATCAAGCTTAGTTATGACCCTATTTCCCGCCTTTAGCACACTGTCGACAACCCGTAAAGAAGATCTACAACGAATTTATGTTAGAACTGTTAAATACCTTCTTCTAGGTACAGGGCCGGTTGTGCTGATTCTTGTGGTATTTGCAGATGATATCCTTCAGCTTTGGCTGGGAACAGATTTCGCTCAACAGAGTACACTTGTATTTCAAATTCTTCTTCTTGGTTCTTTAGTTGGGTTACTTGCTCCTGTGTCGGGCAGTCTTCTTCAAGGTTTAGGGCGGCCTGACATTCTTGCAAAGCTATATCTACTCGAAGTTCCATTAAATTTGGCACTGGTATGGTCTTTAGTAGAATATTTGGGAGTTGTTGGTGCTGCTTTGTCTTTCGCTTTACGAGCATTGATTGAGACAGGTGTAGTTTTCATGCTATCGATAAGGTTGATACATTTATCTTATACTTGTATTGTAGAAAATGGCTTATGGCGTAGCATGGTTATTCTGCTAGGTGTTAGCGGATTATTGTGGGTGACATCGCTTTCGGAGTCACTTCTTTTCAGGGTTGGAATCATAAGTATTCTAGTTTTGGTATTCGCTATCATTATCTGGTACTATGTGCTAGATGAAGCGGATAAAAAGCTTATTGTATCAGTAGTTTCCAGACTTCAATCTCCTAAAGAAGCCCGGTAGAAATATGTGGAAAACCAAATTCTTAAAATGGACCTATAGCAATGAACGCTTAAACCTTGTTGATATCAAATTTGTTCGTAGCCTTAAGCGAGTCAGGAGTATTTAATAAAGCGTGGAGCTATAGTGTTTTCTTAGTTGGTATTGGGTTTTTCGTGAAGAAGAGAGAAAATGATGCTGAAGTTCCTGTTGAGGAGAGAGAAGTTAATGACTTATCAAGAAAAGTTAATTGAGAAGTATTACTCAACGCATTACAATAGATTTATGCCCAAGACACAGGAAGGTTGGCAATTTATGATACAAAGAATTAACTTAAATTTTGGGAAATTCTTATATAGTATTTCGCGGAATAGCCCTATACTTGATATACCTTGTGGTGTAGGATACTTAGAATACTATCTATTAAAAAAGGGGTTTACTAATATCCATGCGGTTGATCTTTCTCCTGAACAAATCAGGGTGGCTAAAAACAAGCTACATGAATTTAAATGTGATTTTGAAGGAAAAGTTGAATTTTATATTGCAGATGTATTTAATTACTTAAAAGATAAAGGTACTTATTATACTGTAATAGGAATGATTGATTTTCTTGATCACCTTAAAAAGGATAAAATCTTGGAGGTATTAGACTTGTCCTATAATGCTTTACAATCGAGGGGTTTTCTATTACTAAGAGTAACTAATGCAGATAACCCTATGTGGGGGCGCTATTTTTATCGTGATTTTACTCATGAGACACTTTTCACTATAGATAGTTTAAATCAGTGTTTGCTAGCAGTAGGGTTTGAGGTGATCGTAATAAACTATGAAGTGCTTCCTCAAATAAATAAAAATTTAATCTCAAAGATAAAGAAAACGATCCGATGGGGAGGGCATTGGATTTTGGGAAAATTTCTCGGTATTTCACCAAGAGCCTTTACAGAAGATCTAATAGCGGTGGCGAGAAAGCCATGAAGATAGCGGTCTTCCACAACCTACCATCCGGGGGGGCTAAAAGGGCTTTGTATGGTTTTGTGAAATATTTAATTAGAGAAGGATGTAATGTAGATATTTTTGTTCCTTCTACTGCTGATGAAAAGTTCTTGCCGCTTAAGCAATTTACTAACAATATTACGATTTTACCTCTTCATAAAACATTTATAGGATCTATAAAATCGACAATATATTACATTTTGCCGCTTCGCATTTCGCTTTCTGACCTTGAAGAAGTACAAAAAAAACTTGCTATTATTATTAATCATGGTGAACATGATTTGGTTTTTGTTGAACAGGATCAGTTTACTATGTCGCCATTTATCCTTAAATATCTTAATAAACCACATGTTTATTATTGTCAACAGCCCTACAGGTTAAATGAGGAAGTTGTATTACAACAAGTATTAAAAAACACTTATACTGGAAATATCTATACCGACGTATGGAAGAAGATTTGGAGAAGATATATCACATCTAGGTTACATCGTATCGATAAAGAAAATGCCTCCTTTGCTAAAGTGATTCTTACTAATTCCTATTTTTCAAGAGAGTCAATTCTTAAAGCTTACGGAAAGAACTCGTTTGTCTCTTATTTAGGAGTGGATACGGAAGTTTTTCGCCCTCTTAATATGGAACGTAAACCATATGTACTATCAGTAGGTTCCATTACACCAGCGAAAGGCTTTGATTTTATTATAAAAGCTCTTAGTAAAATTGAAGAAAAGATACGACCAAGTTTATTAATCGTTGGGAATTTAGTTTGGCAACCCTGGAGAACGTATCTTGAAAAACTCGCAGCGCAGAAAGGGGTTAAGCTAGAGATAAAGTGTCTTATTAACGATTTGGAATTAGTACAATTGTATAATCAAGCCAAATTAGGTGTATATGCCCCGTATCTTGAACCCTTTGGTCTTGTACCTCTAGAGGCTATGGCCTGTGGGACACCTGTAGTTGCGGTAAAAGAGGGAGGAGTGAGAGAAAGTGTCGTTCATAATGAAAGTGGTTTACTTACAGAACGTGATGAACAAGAATTTGCTGAAGCCATTATCCAACTTCTCGTGGATAAAAATAAGTATCAATACATAGCAGAAAGAGCTATTGAGATAACCCGAAATTTATGGACCCTGCAACATGCGGTACAAAGATTGTTCCAACATTTAAAACGTGTAAGTATTAGTAATAGTTTTAATAACGATTGCCTTAAAGCCCCAACTTGAGGCATTTTTACGCCTAGGGAACCATCGCTTGGGTATGGAAGGTTAAGGTGGACCCCTTTGTCAAGACACGAATTTAAAAATTTTAAGCGTGGAAAGATAAACCTAATTTGGTTAATA
>NZ_JBJHHE010000032.1:0-22920 GCF_056378755.1 Thermanaeromonas sp. DSM 22490
ACATCACCTATTATTTATCTCGTGTTTTCGACTGCAATTAGCCTTGATTTAAGGGGTTTATCACATCACTTTTAATAGTTTTGGGATTAAACAAGAAGACCTGGGGGTTAAAAGGTTTAAGTTCTGGGGCACCGCTCAAGTAGAGGGCCAGATGCCAGGCATAAAAGCTTGTAGCCTCCATACCGAAGAGGACGGAGTTAAGGCTATTTTTAGAGAGAGCCCGGCAAGTTTCTCGGACGAGGGCCACAGCGCCGTCTGCGTCATTGGGGAAGGCCAAGCGGCCATGGCAATCATTGCCGAAAGCATCGATAAACCTAGCCTTATTTTCCCGGAGGCTAACGTCAATACCGACGAACAGGACCGACACGGGATTATCACCTCCTTTCTCTCGGTGTGGGGTTAAATGAAAGGGTTTTGGGGTCCCAGCAGCCCTGACTTCATCCAGCGGCCTTGCGCCATTAGCACTGTCCCAGCCTTAAGGGATGCACGAGCCGGCTGCTGCTACCGGCCTTAAGGATTGGGTGCGCATTGTGGGGGTTAGCGGTTTCCGTCAGGAGTGGGGACGCAGTCTTAGTCGAGCACCCATGTGCAAGGAGGAATAGCGCCGCCCCAAAACCATCCTCACAGATGGTTTCTACTGGGAGCCCCAAAAACCTTCTTTCACTATTAACTTTTCAAAAATCAGAGGCTTAAGGACCTCGGCAATTACTATCATACAAGGAGGTTATGACGGTGAAGGCACGCTTGCTCTTCGTGCACGCGCTTTCTCCCCTGCACGCAGGGACGGGTCAGGGCGTTGGGGTGATCGATCTCCCGGTGGCCCGCGAAAAGGCTACGGGCCTGCCTTACCTTCCTGGCTCTTCCCTTAAAGGGGTACTGCGCGATGCCTGTAAGGACAATGAAATGCGGAAAAAGGTTTTCGGTCCCGACACCGATAACGCCCACGAGCATGCCGGCTCGGTCCAGATCTCGGACCAGCGGCTGCTCTTGTTGCCCGTGCGTAGCCTTAAGGGAACGTTTGCGTGGGTTACCTCACCTTACATTTTGCGCCGCTTCCTTCGAGATGCAGAAAACGTAGGGATTTCTGGCATACCTTCGGGTGTCCCTGTACCCACCCTGGAAACTTCCTGCCTTGTACCCAATGACGGCTCTGCGATTGTGCTGAACAACCAGGTCATCCTGGAGGATCTGGACCTGACCGCCGAAACCAATAGCGATGCGCGCGAGTGGGCAGAGTGGATTGGCAGACAGGTCTTTCCGGACGACCCAATCTGGCAGCCGATGCTGACTGCACGTTTTTGCGTTGTGCACGATGACGTGCTGAGTTTTCTGCTCAATACTGCTACGGAAGTCATCGCTCGCGTCAAGTTGCTCGAAGATGCTAAGACAGTAAAGAAAGGTGGGCTCTGGTACGAAGAGGCCCTGCCGACAGAGACGCTTCTTTCGGGGCTGGTAGTCGCGACCCCGGTTAAGGCAAAACCAGATGAGGTGCTTAAAACTCTTACTGAGTTAATGGAAAAGCCGCTGCAGTTAGGTGGCAAGGCGAGGTCGGTCGCGGCCTGTGCCGTCTGCGGATGAGAGGGGGGAATTGACCGTGCGGACACGCAACCAGGAGTATGCCGCGCAGATTTTTGAGCAGGTGACGCAGGTAGGCGAAGACGAGCGCAAAAAGTACGGCTCCCTGGCCCACAGGCTGCCGGTGCTGATCCGCACGGCGGGATTGGCGCAGGCGCTGGCGTTTGTTGATGCCCGGGGCGGTGCCGTCGGGGAGAGGTTGCTTGAAGATATTGCCGCCGTCGTAAAACTTGTAAAAAAGGAAAAGTTGCTTGAGTGCAGCCGCAAGGCAGAACTTCCTGAGTACACGCACCTAACGCGCGACGTTCTGACAGCACTGGCCTGGTACAAGCGATTCGCGCAGTCGGTACTGGGGGTGGAGGCAGGCGTGGACGAGGAGGAGAGGGGCGAATGAGCACGAGGCGGGCTTGCCTTGCCAGCGCGCGAAAAACGCCGACGACAAACGCCGGGCTCTGGCTGGACAAATTCATTCGCAATCAGGCTGAAGAGGATAAGGATAGCCGCCGTGTTCTAGTGCGAGAGGTATCTGATATACCGGTGCCGGAGGAGTATTCGCACTGGTTCGAGTGCTGGCAGCGGGCGTTGCGAGATTATGGCGCAGAGTGCCGAGTGGCAAAGGTTTTAGGACGCATGATCGTGGGCTTGGGCGAAGAGAGCGTCCTCGAAACTTCGATTGCTTTGCACCATACCTATGGCGTACCCTATATCCCCGGTAGTGCCCTCAAAGGGCTGGCTGCCAGCTTTGCCCGTCAGCATCTGGGGGATGAATGGCAGGCGGGCACCCAGGCCTATAGGACAGTCTTTGGGGATCCCGATACCGCAGGCTATGTCGTTTTTTTCGACGCGCTGCCGCTGCCGGGCTCCAGGCTTTTATACCCCGATGTGATTACTGCCCATCACGAAGGGTACTACCAGAAAGGGAACGTGCGTCCTGCGGATTGGGACAATCCGAACCCTGTCCCATTTATCTCGGCTACAGGCAAATATCTGGTGGCGTTAGCAGGGCCAGATGCCTGGGTAAAAGCGGCGTTTGAGATTTTACAACACGCGCTTCTTAACCTCGGCGTAGGAGCGAAAACCTCCAGCGGCTATGGGCGACTAAGGTTGGAGCCAGCCCCTTCCATTATCGCCGTAGATCGCAAAAAAGCTGATCAGTTAATTGACCAGATTCGGGCGTTAAAAACTTCGGAAGTTGCAGGACGCATTCAGGCCTTTTACGAGCAGTGGCGGAAGCTTGAGATTGGCCCGGAGCATAAACGCCGTATAGCAGAGGCCATTGTAGCCAAAGTAAGGGAGGCCGGCCGTGAGAAGCGGTCTCGGGACAAAGACTGGTACAGGGAGTTGCTGGAAAGCCTTCGCTGACAGACCTCGGGGTATATACAAGCGGGAGGGGGAAATTACCAATGCAACTCACCATCTTTTTCTCCGCTCCGGGGCTGGTGGCCATACCCGTCCAGTATGGGCACCTGCTCCAGGGGCTGATCTACCGCCAGATGGATAATCCGGTGCTCAGAAGCTACCTGCACGAACACGGCTTTGCCCTGGAGAAGCGCCGCTTTAAGCTTTTCACCTTTTCTCGCTTGATGGGACAGACGGTGACCTACGACCAGGCGGCTGGACGGCTGGTGCTTACCCCGCCTTTGCGCCTTGTCATCTGCTCACCTGTACCCTCTATCCTGCAGGAGCTGGGAACCGGCTTTTTGCGCCAGGGCAGGGTGCGCCTGGGGGATGTTTTTCTGGAAGTGAAGGAGATGGCCACTACGGCACCCCGGGCTACAGGGCAGGCCATCCGGGTGCGGATGCTCTCCCCTGTGGTGGTTTACAGCACTTTTCCTGGCGACGGGCGGAAATATACCTATTATTATTCACCCTTTGAGCCGCGCTTCACCGAGCTGGTGGCCAGGAACCTGGCCAAAAAACACCTTCTGGTCCATGGCCGCCAGGCTTCAACGGATGGATTTGCCATCCGGCCGGTGCGGGTGGGGGACCGGGACCTGAAGGTTACATACTACAAGGATATTGTCATCAAAGGCTGGATGGGGGAGTACGAACTTTCCGGCGACCCGGAGCTTTTGCAGCTAGCCTTGGATGCAGGTCTGGGGTCGAAAAATTCCCAGGGTTATGGCTGCTGCAACTTGGTGGAAGGCTTCTCAAAGTAGTGGTTTTAGCTTCATACTTCGACAGGAGCCCCGTTATACGCTAAAGTTAGGAGAAAGCGCAACGCTAGAGGAAGGAGGTGGCCAGATGGCTCAAAAGAGGGCTCCCTCAGGGCAACTCAAAAAACCCAAAAAGCAAGTCAATATTCAAGTGCAGCTAGACTTCCAGCATTCTACTGGCAACTTTTGGATAGACAACGGTTTGGTGTATCTGGTCAACGAGTTAGGGCAGGGAGCCTACCCGGTTGACGACATCCTGGCAGTGGTGCAGGAACGTCTCCTGCAAAAAACGGGCAACGTGGGCCAGTATTTCGATGAAGCTGCCGGAGAATTAAAGAATTACGACAAAGTAACCTGGGTTTATCCAACTGGTTTTTTTATCAAGGTTGTGGATGCTCCGCCAAAAAAGAAGGTCAATGGTAAAGAGTATCCCCTGTCTCCTCCTCATCCCAAACTGGAGTTCCAGTTCAGCAAAACAAAAAAACAATGTGACATCTGCGGGGCCCAGGCTCCAGCTACCGACGCCAAAATGTGGATGTTCCCCTTTATTGTCGCCCCTGACAAATTCGGCACCTTTTATTCCCGGGGTAAGAGGGGGATCAATCTCTGCCCCCGGTGTGCCGTGGCGGGAACAGCAGGCTATCTGACCTGGCTTTGGGTAGCCCAGGGAAGGACGGCTTTGCACTTCTTCCTTTTTCACAGCGATTTGGCCGAAATATCCCGGCTGCAAAAGGAGGTGATCCAGCCTTTAGTCCTATCAGGAAGCAGGGGTGGCAACATAAATCTGCCCTTTTACGGTCCCTATCTGCACGAGACAACTATGGCCCTGCTGTTAAAACTCTTTGCTCATGTTCAGAGTTCGAATCAGATACCAGAAGAAGGGAGAATGCTTCTAGCTTACCTCCTGGGGGCAGGCGAAGCACTGCCTCCTGCGCCGCTTACGCTGTACGCTATCACCGGTAATCCGGGACAAGCCTTTAACATGCAGCTTTTCCGCGAATTTTCCCGCCTACACGCCCTCTACCGCCTTTACCAGGACTGGCTGGAGGTGGTGCCGACGGAGAACCCTCAACAAACTTTAATCAACGTTTTTCGCCAGTTTCAGGTGAGGGAGGGCAACCAGTACAACACTTTATGGCGGGAAAAGATTTCCTGGGCTGTGCTGGAATTCGACGATCCCCTGCCTTCCGTAGAGGCTTTTCTCTTCGAGGCGCGGGCTAAGGAGAAAAATCCTCCACCGCTATTTCGGGGTACGGAAGCCGTGTTAAGCCATTATGCCAAGGAGGTATTGCATGTGGACGAAAACCTGCTGAAAGTTTTAAGGGGCTTTGGCTATACTTTGGGGACCGAGGCCCAAAAATCTAACGAGATGGGGCTCCTCTATGCCCTGCGCAATGCCAAGAACCTGGAGGAATTCTTACGGGTCTTGAATGATATCCAGTTTCGCCTGGAGATTACAGTCCCCGAAAGGCTTGTAGAAATCGGCCAGGGGGAGCGCATAGCGGGCAGCCCCTGGTTGCGGGTAAAAACCCTGCTTTCCATCTACGCCATGAACAGCTATCTGAGAGCCGCCAGGGGCTCCAGGACTGAAGAAGGAGGAAATGCCTATGAACAACCTGCAGCAGAGTAAAGCCATTGCTTTAGGGTATCTCATGAAAGTATCGGCAGGGAACATCAACGCTTCCCATACAGAAGGCAATGTCATGGTGGCGAAAAAAGTCACCTTGCCCGATGGCAGTTCTGTTCCCTATTTTTCCGGGCAAGCCAAGCGACGCATGTTGCGAGATCGCCTGGAGGATCTGGGCTTCACCTTGTCCGAAGCCTCGGCTTTGGTTAGCGGTCAGGAGGTTACGCCGCCCGTACGGCCGTGGGAATTTGTGGACGAAGACCTTTTCGGTTATCTTGACCCTTCAGGCAACCGCCGCCGGACCTCCCCGGTTCGGGTATCGGCAGCCGTGGGATTATTCCCCTTCCAGGGCGACCGGGATCTGGGTACCCGTTCCTTCGAACGTTTTGGCCAAGATATGGCAACAGGGGGCAACATGTTCGAGACCGAGCTTTATTCCAATCTGTTTAAGGGTAATATGCTGGTGGAATTAGACCGGGCAGGTATTTTCAGCGACCAGGAGGTAGGCAAGAATAACAAGGAAATACCAGAGGCGCTGGAAAAAATAGAAAGGAATGGTCGCCTGTTTTACGTCCTGTCAAAGGAAGAACGTCAGCGCCGCCTTCAGGCCCTGCTCGACGCTCTGGGCCTCCTCTGGGGAGGGGGGCGTACGGCCCGGATGCTGAGCGATCTTTCACCCCGGTTTTTCGTTTATGCCCGCCTAAAAGTGAAGCATCCGGTCTTCCTGGAAGCTCTACAAGCCCGCTATTTAGAGGGTAAGTATGAGCTTGTTCTAAATCCTTTACGGACAGCCCTGGACAAATTCAAGGATTTCCGGCAGGCAGTTATTTTCGGTTTAGAAGCTGGATTTTTTGGCAATGAGGAAGAGATCCGTGCAGAGCTTCAGAACTACGGTCCTGTTCTCAGTGTCCACGAGGCCATAGCCCAATCCAAGGAGGATATTAAAAAGCTATGAATGTCCTTTGGGTAAAGGTGACGGCGCCTTTGGCCTCTTTTCGCCGGCCTTTGGACCACAACTACCAGCGCACCTTGCCTTTGCCGCCCCCTACGACCCTTTTGGGATTGGTAGGGGCCGCCCTGGGTCTGGCGGAAGAGGAACTTTGGCAGGAGGCCTCCCCCCTGCGGGATCTCCTGGTTGCGGCCTTAGTCCTTCAAAAGCCAGGGCTTGCCCGGGACATGTGGACGGTGATGAAGATAAAGAATAATAAGCTGGCGGAACGCTCCCCGTATTTTCGGGAGATCCTGTTCAATGCCCGCTTTATGATCCTCTATGGGGGGCCTGAGGAACTTCTGGTAGAATTACAGCAGGCCTTCCTGGACCCCGCTTACCCTTTGTCTTTAGGACGGGAAGATGAGCTGATTGTGGTCGAAGAGCTAGGTAGGGGGGAGACCTGCCCTGGAGCCCCCCTTTTTTCAGGAACCGTTATTCCTGGCGACCTTCAGAAGCTCCGGTTTAAATGGATTCCCCGGCCGGGAATTGCCTTTGAACCGCCGGCGGTTGAAACCATGCCCCTGGCCTTTGAAGTTGATAAAAGGGGGATTCGCCACCCCCTGAACCCCAAGCCCTTTACTTTCCTCCCCTATGATTTGGAGGTGGAACTGGAGGGATACCGGGACGCCCTGACCATAGAACCTCTGGAAGGGAGGAGCTTTACGTGGATGAATTGGTCCTCCTGGGGAAGCCGGACGTCCCTCTTTTAGCCCACCTAAAAGAGGTGACCGAACAGGGGAAAATACTGGCCCGGCACCTGGGTCTTCCGCCAGCGTTGGAGAAGCGGGCTCTGCTGGCCTGCGCTTTCCATGATGTGGGCAAGGCCACCAAAAGCTTTCAGGATTATATGCGCAAGAAAAGGGGCAAGGGTTACCCCCACGCCCTTGCCTCCCTTCCCTTTGCTTTAGCCGCCGAGCTTTATACTTTGCAGGCCCCTCCTCTGGCAGCAGCTGCCGTGCTGAGCCATCATTCACCCCTTGGTCCTGAGGTTTACAGAGGCCACAAGGATGGTAAACCGCCAGATTATGTGGGGAACAAGGTGCTGGCCTCCTTTTTGGAAGAAGTAACAACCCTTTTAAAAGAAATTAATAGGTACGATAATTTGCCTAATGTCCAAATACTACTGGATTTTTTAAGCAAAACTGGGGGAAATCCTGCATCCTTACTGGAAGAAGTCCTTTCCTATGGAGGAGAGCAGAAGAGTTTGCGGGGTCTGTTCAAAGACTTATCTAGCAACGATTTTGCTGATGTAAAGACAGTTCTTCAGCTTGCCGACTGGGTTGCCTCTTCTGGCAAAGCCCATGCGGGGGATCTTTTTTTGCACCGGGGGAGAAAGCTTGTGCTTGCCAGCATCAAGGACAAGAACATACAGTTAAGGTCTTTCCAAAAAAAGGCGGGCGAGATGAAAAGGGAAAGGCTCTGGCTGCGGGCCCCCACGGGAACGGGCAAAACCGAAGCCCTGCTCCTTTGGGCTGGGGATACAGAGCGGCTTCTTTATCTTTTGCCTACCCAGGCCACGGCCAATGCTATGTGGAAGCGGCTTAAAAAGATTTACGGCGAAGAAAATGTGGGTTTGGCCCACGGTAGGGCCGGCTACATTTTAAGGAAAGAACTAGAGGAAGATCCTTTGGATGTGCGACTTTGGGCCTCTGTCTTTGCCAAGCCGGTGGTGGTGGGCACCCTGGACCAGTATCTCATGGCCCATCTTCAGGGAAGGCACTGGGAGATACGCCGGTCCCTCGCCAGAAGAGCAACCATAGTTTTGGATGAGATCCACAGCTATGATCCCTACACCCTGGGGCTCCTTCAGGAAGCTTTGGCCCAGGAACCGCCGGCCCGTCTGGCCCTGGCCAGCGCCACCTTACCTGAATTTTTGCTAGAACTATTGGGCCAAGGCCCCCTTTTGGAGGCCGAAGAGCCCCTTTGGCAGCGGAGGCGCCACGAGCTTCGCCTTTGTGTCGAACCCGTAGCTAGCGCGCTGGAAGAAGTTTTGTCTTTTGCCAAACAAGGGAAAACCATCCTCGTCATAGCCAATACCGTCAGGCGGGCTCAGGAGATTTATCAGGCCCTCCAGGAACATGGTGGTTACCAGGTACACCTCCTTCATTCTCGCTTTGCGTTCCGGGATCGCTGGAAAAAGGAGGAGCAGCTGGGAAAAACAATACCAGGGACAATCCTGGTGGCCACCCAGATTGTGGAGGTCAGCTTGGACATCTCCTATGATATTCTTTTCACGGAGGTGGCCCCCATAGATGCCCTGGTGCAGCGATTGGGGAGGGTTAACCGCAGGGGAATCACTCCGGAAGGAAGGACTGCGCCTCCGGCCCCTGCCTTCATTTTTCTCGAATGGGATAAGGGTTCAGAAAAAATATATGGCCAGGAAATTTTGACCTGGAGCAGAGATATTTTAAACGATATGCCTCAACACCCTACTGACGGAGAGTGGGTGAAGGCGACCAACCGTCTTTACAAAGTGCAGGCATCAAGCCCTTCTTATCAGGAAGACCTGCGGGAAGGGCAGCAAACGCTGCGCGAGGTGCAAAGGATATTAGGCTGCTACACCATAGATTTCTCCGATGAGGAAATGCAAAAGAAGTTTACCACCCGTAAGGGCCAACTTTCAGTAGAGGTTCTCCCGCAAGCCTTTAAGGAGGAGGCGTTTGCTCTGAAGGAGAGGGGCGAACTCTGGCGTCTAGTAGAGCTTTTGGTGCCTGTGCCCGTATATTGGCTATCAGCTTTTTCCCACTGGTTTTCCCCGTTAAGTGATCTAGGAGTTTTTCTCACAGACCTGCCCTATAGCGAGGAAATAGGTTTGATGCCGCCTAGTGAAGGGGAGGCCCCCCTGGGTATGGAGATATACTAGGTCCTTTGTTACCAGGGAAACAATCTTTAGTATTGGGTAGCGGGGTGTGCCATATGGAAGTAGATCTCAAACTCCAGGAAACAGCGTCCCTCCATTTACCGCCGGTTGTAGGCAGCCTGGTTAACGCCTATATTATTTGCCCCAGAAAGGCCTGGCTCATGTCCCGGCAGATATGCCCCGATGAGGACAACACCTACCTCCACCTGGGCCGGCTTATTCAAGACTATAGCTACGGTCGCGAACGCAAGGAGGTGCGCCTGGAACATTTGTACCTGGATCTTATCCGCCGGGAGGGAGAAACCCTGGTGGTGGCGGAGGTGAAAAAATCCTCCCGGGCCCGGGAAGCTGCGCGGATGCAGTTAGCTTTTTATGTTTATGAACTGGAGCAGATGGGAATTGAAGCCAGGGGGGAGCTGCTTTTTCCCGAGGAGCGGCGGCGGGAGCAGTTAGTTTTAGACGAGCAACTAGCTCAGCAGGTGGAAGAAATAAAAAGCTGCATAGTCAATCTGGTTTTGCAGGAGCAAGCTCCGCCGCCAAAAAGGACTTCCTTCTGCAATAAGTGCGCCTATGCTGAATTTTGCTGGGCGTAGAATCAGGGGTGACTGCTTTGCAAAAGACATTATATCTTTTTGCCAGCGGCCGGCTCCAGCGCAAGGATAATACCATCTGCGTAGAAAGCGAAGAGGGCAGGAAGTATTTTCCTGTAGAAAGCCTACGGGATATTTTCGTTTTTGGCGAAGTAGATTTAAATAAAAAGCTTCTAGAATTTTTGGAAGAGCAGGAGGTGATCGTCCACTTTTTTGGCTACTATGGTAATTATGTGGGCACTTTTTATCCCCGGGAACATTATAATTCCGGCTATGTAATCCTACGCCAGGCGGAGCATTATCTTGATCCGGAACGTCGCCTTGACCTGGCCAGGAGGTTTGTGAAAGGGGCCATGGCTAACATCCTTCAGGTCCTGCGCTATTACCAGAACCGGGGAAAGGAGCTCGAGGCGTTTATCGAGGCTATCACTTGTCTGGCAGAAGAGAACTTACCCCGCTGCACCAACATAGAGGAGCTCATGGCCATCGAGGGGAACGCCCGCCGGTACTATTATGAAAGTTTTAACACCATATTGGCAGGCACACCCTTTATCCTCAAGGAGCGCAGCAAGCGGCCCCCAGCCGACCCCCTGAATGCCTTGATAAGCTTTGGCAATTCCCTGGTTTATACCAAAATTTTAACGGAAATTTATAAGACCCACCTTGATCCGCGGATCGGCTACTTGCATACTACCAATTTCCGGCGCTTCACTTTAAATCTTGACCTGGCGGAGATTTTTAAGCCTATCTACGCCGACCGGGTGCTTTTTAGCCTGGTAGGGAAGAAAATGATTGGACTTGAGGACTTTGAACGCCGCGGCGGGGCCTACCTTTTGAAAGAGCGGGGGCGACGCCTTTATGTCCAGGAGTTTGAGGACAAACTCCGCACCACTTTTTACCATCGCCGCTTAAAACGCAATGTGAGCTATCAGACACTAATGCGGTTGGAGCTTTACAAGGTAGAAAAGCACCTTATGGGTGAACAGCCCTATGAACCTTTTGTCAGCCGGTGGTAGTCCCCTATGTATATGCTCTTCATTTTGAGCGTGCTTGGGGAGCTAACGACCTGGTGGCGGGGTGATAGCTTTATGTATGTTATCCTTGTTTACGACGTTAACGTGGCTAGGGTGAACAAAGTACTAAAAATTGCCCGCCGTTACCTCACCTGGGTGCAGAATTCAGTGCTGGAAGGAGAGTTGACCGAAGCCACTTTTCGGGCTTTACGAAATGACCTGGCGCGGATCATCGACCCTGATGAAGATTCTATACTTTTTTACGTCCTGGGGAGCCAAAAGTATGCCAAAAGGGAATTGATGGGCATTAGAAAGGGAGGGGAGGAGTGGATTTTTTGAAAAAGAAAGAGTTACTATTGGGCCATTGGTACCGTGGAGAACTATTTCGGAAAACCTAAGTAAAGCTTGGGCCTCGGTCCGGGTGCGCTCCTCCTTGTGGAGAACTATTATTTGGAAAAACCTGTCCCTGTCAGGAAGATTCTTTTTTGATGTTAAAATTAGGTTCGGGAGCAGCGGGCGTAGGGGTACTACTGCAACCGGACGAAGTGAGGTCTGCAAGGGGTTATATTTTGTGGTATTGCTTGGGTTTGATGATGAGGTGGTCTTTTAACTAGAGGCATATTTTAAGACCACCGACCCCGCTTCAGGCCTACCAGAGGAACTTACCGAGTTGGTCAAACCAGCGTCTTCAACTTACCTGCATGCGACACTATGGGACCTATAGCAGCGTACTCGGGCGGTTCAGCCCTTGTCTCCAACCCACCTGTGTATGACGTTATGACTTAAAGAGCAATAGAGCAATGCGAGCGTTGGCTGAACCAGCAGCTCCAGCTCCCCAGAGCTCTTGAAACGTCTCTCCGTCAGTCCGGAAGTAAGCTATCTCTAACTCTTTCAGAGCTCCGACCTTCACTGCTGTCCGGCTCTGGCGGCGTCCCGTTCTCATTTCTAACTTCCCCAGAGCTCTGAGGCGGGGATAGTGCGCCCATACCCAACTAATGCGCTTAGCCAGGCGCAATACCTTGGCAAAGGGCTCCTCGCGGACAGTGTCCATACCCAACTAATCGCATTGCCTCGCAACTCCTGATATGGAAGGGCCTTGTCAAGCCCCTCCGAAAATTTTTTGCGAAACCTGTTTTAGGACAGAAATATCCCTCCACTGCTCAAGGCAGCAATTTAAAGTTGGACGTCTACGGGTTTTAACTTCTTCCGCCCGGCTCTGGCAGCCAATTATGGGCGGGGAGCAAGCCTGTCAAGGGCCGCATAGCGGGCCGCAAGGCTTTACCCTTGACAGGCGCAGCGACCCGCCCTATAATCCCCAAAAGCTGCCGGGCGGACTGTGCTTTATTTTTCTTGTCTTGTTATCACCCCTCGTCCAGGGTGCAGGGGGCAATAGGTGGGTTAGGCTCAATCGACGGTTGCTCAACCTGATATTCGTGGATTGGTTACCACAAGACGTTTATGCGTCGGGAGCTGCCCCGGTCTAAGAACGTGCATAAGGTTAAATTTGCCTGGCACATAGGTGATACCGGGGATTCTCCTTACCGCTGCCGAACTCCACCTACTGGCTCCTACACCCTGATGGTGATAATTGGTATTTAGTATTGCTAACTTACTTAGCAGCTAATCTTAGTCATTGGCTAATGTTTAAGCAGTCTGGGCAAGTTCTCGTTCTTGTTTTACCTGCCAAGCTATCGCCCACATAAAACCTAGCAACTCCCGCGCTACCGCTACTACTGCTACTTGCTTCATTTTGCCCCTTCCTGTTAAACGGCGGAACTTTAAATTAAGCCGGTGTTGTGCCTGCCAGGAGATAGCCTTTACCTTCTCTGATTGTCCTTCTTGTCGTTTCTTGAGCCCATAACCTACGGCCGGTATTCTCTGGTAATGCCAGGCGGCTTCGACTACTGCCCTGCGTATGTGGGCGTTACCTGATTTGGTGATAGCACCTTGACGCCGCTTGCCGCTACTGGAGTATTCACTGGGAACCAGGCCGGCATATGACATGAGTTCCTTGGGTGACTCAAAGCGTGTTAGTTCCCCTACTTCGGCTACCACCGTTGCGGCGGTGATCAGGGCTACTCCTCGTAGGCACTGCAGGGCTTTGATAACTGGCGCCTGGTCACTTTCTTCGGCCAGTACGGCTATCTCTCTTTCCAGACGCTCTGCCATGGCTTCGGCTTCTTCCAAAGCGTGAAGGTATTCTTTGAGCACTATTGCCTGTCCGGGTTGGTTGAACCAAATACTGTTTAGCCACTGGCGATATTTGCTGGTCCAAGCTTTTACTCCTGCCGGCGGCCTTAAGCCTAAGCGTAATAGCAGTTTGCCGATCTGGTTCTTTTTGCGTAGAATATCTTCCTTGGCGTCTTCATAGGCGCGGGACAGGTCGCGCAAGGCTTCCTCTTTTTCATCCGGTACCCACACCGGCGTTAATTCGCTGCTCCGTAGTAAGCGCGCCAACTTCCTGGCATCCCGCCGGTCGGTCTTTACTCGTTCTCCCGGTCTTTGCGGTATTAAGGACGGGGCTACTACCAGGCAGTTAACTCCCATGGCTTTGAGCTGCCGGTAGATCCCATAACCGCAGGGACCAGCTTCGTAACAGAATAATAGTTTTTCTACCGGTTCTCTTAAGCGCCGCACTAATTTCGCTATCGCTTCGGGTTCATTGGGGATGCTACCCGGGTTTTCTGCTTCTTCACGTCCCGCTTTGGCAATGGCTACGGAAGGAAATGCTATCCTTGTGAACATCCAGCCCTACATATGTGCTATAATTCATCTTGCCAGCCTCCTTAGGTTGTAGCTCTGTATTGGTCTCTATTGTACTAATATAACGGTTTGGCAAAGGCCAATCAGCTTCCTACTCAATTAACTGTATTGGTCTCTATTGTTGTACTAATATAATCTACGTATCGCCTTTTTCCTCGGCATCCTTGCCGAGCTTCTTTTCAAATTGTTGTACTAATATAATCTACGTATCGCTACTGTGGGGCTGGCCCTTCCATTATGTCTAAACAGTATTTATCATGTCGTCGACCCCCGGTAGTGCAAAAATCCCCGGAGAACGACGACACATTTTAAGGATTGACGAAAGCTGCAAAAGTGTGATACCGTAAGACCTGAGAAGTACCTCTATCAAGGAGTGATTTCTCAGGTCGTACTTTGCAGATAAACCAAAGGAAGGTGATGCTTGGACTAAACGGGTTTGCAGCCTACCTATGAGGAATTGAAACAGTCTTCACACAGCTTCCGTATTTCCACATAGGTCTGTTTGCAGCCTACCTATGAGGAATTGAAACTTAGTATCGTAGGTGAGAGTTACACTTCTCGTGTCGTTTGCAGCCTACCTATGAGGAATTGAAACCTTTATGAGTTGCATAGGCTGCGGTTAATCCGGCAAGTAGTTTGCAGCCTACCTATGAGGAATTGAAACCCAATAAGGATTATATTGAGAAAGCGTTTCTTGGGGTGTTTGCAGCCTACCTATGAGGAATTGAAACGCTGCATGGTGTGGATGCCTTTCTCGACCGTATGGGTGTTTGCAGCCTACCTATGAGGAATTGAAACGTTAGCACTGCTCATACTCAAAGGACCCTGATGATGTTTGCAGCCTACCTATGAGGAATTGAAACAGATGCTCCACCCGGCCAGCGGCGGCAAATTCGCGGTTTGCAGCCTACCTATGAGGAATTGAAACAGCAGGAAAAACTGTTCTACCTGGCAAGCATAGCGGTTTGCAGCCTACCTATGAGGAATTGAAACTGCCTTTAGTGTCAGGGTCGGCTAGTTTGCCTACCAGGTTTGCAGCCTACCTATGAGGAATTGAAACAGGGGTCTTTTTTTTATGATGTACTATCCGCAGTAGCGTTTGCAGCCTACCTATGAGGAATTGAAACTGGTAAAAGTGTATAGCTTCACCGTTCCCGGCCGTCCGTTTGCAGCCTACCTATGAGGAATTGAAACGTGCCGGTGACTGCCGCCATCCGCACCCCTTCCCGGTTTGCAGCCTACCTATGAGGAATTGAAACTAATTAGGTGTCGTCTGCAAGTAAATCCACCTCCTAGTTTGCAGCCTACCTATGAGGAATTGAAACTGCCCATCCCCCGGAGCTTAGATATAATCCTGCTCCGTTTGCAGCCTACCTATGAGGAATTGAAACTCTGAATACCAGGGATAGCCAGGTAGTTCCACTTCGTTTGCAGCCTACCTATGAGGAATTGAAACCATCTAGAAACGCTGCCCGGGCATAACCCACCTGCTGTTTGCAGCCTACCTATGAGGAATTGAAACTATGCGAGGCGGGATGGGGACCCCTTACGAAGTCACTTGTTTGCAGCCTACCTATGAGGAATTGAAACGGCTTTAATCGCATTCCACGCACCAATAATTCTCGCGTTTGCAGCCTACCTATGAGGAATTGAAACAGGAGAATATGCTGTTGGACCGGCGTCAGCGAAAGGAGTTTGCAGCCTACCTATGAGGAATTGAAACTAATTCATCATCCCCCTGCCAATCGCCGGCCGGTGGGGTTTGCAGCCTACCTATGAGGAATTGAAACCGGCTTCCCCGGAAGATGAGGCCCAGGCGGTCAAGAGTTTGCAGCCTACCTATGAGGAATTGAAACGATGGAAGCAAAGTTTGGGGCCCTGGGAGATGCCAGTTTGCAGCCTACCTATGAGGAATTGAAACAGGCTATTTATGAGATAAGCTCGGCCGGTGTCACCGCGTTTGCAGCCTACCTATGAGGAATTGAAACGCTTCCGGCCCAAGATGTAAGCCGTCCCTACCAGGTGTTTGCAGCCTACCTATGAGGAATTGAAACCGCACTACCGCCCAGCTCTCGGCCAGGCGAATAGCATTGTTTGCAGCCTACCTATGAGGAATTGAAACCCTGCCTGGCTGCGCTCCATAGTTCGGCGCCGATGTGTTTGCAGCCTACCTATGAGGAATTGAAACCTTTTCAACTGCTCCAGAGTGTACTGCCCGCTCCGGGTTTGCAGCCTACCTATGAGGAATTGAAACGTTGCCGGTACTTATTCTCTTCCTGCCCGATGCTGACGTTTGCAGCCTACCTATGAGGAATTGAAACCGATATTGACCAGAGACTGACCATCAGAGCCCTTTGTGTTTGCAGCCTACCTATGAGGAATTGAAACTCGATCATGGCCTTCGCTTGAGCGTTAAGCCCCGCGGTTTGCAGCCTACCTATGAGGAATTGAAACTGTGGTCTGCCAGCCACTGACGTGCTTGCTCGTCTAGTTTGCAGCCTACCTATGAGGAATTGAAACTGCCATTCTGCGCCCCTACGCTGAGGCCCTCCACGGGGTTTGCAGCCTACCTATGAGGAATTGAAACGGTGATCTACCACGTCGAGGCTATCGTCAAAATAAGTTTGCAGCCTACCTATGAGGAATTGAAACCAATCTGGATTCTCGCAGAACATATAAATATCTCTCAGTTTGCAGCCTACCTATGAGGAATTGAAACGAAAGACCACGCCCTTGTAGTCGGTGCTTCCATTGGGTTTGCAGCCTACCTATGAGGAATTGAAACCAGAAGGCGCTCCATCTGCTCGACGGTTCGGCCCTCCGTTTGCAGCCTACCTATGAGGAATTGAAACGGTGCCAAACGAACCCGTCTTTAGTCTCTTTGACAAGTTTGCAGCCTACCTATGAGGAATTGAAACAGCGATGCACAGGGCTGTTACCGTATCATCGTAATGTTTGCAGCCTACCTATGAGGAATTGAAACGCTGGACCTGGATTTCATAGTCTGCTGTGGAAAGAGTTTGCAGCCTACCTATGAGGAATTGAAACATTTATGCAGGCCTGAAGTCTAATCTTTCCACAGCAGGTTTGCAGCCTACCTATGAGGAATTGAAACTCCGGACTGGCGGCGGCAGGAATGACCATGACCTTGTTTGCAGCCTACCTATGAGGAATTGAAACTGGAACATGCAGGAGCTATACAGTATGAAGGAAAGCGAAGAAGTTTGCAGCCTACCTATGAGGAATTGAAACGACCTTGTGGGGGTGTAAAAAGTGGCTTTCGAAATAGTTTGCAGCCTACCTATGAGGAATTGAAACGCTTGCCGAAACACCCTGCCGGGTGCCTACCACTTCGGTTTGCAGCCTACCTATGAGGAATTGAAACGGTTTTTGTTTACGTCCAGGTTTAGCTCGCTAGCTTTGTTTGCAGCCTACCTATGAGGAATTGAAACGGCCTGGGTTCAGAGTAAGTTTGCGGTAGGGAGTAACAGTTTGCAGCCTACCTATGAGGAATTGAAACTGTGGCGCACCGCTCGGCGTCATGAAGTGGTAACTGGGGTTTGCAGCCTACCTATGAGGAATTGAAACTCAAGGAGCTTGCGGACCCTTTGGGTAACTTACATGGTTTGCAGCCTACCTATGAGGAATTGAAACCTTCTCTTTTTCACCTGGAGGAGTAATGCTAGGAGTTTGCAGCCTACCTATGAGGAATTGAAACCTTTCAGCCGGGTCAGCGAGAGTTGGTGAGGGTAAGGGTTTGCAGCCTACCTATGAGGAATTGAAACTGCCTTGGCTCGCTTCTTTTTCGCTTCTTCATCTACGTTTGCAGCCTACCTATGAGGAATTGAAACATGATCACTCCTACCGAAACCCCAACCCCTATCACCGGTTTGCAGCCTACCTATGAGGAATTGAAACTGGCCACCGCAGGTATATGCCGGTACTTGATCCGGGTTTGCAGCCTACCTATGAGGAATTGAAACCTGTACTTCTCGATATTGCGTTTGCTGTGCTAGGGTTAGAGTTTGCAGCCTACCTATGAGGAATTGAAACCTTTTGCATTAGGGGGAGAGGTATTTTGCGGGGTAGTTTGCAGCCTACCTATGAGGAATTGAAACTTCAGTCTCCCGTGGGATTTAAAGAGGGCTGTGGAGGTTTGCAGCCTACCTATGAGGAATTGAAACTCTTTTGCATTAGGGGGAGAGGTATTTTGCGGGGTATGTTTGCAGCCTACCTATGAGGAATTGAAACTCTTTCTGAACTACCTCCATGACGGTCCCCCTTACCGGTTTGCAGCCTACCTATGAGGAATTGAAACTGAGGGTTTAGAAGGGCTGGCCCGCTGGTGGTATAGTTTGCAGCCTACCTATGAGGAATTGAAACATTCCTAAGAACTTGTCCATGTGTCACCCCTTCCTTGTTTGCAGCCTACCTATGAGGAATTGAAACGTTTACATGAGCAAGAGGATAGATTTGAGGGCCTTCCGTTTGCAGCCTACCTATGAGGAATTGAAACAACCATAATCTAGGCTGCGGAACCGTCGCCACCAGGTTTGCAGCCTACCTATGAGGAATTGAAACCTTTTCCCCTACATTAGGGGGAAAGCGGGAAGCAGGTTTGCAGCCTACCTATGAGGAATTGAAACCTTGCGGACGACAAAAAAGAACGTGCGTTGTTTGGTGGTTTGCAGCCTACCTATGAGGAATTGAAACCGCTCAGAGAAGATGACGGCGCTTCAGCGGGCGCAAGTTTGCAGCCTACCTATGAGGAATTGAAACGGTATAATTCCGTAATTTTACATGCTTAACAACATATGTTTGCAGCCTACCTATGAGGAATTGAAACGTTCAAATTCCTCCATAAACAACCAGTTCTCTCTTTCCGTTTGCAGCCTACCTATGAGGAATTGAAACGATGTAAACCCTACTGGTTGGACTTGGGCAAAAGTTGTTTGCAGCCTACCTATGAGGAATTGAAACGGTTATTATGTCGGAGGCGACACATTTCTTCGTTTGTTTGCAGCCTACCTATGAGGAATTGAAACGCCTTATATACACGCTCTATACTCTTCCGAGACCACCGTTTGCAGCCTACCTATGAGGAATTGAAACCATAAATGAGGATTACGGCCAGCAGGACCAGCAGGGTTTGCAGCCTACCTATGAGGAATTGAAACGGCCCTGGCTTTTGTAGACTTGCGCCGCTGCAAATAGTTTGCAGCCTACCTATGAGGAATTGAAACTCTGGGTAGCCGGACATTAAGCCAGCCTTATATACACGTTTGCAGCCTACCTATGAGGAATTGAAACGGATGAACAAATTTTACTCTACCTCATGCGTCAATACGTTTGCAGCCTACCTATGAGGAATTGAAACGCCAGCAGACGTACTGAATGGGAAGACGTTTACAAATGTTTGCAGCCTACCTATGAGGAATTGAAACCTGAGTTTACCGGACAGAAGCGGATAAGCCGCTTCGTAGTTTGCAGCCTACCTATGAGGAATTGAAACGCTGGAAAGTTCCATCCGGGTAGCCGGACATTAAGGTTTGCAGCCTACCTATGAGGAATTGAAACCTTTAAATCCCACGGTAGACTAAACGGAAACTTGTCCGGTTTGCAGCCTACCTATGAGGAATTGAAACAGCAGACAGCACAGGAGCCGGGGCGGGATGGATTTAAGTTTGCAGCCTACCTATGAGGAATTGAAACGTAAGTCAGTACCACTTCCGAAAGTAACCGTAACAGTTTGCAGCCTACCTATGAGGAATTGAAACTTTCTCCTTTTCATTTGGAGGAGTTATGCTAGGCGGTTTGCAGCCTACCTATGAGGAATTGAAACCGTGTTAAACCAATCCATTATTACGCCCATTTAATGTTTGCAGCCTACCTATGAGGAATTGAAACTCTAGTAGCCCGTGATATGGCTAACAATGGGTTGGCCCCGTTTGCAGCCTACCTATGAGGAATTGAAACGACGAAAAGATTGCTTACACAGTTGCCTCGCCAGACCTGTTTGCAGCCTACCTATGAGGAATTGAAACTCAGCGTCGTTGGCCTGGATGTTGGTACGCAGTTTCGTGTTTGCAGCCTACCTATGAGGAATTGAAACAGGACCTCAAGCGTTTCGGCATAGATGTAAAGTCTGTTTGCAGCCTACCTATGAGGAATTGAAACTATATAGGTGCTGATGTGCTAAGTAATCCAGCGTGGTTTGCAGCCTACCTATGAGGAATTGAAACCGGCCTACCCGGTAGCAGGGGGGCGCCGCGGAAGGCGTTTGCAGCCTACCTATGAGGAATTGAAACTGTATGAGCGTGCTTGTCCATAACGTTGCCAACTCGTTTGCAGCCTACCTATGAGGAATTGAAACCCCCCCAACAGCTGACGAGTACCCCACAGGAGACCCGTTTGCAGCCTACCTATGAGGAATTGAAACCCAGCAAGCAATGTATATGCACATGCCACAGTCCGTGTTTGCAGCCTACCTATGAGGAATTGAAACATCAATGCTTCTCTAAGTTCCTTTTTCTCCGAACTGGTTTGCAGCCTACCTATGAGGAATTGAAACAGTCCTGCCTCTACTAGCACGCGCAGGCTCGGGGCTGTTTGCAGCCTACCTATGAGGAATTGAAACGCTCAAAACGGTAGGCGAGTTGCCTTGCCATTTATTAGTTTGCAGCCTACCTATGAGGAATTGAAACGGGGGCTGGAAGGTGCTGCATATATACGATAACAGCAGTTTGCAGCCTACCTATGAGGAATTGAAACAGTCCTGCCTCTACTAGCACGCGCAGGCTCGGGGCTAGTTTGCAGCCTACCTATGAGGAATTGAAACTCAGTTCCGGAATAGGTATAATATGGTCTCCTTGCATCGTTTGCAGCCTACCTATGAGGAATTGAAACAGATGATATATTAGCATCAAGTCTATCAAGCAGAGCAGTTTGCAGCCTACCTATGAGGAATTGAAACCGGCTATCTTCTCAGGGGTAGCGGCTCCCCAGGGGTCGCGCGTTTGCAGCCTACCTATGAGGAATTGAAACATTCATCTATTGTAGGCATTATTTATATACCTCCTTAGTTTGCAGCCTACCTATGAGGAATTGAAACCTACTGATAGGACGCAACAAATGCCTATGAAGGAGAGTTTGCAGCCTACCTATGAGGAATTGAAACTTGCTTCCACAAATCAATTAGCCACTGGCCGGGTTGCCGTTTGCAGCCTACCTATGAGGAATTGAAACATTACCGGGGCAGCTTTTCGCTGCCCCGGTCCGAGGCGTTTGCAGCCTACCTATGAGGAATTGAAACTACCAAATTAGCTTCCATGAAGATACCTGTACTTTCGTTTGCAGCCTACCTATGAGGAATTGAAACTCCGGAGACGGTGAACGGCTTGAAGCCGTTGTTGATTGTTTGCAGCCTACCTATGAGGAATTGAAACACTGTATCGGCCACAATGGCTGTATTAAGCACATCCCCGTTTGCAGCCTACCTATGAGGAATTGAAACTGTAAACCACTGGCATATGGTACAAGTTTCTTATACTCGTTTGCAGCCTACCTATGAGGAATTGAAACTTAACTCTAATGCTCCTGTAACCTCTACAAGCTTTTGTTTGCAGCCTACCTATGAGGAATTGAAACAATCTTTTTTATTGGACCTTGCAAAGGAAGCCACATAGTTTGCAGCCTACCTATGAGGAATTGAAACATTTTAGGTATCTCTGGAAAATCACTCCGAATACCTGTTTGCAGCCTACCTATGAGGAATTGAAACGGTTGCGGTTCCTACTAGTCTAGATGGGTTAGTTGGGTTTGCAGCCTACCTATGAGGAATTGAAACGCTGTATAGATACGAGGTTACCAAGCAAACGGGTCGGTTTGCAGCCTACCTATGAGGAATTGAAACAGCCCCTGGCTCCAGTCAGAAGAGGAAGATACCCTGGTTTGCAGCCTACCTATGAGGAATTGAAACTTGTAGTTAAGCTTGAAGCCTCCGGCCAGCCCAAGAGTTTGCAGCCTACCTATGAGGAATTGAAACAAAAGTATTACAGCTTTATAGTAGTAGGCGGGGTAGCCGTTTGCAGCCTACCTATGAGGAATTGAAACCAAGATTGAGGCCGGGGTGCCGCTGGAGCCTGCCGGGTTTGCGGCCTACCTATGAGGAATTGAAACGCTGGCGCTGTTGCCCAGGTAGTTGCGAGTCCGCTTGTTTGCGGCCTACCTATGAGGAATTGAAACACATTAAGGGAAATTATGCGAAAAAAGCGGGAGGAAGGTTTGCAGCCTACCTATGAGGAATTTAAACTATATCTCCAGAAGCTTTCCTGCCTTCTGCGCTACCAGTTTGCAGCCTACCTATGAGGGATTGAAACTAGATACCCGTAACAATCCCTATATCACCATTAAACGTTTGCAGCCTACCTATGAGGGATTGAAACGGAACAATGTCTTTGTATTCAAGTTCAATGTTCCAATGGTTTGCAGCCTACCTATGAGGGATTGAAACATTGTAGAGGCGTCCAAGGAATGCATAATCTCCCTTTGTTTGCAGCCTACCTATGAGGGATTGAAACCCTCTAGAGAGACAAGGCGGGCTTCAATTTGCTCTTCCGTTTGCAGCCTACCTATGAGGGATTGAAACCTGAAGAAAAAGGCCGGGCTTGAAGGTGTATCCCCGCGTTTGCAGCCTACCTATGAGGGATTGAAACGTCCACGGTCGGCCTTCAGGCAAGGCTGTGGACGGTATCGTTTGCAGCCTACCTATGAGGGATTGAAACCTGGTGCTTGGCCCAAGTTACTATTTGCAGGTAAGGACGCGTTTGCAGCCTACCTATGAGGTGTTGTTTGTCAATAGAATTGACCCACTATGTGCAAATAAAATTGACCCACTGGGACCAAGAATAATAGGCTTCACGTCATGCTCAACAGGGAATGGAGGTATAGTGTCGCTGTTTATTATTTAATGGTCATTAGCTGCTTTTAGTTTACCTTTGAGCCGGTAGCTTGTCCCGTTAATATAAAATATGCGGGCGTGATGCACAAGTCGGTCAATTATGGCCGCGGCTACCACCTGGTCGGAAAATATCTCCCCCCATTCGTTGAAGTTATAGTTGCTGGTCAGGATAATACTCCCCTTCTCGTAGCGCATGGAGACCAGGCGGAAGAGAAGGTTGGCCTGTTCTTTACTTACGGGCATATAACCAAGCTCATCTATGATTAAAAGGTTTAGCCGGGAATAGCCCAGCAACTTGTCGAGTAGACTACCTATAATGGACCCAGAAAACTAGACACGAAAAATGGGGGTCCTAAGCGTCAGAATGGGTACTAGGAAACAATATC
>NZ_JBJHHE010000033.1:0-22427 GCF_056378755.1 Thermanaeromonas sp. DSM 22490
AGATGTCATTACTATTTTCGATGTCGATATGCTAATACCTGCTAATTAAAATGAGTTTTTCACAACGCTTCTAATAGCGCAGGCATTAATAAACGCCTTAAAACCAGACGTTTTGATCTGGAACTTAATTGGCGTGGCGGCAGGTATAGCGGTTGGTTGTATTCCGGGCCTCTCAGCTACCATGGCCGTTGCGATACTTGTCCCTTTTACCTTCGGGCTTGAACCTTTACAGGGCATATCCATGTTACTGGGCATCTATACTGGGACCATGCTGGGTGTAGGTATTCCTGCCTGCTTGTTGCGGATACCCGGGAATCCATCGGGAATAATGACTGTACGCGATGGCTACCCTATGGCCAAAAGGGGAGAAGCAGGTAAAGCCATTGGGTATGTGGCTTATTCTTCTGCTATAGGCGGTTTCCTAGGTATTATTGTCTTAATTGGACTGGCCCAACTGATATCTAAGATCGCGCTCCGTTTTGGCCCAGCGGAAATGTTTGCCGTAGCTATTTGGGGATTGGCATCCGTCTCTGATTTAACTGGGGATGACCTGATAAAAGGTGTAGTGTCGGGATTGCTAGGTCTGTTAATTGGGGTTATTGGCCTGGATACAGTTACAGGCATCCCGCGCTTGACCTTTGGTATCACCAATTTATTGAATGGTGTAGAATTCATTCCTATTATGATTGGGCTTTTCGGGATGGCTGAAATCATGCGCCAGTTAAAAAGCAGGGGCCAGTTTGATGTTAAAGTCGTGCACAAAATTGGCGGACTGATACTTAGCATTAAGGATATGCTAAAGACATTGCCTACAGTTTTGCGGGCGAGTTTTATTGGTATGTGGGTAGGAATTTTGCCTGGGGCAACGGGAGGAGCCATGGCTTCTATTCTAGCCTATGAATATGAGCGGAAACGGGACCCACACCCCGAACGTTTTGGCCAAGGTGCTCCGGAAGGCATTTGCGCCTCTGAAGCAGCTAATAATGCGGTTATTGGAGGAAATCTCGTGCCTTTGTTGACCCTGGGAGTGCCCGGGGACACAGTGACCGCTGTCCTGATTGGTGCCTTCATGATTCACGGCTTACAACCGGGACCACTGTTATTTAAAAATACACCGGACTTGGTTTATGCCATTTATGTCGCCCTTTTGATAGCTAATGCCTTTATGTTTATAATTGGTATTCTTGGTGCACGTTTCTTTGCCCGGATCATTAGCTTACCCCTGAATAAATTAATACCTATAATTGCCTTGCTATGCGTTACCGGAACTTACTCTGTGAATAACAGCCTTTTTGATGTGGCAGTGATGCTTATTTTCGGTTTAGTCGGCTATGTAATGGACGCCATTAAAATGCCGATACCCCCGATGATTATGGGTATAGTCTTGGGGCCTATGGCTGAATACAATTTCAGGACAGCAATGAAAACTTTCCAGAATGACTGGACTATCTTCTTTACCCGGCCCTATGTCCTGTTCTTCTGGATTCTTATCGTGCTGATGATCGCCGTACCGCGTATTAACTGGCGCCAACTTTTTGCTAGAAAGCAAAAAGAGCATTCCGGGAGTGCATTGCAGTAGGGCGATGTGGGGTGGAAGATGTCTAAGGCGTTTACTTGAGCGGGCTTCGGGATTACCTGGTACTTTTCGCCACCACCAGCGCAACATGGTGAATAGTGGTGGCCATAAATATCCCGCTACCTCCTATGATAATGGGCATAGTGCTTGGCCCCATGGCCGGGTTTAATTTAAGAATGTATGTAATATGTATGCAACATAGGAGTGTTCGCCAATATGTGTGGGGGATAGAAATGGAGAAGGCGAAAGTTCTCGTGGCGGATGAAATAGATCAGTGCGGACTAGATATGTTAACAAGATATCATGAGGTGCTTATACCCGAAGGGTTCAAAAAGGATAATGCCGTCAATTTGCTCAAGGAAGCGGATGCCGTAATTGTACGCACCTTTCCCTTGACGGCGGAAGTGCTGGTTAACAGCAAAAACCTCAGATTAATTGTTAAACATGGTGTTGGCGTTGATAATATCGATATCTCAGCTGCAACGAGGTTGGGGATTCCTGTAGTATCTACTCCTGACACAGCCACTTGGTCGGTGGCTGAGCATGCAGTTGCTTTAATGTTAGCAGTGGCCAGAAAAATAGTGCTGGCTGATCATGAAACGCGACAGGGAAATTTTAATTTCCGCAATCAGAGTAGAGCTTCGGAGCTCAATGGGAAAGTTTTGGGGTTAATAGGGTGCGGAAGAATTGGCAGCACCGTAGCGAAAATTTGCAAGTACGGATTTGATATGAAAGTCCTTTTTTACGACCCCTATATGAGTGAAAAGGGGTGCGTGGATTGGGGTACCCCCGTAGGTGAACTCTCTGAGATTCTGTACAGTGCTGATATAATTTCCATTCATTGCCCATTGACTTCAGAAACCCGGGGCTTACTGGATTGGAATTGCCTCAACAAGATGAAAAGGACCGCTATACTGATTAATACCGCCCGTGGTGGGATTGTAGACGAAGACGCTCTTGTCAACGCTCTTGAAAAAGGTATCATCGCGGGAGCAGGAATAGATGTGTTTGCTGAAGAGCCTCTTCCAAAAGAACATAAACTAACCAGGTTGAGGAATGTAGTCTTGTCTCCTCACTATGGTGCAGCGAGTCAAGAGGCGATGAAGCGTATGGCCTTGGCTGCAGCCCGGGCCGTAATTGATTATTTCAGTACTGGTCGGGTAGGAAACATTATTAATCCGGAAGTGTTGGAAGGAAGAGCTCATTGACAAAGGCATTTAAAATGAAGAGCCGCCTGGGAAGATGGCCTTGCACAATCGTGTGTTGTAGTCAAGGTGTTCACCTCTCGGGCGGCTTTTGTATTTCTATAAGGGGATACCTATTTGCCAACAGCTTTGGGAAAAGGAGTAATTTGGTTATAATGTGTTGCGGAAGGAAATTCTTAGTGTAAGAGCGAATAATTAGACCTTAGGTTTGAAGCAAGGCGAAAGATACAAAGGAGTTCACCTATGAAGGTTACAGCCGTTATACCAGCTTACAACGAAGCGGCCACTATAGGTTCCGTTATTGCAGTTTTACGCCAAGTACCTCTGGTTGATGAGATTATTGTGGTCAGTGATGGTTCAGAAGACGGCACGGCCGAAGTAGCTAGGGAACAGGGCGCTATAGTCATTGAGTTGGAGAAAAACTGCGGCAAGGGCGCAGCCATGGCCACTGGTGCTCAGCAGGCCAAGGGTGATATATTAATTTTTTTAGATGCAGATTTGGAGGGTTTGACTCCGTATCACGTAGAGAATTTGTTAGAGCCCGTATTGCAGGGAGAAGCGGAGATGACCATTGGTGTTTTCCACCGGGGTCGCTCCCTGACAGACTGGGCGCAGGTGATCGCTCCTCATTTATCGGGCCAGCGAGCCATACTTAAAGAGCTTTTTCTGTCAGTCGGAATAGAAGCCAGCCGCTTTGAAGTGGAAGTTATGTTGTCTAGTGTCGCCCGTGAAAAGGGCTGGAGGGTGAAAAAGGTGCCTTTATTTAATATGACCCATATAATGAAGGAAGAAAAGAGAGGTTTTACCCGGGGAATGGTAGCGCGCCTAGGTATGTACAAAGATATAGCGGGCTTTTTTTGGCGCTCAAGTCGAAAAAGGCGCAACTTCTTTCGGCCAATAGTATGGGTTTTGCTGTTATTGGGAGGCCTTGTTCTGTTAGGATTTGATCTATCCCACAGTAGAGTGGCCCGGGCCTCAGCGAAGCAATTAGCCGATTTAACCTTTACCAACGGGCAAGAGAGGATACTAGTGGTCTCACCACACCCAGATGATGAGGTGCTGGCGGCCGGCGGGCTGATTGCTCAGGCTAGAGCCAAAGGCAACAGCGTACATGTGGTGTTTGTTACCAGCGGTGACGGCTTTCGCCGTGGGGTGGAGGCATGGATGGGCGAGATACCACCCGAACCGAAAGATTTTTTGGCTTATGGTGAACACCGGCAGGAGGAAGCGAGGAGAGCCCTGGCCGTCCTGGGGGTAGAGCGCGAAGCCATATCCTTTTTAGGCTATCCTGACGGTGGTTTAGGTAAAATGTGGTGGGATTACTGGTCTCCAGGGGAACCCTATATTTCCCCTACTACCAATAAAAGTTCCGTACCGTATGCGGATGCTTTATCACCGGGAGCTGCTTATGTGGCACCGAATATAATAGCCGATCTTATCGAGGTTATACGCTCTTTCCGTCCTACTCTCATCTACGTAAGCGATACCGGCGATAGCCATCCAGACCACTGGGCTACCGGCGCCTTTACTTTGGCCGCAATGGCTGTCTACCCCCGGTTGGCAATACCCCAAGTACCGCAAATCTACACTTATCTTGTCCACTCAGGTTTATGGCAGCTAGCGCCGTCTCTTCACAAAGCCGATCCTTTATTACCCCCTAATTACTTCCTAGCCCGGGGGACGCCCTGGTATAAGCTTCCTATGAGTACCAAAATCTTGGAACAGAAAAAACAGGCTCTAAACGAATATAAGAGTCAAAAGGGGGTTATGCCCAGCTTTTTTGCTAATTTTATTCGCCCCAATGAGATTTTTAGCCAGGTAGTGATCAAAACCTTAGGGCAATTGCCAGTCCTTATAACGAGAGATCCCCAGGGGGATTCTTTTACCCAAAGGCTGGAAAAAGGGGGAGATTTTCGCGCCCTTTACCTGGCTTTAAATCAGGAAGGTCTGGACCTTCAACTGGACTTATGGGGCCCGGTAGACCCCAAAGTAACTTATCGGGTAGGGATATATGTTTGGAGCCAGGGTGAGGTCCAACCACTTGCCCGTTATACCTTTGCCTTTTCTCCTAGTAAGGGACAGGTTGTCAAATGGCTGGAAAAACCGGATAACTATAACGGTGAGGCGAAAGTAACTTATGAGGATAGGACCATTAAAGTGGAATTGAAGAATAGTCTGCATAACCTCATTTCCAAAGCTAATTACCTCATGGTGGAAGCAGACAGTTGGGTGAGCAGGGTGCCTTTGGACCGCATTCCCTGGCAGTTGGTACGGGTGAAGGGGGAAAATTAATCCATTGCCTCGTATATTTTGGGGTCTCGAGGAAGAAGTATTTATAACCGAACCGGATAGGCCGACCCTCCAATCTCTTTATTATCTGGCCCGCCTACTTTGGAGGTCACCGCGGGATTATTATACCCATACGGCCTGCAACTTTAACAGAGGAAGAGATTTACGCTGGGGATTAATGAGCGGGGTGGAAATTTCTACGGCTGTTCATGATAATAAAGAGGATCTATTAAAAGATTTGGCCCGGCGTCGCCGGGACCTGGCCTCTATTTGTTCCGGTCTGTTAGTACCTTTGGGCCACCTTTTAGATCAGGAAGCGCCGACCAATGTTTCCGGTATGCACCTGCATTTGAGCGGCTTTACTGATTTAGAACGCGCTTACCGTAATCTTGTTTATTTTTTGCCCCTGTTAGCTCTTCTAGTAGCCAATTCCCCCGGTGCCGGGGGACGGTTTTTTGGTCCCTCTTATCGCTGGGCCAGGGCCTTCGCCATCGGGCCTTTAAGAACTGATCGTGAGTACCGTTTTCAAGACTTGATTTACTCCAAGCGTTTGGGTACTTTGGAAATTAGAGTTTTTGATCCCGTTTGGGATCTGGAGCGTATTGGATTGCTATTGGAATGCGTTGAGGCAGTAGTGCTGGCGGATAGAACCTATCCAGGCACCATAGAACAATATAATCGCCTGCGGGAATTGGTAGCCCGAGAAGGTTATATTCAAGAGCTGCAACCGGTTTATAGAGAACTAAATAAATTATTACCCGTTCCGGAGGATTTGTTCCGGGAACCCCCAGCTCTTAAAGTCTGGCAGTTATGGCAGAAAAAGGGGACGCTGGCGGTATATAGTGCTCTGGATAATGCTTATCGGGGCGGTGAATTAGAACCGCGGGAAGTACCACCTATAGGTGTAAACTGGATAAAAATCCTGGCAGGTGTGTGTGGCTACTACCTGCCCAAGCTCCCGTATAACTTGCAAAAGGTGTGGGCGGAATGGTGAAAGCTGTGTTAATAGCGTTAGCCACGGTATTTATATTATGGACGGGAACGTTATTTTATCTGAGAAAAGTGTGGTTTTACCGCGATCCCTTAAGGATTCCTCCTGAAGGGGAAGGCCTGATCGTGGCTCCTGCGGACGGCAAGGTTGTTTATATCAAGCCCTTTAGAAACGGTGAAGTAATAGTTGAAAAGCTAGGCCAGGCCATACCGGTAACGGAAATTACCAAAGCTCCCCTTTGGGGTGACCGCGGTTGGATAATAGGCATTTATATGTCGCCTCTGGATGTCCATTTTAATTATGCTCCAGTAGATTCCCGGGTAGCCAAAATAGTGCATATCCCAGCTAAGTTCAATCTGCCCATGGTCGATCTGTGGGAATATATCCGCTTAACCTACTTCAGGCGGGCTGTCGACCTTTTCAGCCACCGTTACAGGCTGATAAATGAACGTTTGACCCTGTTCCTGGATGCAGGCGAGCTGAAACTTGCTTTAGTAGAGATTGCTGATAAATTTGTTAATAAGATTAAATGTTTTACGGCGGCGGGGGAAAGACTGCGAGCAGGACAAAAGATTTCCTTTATTGAAAGAGGCTCTCAGGTGGATCTAATTATTTTTAGCGAGGAAATCGAGTTTACCGTGAGGGTGGGTCAGCAGGTATACGGTGCCCAAACGGTAATTGCGCGGTATCGCCCCGAGGACAGGTGAGGGCTTTTATGGCACCGGGGCATGTTTACTGGCTGCTTTTTAGCCTGCTGCTGATCGAAGGGGTGGGAGTCCCCTTAATACCCTTTGAGCCTGTTTTTGTTGCCGCTGGCTATCTTATTGAGCGGGGCGAAATGAGCTTTTGGGGGGCTGTACTGGTAGGTACCGCGGGGAATCTGTTGGGCAACCTCATCGGTTACTGGCTAGGAGCCAGGCCGGCCAGGGCTTTCCTGGAAAAAATCGCACGTTTAAGCCTAGGGCCTCAAGCTATGGAACGGGCTACTTTTTGGTTCCGGCGCTACGGTCCGGCGGTAGTGGTAGTATCGCGCTGGTTCGGCCTGATTCGTACACCTGCTATTATTTATGCTGCGCCTTTGGGAATGGCAGTATTGCCTTATACCTTTTATTCTATTATAGGCGCCTTTACCTGGACCCTTGCCTGGCAATATGCTAGCTGGAAGGGGGTTCACCTTTTTTTAGGCTGGTGGCAGGTTTACCGCCGGCATAGCACGTGGTGGCTGGATCTGTTGCTGGGTAGCGTACTAGTGATTGCCACCATAGGGGGTATGTATTGTTACTTAAAAAGATGGCGCCAGCGGAGTGGCGCCTAAGTAGAAACCTCCTCTGAAAGCAAGTTTTTTAATGTTTCTTCGTACATTGCCCAAATGGGCTGGGAGAAGAGGACGAAGCGAACCTCGAGAAAACGGCCGGGTTTCTGCTTTAGATAATCGATAACTGTGCGTAGAGCAATTTTAGCGGCCCTTTCTAAAGGAAAACGGTAAGCGCCGGTACTGATAGAAGGAAAAGCTATTGTTTTAATGCCGTGGTTCTCGGCCAGGGCCAGGCTATTACGGTAGGCGCTGGCCAGGAGCTCATCTTCCCCTTTATGGCCGCCGGACCAGACAGGGCCTACAGCATGGATGACATAGCGGGCCTTTAAGTTTCCTCCAGAAGTTATTACTGCCTGGCCAGTAGGGCAGCCGCCCTTTTCTTCCCGGATACGTCGGCATTCCTCAGCTATGATTGAACCACCTGCGCGGTGTATGGCGCCATCTACTCCACCGCCTCCCCAGAGACCTTCGTTGGCGGCATTTACGATGGCTTCGGTATCCTGGACAGTTATATCTCCTTGCAGCAAAACTAATTTAGTTCCCCCAATAATTGTTTCCATAGGCGTGAAGCACCTCCTTTATTTAATTTTAACCATTCTTTAATGTTTTTGAATATCCTCTGTAAAAACATGTATGCACAAGAAGATGTTGGCATTGCTTTTCGCCGAGAATTTTATTATAATATATATCAAAACACTTATAATTGAATATTAGGAACGCTGAATCCCTGAACAGGGAACGGGGGAACCAACCAATTTTTTGGGGTGAATCCTGCGTTTTCTTAAGCAGGTAGGGTTAGCTTTCGACCCGAACCCGGCAGCTAACCTCGTAAGCGTGGAAAGCGCTAGGAGAAGGTACACACCTTCTTTGAAGGAGTGTTAGCATGCCCAAAACCCCGGTTTACCCGGGGTTTTTGTTTAGCTCCACCTGATTGATAAGGGGGGATATTATGAGCATTAATTTTACTAGGAGGTCGATGAATGAAAGGGAAAAGAGGCAAATTGCTTTGAAAAGGGCAGCAGAATTGAAAGCGCGTATCAGTGAGTATTTAGAAGCTAGAGACGAGATTCCTTGCGGGCGAGAGGTACAAGCGGAAATTAGTGCCCGCCAGAGGCGGATTATGGCTTATTTCGGTGCTACGGAAAAGGAATGGCAAGACTGGCGCTGGCAGGTACGGCACCGCATCACCACTGTAGAGGTTTTAAAAGAACTTGTACCTTTAACTCCAGAGGAAATGGAAGCCATTCAGGCTGTGCAAAAGGTTTACCGCTGGGCGGTTTCCCCTTATTACTTAAGCCTCATGGGGGACGATCCTACTTGTCCCATACGGCGCCAGGCTTTGCCCAGCAGGATGGAATTGGAAGACAAAATGGGTATTCCGGATCCTATGGCTGAAGAGCTTACTTCACCGGCTCCCTGTATTACCCGGCGATATCCTGATCGCTTGATTATTAATGTGACCAATCAGTGCGCTATGTATTGCCGGCATTGCCAGCGCAGGCGCAACATTGGAGAGGTAGATACGACCCGCAGCAGGAAAGAACTAGAGCAGGCTTTGGATTATATTCGGGCTAATCCTGAAATTCGGGACGTGCTCATAACCGGTGGAGACGCCTTAATGCTGAGCGACCAGATGTTGGATTGGTTGCTTACGGAGTTAGACCTTATTCCCCATGTGGAAATTAAAAGATTGGGGACCCGGGTACCGGTAACTTTGCCCCAGCGGATTACTCCCGAATTGTGCCAGATACTGTACAAACATCCGCCACTTTACTTAAATACCCAATTTAACCACCCCAGAGAGATTACCGAAGAAGCTAAATTGGCCTGCGACAGGCTGGTAGAGGCGGGAGTTGTCCTAGGCAATCAGTCTGTATTGTTGCGGGGAGTTAATAATCATCCTTTTATCATGCGCAAGTTAAATCAGGAACTTCTCAAAATCCGAGTGCGGCCTTACTATCTATTCCACGCTAAGCCTGTGGCTGGTACTACCCATTTTATAACTTCTATAAAAGAAGGTATAGAAATTATGGAGCAGCTTAGAGGCTATACTTCCGGGTTGGCTGTTCCCACTTATATCATAAATGCTCCTAACGGTTACGGCAAAACGCCGGTATTACCCCAATATGTGGTGGCCAAAGGGGAGGGGCAGGTGTTATTGCGTACCTGGGAAAAACGCATTTTGCTCTACCCGGATTTGGGCAGCCACTCTTTGTCTTAATTCTTGCCTTTCTTCTTCGCCCGGAGTATAATGGGAGCGAAAATATCCAAAACAGGGGGAAAAAGAAATGCGCATTAATGTATTGTGGCAAGGCGGCATGAAGCTGGTGGGAACAGGAGAATCCGGGCGGGAGGTAATCATGGACGCGGCACCGGACCACGGAGGTCAGAACGAAGGAGCGCGGCCTTCAGAAGTATTTCTGATGGGTATGGCGGGGTGCACGGCCCTGGATGTGTTATCCATTTTGGCCAAGAAGCGTTTAACTTTGAAATCCTTTTCTATAGAGGTGGAAGCAGAACGCGCCGCTGAACATCCTCGGGTTTTCACCGCAGCTACCCTTATTTACCGCTTCACAGGAGATAATCTTCCGGAAGAGCAGGTCAAACATGCCATTGAGCTTTCCCTTAGCAAGTATTGCGGTATGGTCAATACCGTTAAAAGAGCAGCACCCATATTTTACTGTTATGAAATCAACGGCCAGCGCAGTGATGTGCAACCCGCTCCTTAAGCTCTGGTGGATTGTTTACCTTTCAGTTATGGCATTTTGTCCTATCTTCTGGGCCTGGTATATAGCGCATCCTGAACACCCAGGCTCCTTTCTTTTGGTTACGGGAGATATCCTGGAACTAAATCCTGCAATTGACCGTTAAATTTCCGTATGTTAGTATGACTTGGAGACGATTATATTAATATAGTATTCGGTGGTAAACGGATTTTAGAGGGAGGAATATAATTTGCTCCTTGACCTTAACCCAGTTGCCTTTCATATTGGGCCTTTAGCTGTGCGGTGGTACGGTATTTTTATGGCCCTTTCTTTTCTTTTCGGGTCCTGGTACTTATACCGGGAAGGTTTGCGGCGGGGCTTAAGCGAAGATTTCCTGCTTAACCTGGCCATGATTGTGGTGGTAGCCGGCGTGGTGGGGGCCAGGCTATTATTTGTCCTAGCCAATTATCCAGAGTGGTTTATCCAGGATCCGATACAGGTGCTGAAAGTTTATGAAGGCGGGCTGGCCTGGCATGGTGGCCTGTTAGGAGGGGTACTGGCCGGGTGGTGGTATGTTCGGCGCTACAAGATGGATTTTAACCTGCTGGCCGATCTAGCTGTTCCCGGTCTGGCCTTAGGCTATGCCCTGATAAGGATTGCCAATATTTTTAACCAGGAAGTGCTGGGCCGGCCTACGGACTTTTGGTTTGGGCGCTGGCCGGCCCAACCCGTCGGTAGCCTAATCGGGCTTATCCTTTTAATTCGGTATTTCTATCTCCAACGGAAAGAACCGCCTCCGGGATACCAGTTCTGGTCCTTTATTTTCTACCACCAGCTCCTGCGCGGACTGGTGGAGGAGACAATCCGAGACAATACTTTGGAAATACTAGGATACGTAGTGCCCCGGTGGGGCCTGGGCTTCTTCACCCTAGCCCAACTGTCTACACCTTTTGTCATGCTCTTGGCCTATTATTTTATGCGCAAGGCCCGTATTAACGGCCGCTCGAGGGGCAATTCCTACCGCTTGAGTTTGCTTCCGAGGCCAAAGGTTTAACCACATTTCAAATATAGACTACCATCTCTAGACGGCGCAAGGCATAAATGTCCTCCAAAGGATTGCCGGCCACGGCTATAAGATAGGGCATTTTATCCGGTTCAACGCTTCCCAGTTCTGTCTCTAAGCCTAAGGCCATAGCCGCTGTATTGGTTGCCGCCTGTAGGATAGAGTAGGCCGGTAAGCCAGCCTGGCTGAAAAAGGAAAGCTCATCCATGTAGCTCAGACCATGATAAACCCCTGGCGCACCCGCATCGGTACCTATAATCAGCCTGACCCCTAATTCATGGGCCCGGGCTATTTTTTTGATTTGCAATTCATAAGTGCCTTTGATTATATCCCGTTCTTCTCGGCTGTACTCGTCGTTTTTAGGACTCTGCAGGCGGTTAGCTACCGCAGCTACAGTGGGCGCCCAGAAGGTCTCCCGGTCTGCCATCCTTTTCAGGGTTTCCTCAGATACAAAGTACCCATGTTCAATAGTATCTGCTCCCGCTTCCACAGCTTGTCTTACGCCAGCATCTGAGTTAGCATGAGCCATAACTTTAAGACCTCTTCTATGGGCTTCCTTCACTAGAGCCTGAAGCTCTTCTAGGGTAAACTGTAAAGGTCCCACCTCTCCCCATTTGCGGAAAGTAACCAGGCCGGAAACAATTACCTTTATCTGGTCGCTGCCGGCAGCTATAAGATCATCCAGGATCCTCGGCCAGTCTGCCGGAGTCGTAATAGGTGGCCCCAAAAAAGATCCATAATATCCTTTTTTATGGATAGCTTTACCGGTAGCTACAATCCGGGGCCCTAAGCAATATCCCTTTTTAACCCAGTTTTTGGCTTGGAGGTTCCAGCCGGCTTTGTCCGAACCATCTCTAATGACTGTAATGCCATATTCCAGGGTGGTTTCTAATTCTTTTTTAATGAGCTCAGCCATAGCTTGGTTATCCTGCCAGCGGCTTAAGGAGGCTTCAAAGTCATGGCCATCCAGGGCTAAATGTACGTGTACGTCAATAAGAGCAGGCAAAAGAGTTAAATTGGGCAAATGGAATTGTTGGGCTCCGGAGTGCAGGTATTCAGATTGGGGTACCACCTGCTTTATCCGGCCCTGGCGTATAGATACGACCATTTTAGGCTTAAGTTCCGGACTTTTACCATCCCAGAGATAGTCGGGCAGGAGGTCCATGTTACTTTCTTGATTTAAACGTAATAGTTTCACACGCTTCACCTCCAAACAGCAACTATCCTACACCTTTTTATCCGTGAAAGCAAGCAATCTATTCTAAGAACTTTAACATAACATTAACCCAGATCTAATTGAGAATTAACAGAAGGATTATATAATCTTCTTGGTGGGTCAAGCCTGCCGTAAAAAGGGCCAAGGAGGAAAAAAGGCATGAATCTTAATATTCTAGGCAAAACCTGGCCACGGTTAGCGCTGGTAGGGTTCCTGGTGGTGGTTATGGTTCTGGCCATGGCTGGCTGTGGGTCCCAGAAAGAGAGCCAATCTGCCGACCAGAGCGGGAAGCCTGGTCCTGTAAATCTTAATGGTGCCGGAGCTTCTTTCCCCTATCCCCTCTATAGTAAATGGATACAGGAATATAAGAAGGTTAATCCCAATGTTAATATTGATTATCAGTCTATCGGTAGCAGTGGTGGTATCAACAATATCTTAAAGGAAACAGTGGATTTCGCAGGTAGCGATGCCCCCATGAAGGATGAGCAGCTGGCTAAAGCACCTGGGCAGATTTTCCATATTCCCACGGTGGCAGGTGCTGTGGTTATTACTTATAATCTGGAAGGTATAGGGAAGGGTTTGAAATTGACCCCTGAAGTTATTGCCGATATTTTTTTAGGTAATATCAAGACATGGAACGATAATAGGATTACTTCCCTTAATCCGGATATTAAACTCCCGGATAAAGATATAGCTGTGGTTCACCGCTCTGATGGTAGCGGTACTACCAATATCTTTACTGATTACCTGAGCAAAGTAAGCCCCACCTGGAAGGAAAAGGTGGGCATGGGTACTTCCGTGGAATGGCCCGTGGGTATCGGAGGTAAAGGTAATGAGGGTGTAGCAGGCACCATAAAACAGACGCCTGGTGCTATTGGCTATGTAGAATTGGCCTATGCTCTACAAAACAATTTACCTTATGCTTTTATTAAGAATAAGGCCGGCAAGTTTGTAGAGCCCACCCTGGACACAACTACGGCGGCAGCAGCAGGCGCTGCAACTACTATGCCGGAAGATATGCGCGTTTCCCTTACCAATCCGCCTGGTGATAACGCTTATCCCATCGCCGGTTACACTTATCTCTTGGTCTACAAGGACCAGAAGGATAAGGCTAAAGGCGAGGCTTTAGGCAACTTCCTCTGGTGGGCCATCCATGATGGGCAGAAATTGGCCAAAGAACTTCTTTATGCTCCCTTGCCCGAAAATGTAGTTAAAATGGCAGAAGCTAAGATTAAGCAACTTAATTATAAAGGCGAAACCTTTATCAAATAAATCTAACCGATAGGAGAAAAAAGTTTGCAGGGGGAAACTCCGAGAAGGTTCTCGGGGATCCCCCTATGCGTTCTTTATGCTATAATATCGTCGATCGAGAAGGAAAGGTGACCTGCTGGAGGTTAGGATATGTGGGGGAAAACAGAAATTGGTCGAATCAAAGACGTAATTTTTATTAGTTTTACTCGCCTAGCTGCGCTAAGTGTTATTTTTATAATATTAGTTATGGGTTATCAACTAGTTAAGGGTTCTGAACTGTCTTTTATGCGTTTTGGCTGGGAATTTTTAACTGGAACGCGATGGGATCCAGTACATGAAAAGTTTGGCGCTTGGCCCTTAATTTATGGGACCCTGGTATCATCTTTGGTGGCTTTACTCTTAGCCGTACCTTTGAGTTTAGGCATAGCCATTTATCTGGCGGAACTAGCCTCCCCATGGCTCCGTGAACCGCTCTCTTTTTTGGTGGAATTGCTGGCTGCAATTCCTAGCGTCATATACGGGCTATGGGGGCTTTTTGTATTAGTGCCCTGGCTCCGTACAACTGTACAACCCTTACTGGGGAAGACTTTAGGCTTTTTACCCTTTTTTCAGGGTCCACCCTTGGGTGTAGGTATGCTGGCAGCAGGGTTGATCTTAGCCATTATGATTTTGCCCATTATTACTGCAGTGTCCCGTGAGGTGCTTATGGCTGTGCCCCAATCCCAGAGGGAGGGAATGCTGGCCCTGGGCGCTACGCGGTGGGAGACCATCAGGATGGCTGTCCTACCCTATGGCCGTTCGGGTATTATTGGTGCCATTATTTTGGGTCTAGGTCGGGCCCTGGGAGAAACTATGGCAGTTACCATGGTCATAGGCAACCGGCCCCAGGTTTCCCCTTCATTATTTCAGTTGGGTCAGACTATTGCCAGCGTTATAGCCAATGAATTTAGCGAAGGCTTTGACGAGCTGCACCTTTCAGCTCTGATGGCGGCGGCGCTCTTATTATTTATAATAACCTTGCTGGTTAACATTATAGCGCGGTTGCTGGTGTGGCGAGTAAACCAGGGAGTGAGCCGGGAATAATGTGGAACCGCAAAATAAGAAGAAAATTATGGAACCGCTTTATGCTAACTTTAACCGTTATAGCCACGGTTATAGCCCTTATACCCTTAGCCAGTATACTCCTTTACGTTACAATTAGAGGTTTACCAGCCCTCAATCTGGATTTCTTTACCCAGCTACCCAAGGCTGTGGGGGAGTCTGGTGGCGGGCTGGCCAATGCTATTTTAGGCACCATCATTCTTGTGCTTCTGGCGGGGGCCATGGCCGTTCCGGTAGGAATTTTAACTGGTATTTACTTGGCTGAATTCGGTAAGGGCCGTCTGGCCTGGCTGGTGCGCTTCATGTGTGATGTACTCGCAGGGGTACCTTCAATCATTGTGGGCATTGTAGTGTATGGTACTGTAGTTTTGGCCATGAAGCGTTTTTCTGCCCTAGCCGGTGGCATAGCCCTGGCCATTATTATGCTACCTTTAGTGGCTCGCACTACAGAGGAAATGCTAAGGTTAGTACCACAAAGCTTGCGAGAAGCTTCACTGGCCCTGGGGGCTACCCAGGGGCGGACTATTAAGAGTGTAGTATTGCGCAGCGCGATGGGCGGTATTATTACCGGTGCTATGCTGGCCACGGCCCGGGTGGCAGGAGAAACTGCGCCTCTGCTCTTTACCGCCCTTAACAGCAGGTACTGGCCTACAGGGCTAGATGAGCGCATCGCTTCTTTGCCAGTATATATTTTTACTTATTCAACAACACCTTATGAAGATTTGCATCGTCTGGCCTGGGGGGCAGCTCTGGTGTTAGTAGCTATGGTATTGGCGACCAGTATAGCGGCCAGGCTGGCAGCCAGGAAGGTTAACGGAGGGAGATAGGTTTTGGCTATTAAAATAATGGTGGAGAATTTATGTGCCTGGTATGGCCGTAATCAGGTGGTAAATAACGTAACCCTGGCTATAGAGGCCAACCGGGTTACGGCTATAATTGGGCCCTCGGGCTGCGGCAAATCTACTTTCATCCGCTGCCTTAACCGCTTGCACGAACTTGTTCCTGGGGCGAAGGTCACGGGACGGGTTTTATTAGATAATCAAGATCTTTATGCTCCCGGAGTTGATCCCACGGAAGTACGCCATAAGATCGGTATGGTATTTCAAAAACCTAATCCCTTTCCCACTATGTCCATTTTTGATAATGTAGCAGCTGGTTTGCGCATCCATGGTTTAAAGCCCGGCACCAGATTAGAAGAAGTGGTAGAGAGAAGCTTGCGCATGGCAGCTCTGTGGGAGGAAGTGGCGGATCGCCTCCATATGTCGGGAGCTAGCCTTTCGGGAGGACAGCAGCAACGGCTTTGCATTGCCCGGGCTTTAGCGGTGGAACCAGAAGTGCTCCTTATGGACGAACCTTGTTCGGCCCTCGACCCGGCGGCGACTTTGAAAATTGAGGATCTCATAAGTGAGTTAAAAAAGAATTATACTATTGTCATTGTTACCCATAATATGCAGCAGGCGGCCCGGGTCGCAGATTATACGGCTTTTCTTCTCAACGGTGAGCTAGTGGAATATGGCCCCACTCCAGAACTCTTTACCAGGCCCCGGGATAGGCGGACAGAAGATTATATTACTGGCCGCTTCGGGTAAGACATTCTCTTGAGATTTGTCGAAACTTTAGGTAGAATGATCTTGGCGGGTAGAAGGGAGAGGGCTGGTGTCGTTTTCAGAAATTAATATTCTGCTTGAGAAGCTGCGCCTTCATAGCATGTCTACTTACCAGCATTGCCGCAATGTTAGTAACCTTTGCTGGGCTTTAGGGCTAGGCCTGGGATTACAAAACAAGGAAGTAGCACTTATTGCCCTCGCGGGGTTGCTACATGATATTGGAAAAATGCGGGTAAAACCTTCTATTTTGCATAAAGCCGCTAGATTAACAGCTGATGAATGGGAGATCATGCGGAAACACCCGGAATACGGGGTGGAGATACTGGCTGCCAAGGCCAAGCTAAAGGTGCTGTGTCCTCTGGTTTGTCATCACCATGAGCGATGGGATGGTAAAGGCTATCACGGTCTTACAGGGGAAGAGATTCCTTTGGGAGCTCGCATTATTGCCCTGGCAGATGCCTTTGATGCTATGACTTCGTCGCGGGCTTACCAGTATTCCAAAAACTTGCGCGATGGCATTCGAGAACTGGAGCACGGAGCGGGAGCTCAATTTGATCCCCGATTGGTGGAGCTGTTCTTTGAAATAATGCCTGAAATTCTAAAAAGAAATAGCTACCAGGCCTCTTAGTTGGTGGTTTTTATTATAACTCGAACAGGCCCGAGCCATAATAAGTTAGAGTGAGAATTAAGGAGGGAAAGGTAAAATGGCTGGGCCGATGGCAGGGGCTAATAACGCCCCCCAAAGTTACCGTTGTAGTCGTTGTGGAAATACTTTTGTTGCGGAACCGGGAAACAAAGCTATTTGTCCTATCTGCGGCTTTAACTGTAGCGCCGGCAGATGCCAGATGCTAGAAGCTTCAGATGAAGGATATTGAGCCGAGTTGCAAGGGTTTAGTTTGTTATGTTTTCAATAAAAGATCTCCAGCGTAAGGCAGCTGAGCCGGGTTTAAGGTTGGGGGCCGTTCCGGCGGGGATTGTTTTTGAGCGCGGGCTGGAGAAACTTTTGCGCCGGGAGGAAGAAGGGTGGAAGACTCCCTTTGCTACCGGCAGCCTGGAAGTGCGGTGTCAGCCCCTAAAAATGTTTCCCCAGGCCAGGACAGTGGTGACGGTTGCTTATTCCTGGTATTTTCCTGCTGATGAACCACCGGGACTTAAGCAGGGGACCATTGCCATGAGCGGCCGGGGGGAAGATTATCACCGGGTTTTGACTCGTCTCTTAGAACCCTTGGCCGAGTGGTTAAAAGACCGAGGGGCAACTTGGGCCATTATACAGGTAGATAATGGGCCTTTGCTCGAGCGAGAAGCAGCTTTTTGGTCCGGCCTGGGTTATTACGGCTATAACTGTTCTTTAATTGTGCCTGGGTTAGGGTCCCGGGTTGCTTTGGGATTGATTGTTACGGATTTAGATGTGGAGCCAACTTTGCCGAAAGAGGAAAAGCGTTGCCAGGGGTGCGGACGTTGTCTGATAGCCTGTCCTACAGGGGCTCTTATTTCGCCTTATACGTTACAGCCCGAACGTTGCCTGTCTTACCTTACCCAGAAGCGTGGTTTCCTTCCTCGAGAACTGCGGCCTTACCTGGGGCAAAGACTCTTCGGTTGCGATGTTTGCCAGGATGTCTGCCCGGAAAATGAAGGTTTGAATTTAGCGGGGGCTCCCTTTGTATATCCTGATTTGGTCCAGATTTTAACTATGGACCATCAAAGATTTAACGAGCTTTTCGGTTCTACGGCCCTGGCCTGGCGGGGTAAATCTATTTTACAACGCAATGCAGCCATTGCTCTGGGCAATGCTCGCTGTACAGAAGAAGCAGCTTTATGCGCTTTAGAGGGGGCTCTTACCTCTCCTTCGCCAACGGTACGTGGTCACGCAGCCTGGGCTTTGGGGAGATTAGGGATTCCTAAGGTACGAAAGGCATTAACGCTAGCTTATGGGAGAGAAACAGATCCCGGTGTTAGGGAAGAAATTAAGGAAGCCTTGGATAATATTTAAACAACAATAGACAACAAGGCCCTTGACTTCTAAGAACCCAGCCAAGGGCCTTATGTTTTTTCAAATGCCTTACTTTAAGAACCTAAAGGCTTCGGGGTCGGCAATAAAAGCTTCGTAGAGGGATTTGTTCTTGACGGCAGGTGTGGGTTGGGGTAGATTAGGTGCGGCCACAAGTTTCAGAGCAACAGAGTTCTGGTAGTTGGGGTTTCTCACAAACTCGCCTTTTTCTCCTTGGCCTTGCAAATAATAATAGGCAGCGCCGCGCTTTTCCCGGAAAGGACCGTATAGGGAAGAAAAATGGCTTTCCACCAAATTGGCCATAACCAAGGGGGTATTACCTGGGTTAATAGTTACATGGCCGTAAGCAGGAGGGATATAGACTTTATCCCCCTTTTTGGCCTCCACCGCGACAATTTCTTCTACATCGCCGCTCCGGCTATTCTTTTGCAGTAGGTAAAGGGCTTCTCCCTCCAGAACTTCATAATACTCAGGATAAGTTTCTGAGGAATGGGGTTTTAAAGGATGAAAATGTCCTATGGTTTTAATATATTCTCCTTCGATGGTTCCTGGTAAGATTACTGTAATGTCGTAACGGATATCATTTTTAGCAAAAATTTCCTCGTCCTTGGCGAAACATACGCCTCGGTACATATAATAAAGGGGACGGTCGCTAGGCGTTACATTGCTAGCATAAAGCACGGGTAAAGCATCTGCCATGCGACGAATATCTGGTTCGGGAAAGACAATTCCAGGTTCAAATTGTAATAATCCATCCGCTTTAATAAAAAAGTCTTTACCCAATAACATGGAGGGAACCTCCTCTAAATAATATCGGCTCCATTATACCGTAGAATGTTTTTCCCTACCATACATTTCCCGGAAAACCTTAGTAATGATGCGCTTTTCTTCTTCATCAAACAGTCGAGTTACGGAAAATTCCACCACGGTGGTAATAGAACCGTCTGGCAGCTGATAAATTTCCGACTTAATAACGCGCCCGTAGCCCAGCACTTCTTCGCTCTTGGTAACAATCAATGCTTCTAAACCTACGGGGTGGGTCAATTTATGCCCCTGGCGAAAATAGCCCAGGATAATGTTGCCGCTACTGCGCCTCCAGAGGAGTAAATTTTCCCCCTCCCCCTTTTGCTCACCGGGTTGTTGGGGTAGCTCATCCACTGGTAAGCGAATAAGCCAAGTAAACTCATATTTGTAACCCACATCCATCCCCCGCCGTTTATTTTTTGCTCATAAAACTAGATTTAATTCGGTTTTCTCTAGCCCTTTCCTTCTTTCTTTTAAGCAATTATTTATATCTTCGCCTTATTATATGGGCTAGGCCTCCTTTGGTGCAAGCCCCGTTGGGGCACCTTCTTTTTCAAGCATCCTATTCATATTATATAATAACCCTTTACTTTAAGGGGGAAGAGCTTTATGAAAATTTTGGAGAGGTTAGAGGAATACCGACGGGAAGAAAAAAAATTGGCCTGGGAAGGGACCTTTAAAGACTACCTTCAATTGGTAATTGCCAATCCTAAAATAGCCAGGCTAGCCCATGCTCGTATTTATGATATGATCGTAGCGGCTGGAGTGGAAGAAGTAGAAGGTGTTAAACGCTATCGTTTCTTTGCTGATGAGATTTTCGGCCTTGACCGTACTTTGGAAAAGCTAGTAGAAGAATATTTTCATGCTGCTGCCCGGCGGCTGGACGTACGCAAGCGCATTCTCCTGCTTATGGGTCCCGTTAGCGGGGGAAAGTCCACCTTGGTTAATTTGCTTAAGCGGGGGTTAGAACGTTATACTCGCCAAGATGAAGGAGCAGTTTATGCTATTAAAGGTTGTCCTATGCATGAGGAACCTTTACATCTTATTCCCCAAGAGCTTCGACAAGACTTTATGGATGAATACGGTATTTATATTGAAGGGAACTTGTGCCCTTACTGTCGGTTGATGGTAGAGGAAAAATATGGTGGACGAATAGAAGAGGTACTTGTACAGCGCATCTTGTTTTCCGAGGAAAAAAGAATAGGTATCGGCACTTTCAGTCCTTCCGATCCCAAATCCCAGGATATTGCGGACTTAACGGGAAGTATCGATTTTTCCACTATTGCTGAGTACGGCTCGGAATCTGATCCCCGGGCTTACCGCTTTGACGGCGAGCTAAATAAAGCCAACAGGGGATTGATGGAATTCCAGCTTATTCTTAGACCCATACAACGATAGTCTGATAATAGAAACCGCCTGGATGTTCCAGGCGTTTAAGCGGAATGATAAGGGAAAAAGAATTAAGGTACAGTAAGGTGGCTCGATGTTTTACGCCACCTTAAGGTGTTCAATAAAAAGTTCTTTTTTGCTCCATGTATGAACTGTTGAAATAAAACTTAACACACTTATTTCTTCCGGTCGCCAAATTAAGCTAATATCATTAATAAGGGAAATACGCAATCCCTTATCAACAGTAACTTGTGCAATATCTAACCATAAACGTGATATTCTATCTACTGTTGAGCGTGTACCTTCGGGAGAAGTCGTGGAAACTAGTTTAACAAGTTTTATAGTATTACGTACTTTTACTCCAAAATCAATATCATAAATCAAGGTAGAACCGCCGCGAACCGGATAGTCTTCTTCATACTCAAGATTCTCGCTTTCAAGTAGCTCTCTCACCTCTTCTTTAAAAGCTGCGGTACTTTTAGGCCGGATAGTATACAACAAATCACAGACCCTAGTAATAGCTTGCGCCATTCGTAACATAGCTTCACCGATTTCATCGGGCGATCTTAGGTTAATAAATAGATGGCCTTTTAAATAACTAACACCAAAAGACTTGAGAACATCTTCAAATATCTCAGTTCTACTTCTTGAAGTTCTTATTTCGAAATCATAAGTGCCAAGATAACGTAAGGTTTCTCCCATATCGGTAATCACAATGTGACTATTTGAGGGCAATATAAACAAATCAATATCATCCCCATCAGGATAACTAAATGGTGTTTTAATGGACAAAAAGTCCCCCTTATCTTCACAAGTAAAAAGCGAAGAGAGAGAATTATATAGTTTATCCTTAATTTCCCAGCACTTCATATCTCCACAACTCCAGTTGTTCTGGCGGCAAGGGCGGCAACTTGCCGTTATATGAGATATTACATTCTCTAAGAAATTCTTCAAATACCTGATGTATCGGTGCCCCTGTTGTTATATCGTCCGGTTCGTACGCCCATTTATCCTTGCAACAGTCTTGCCAGGAATGCTTATGTTTATTCCCGACCTTTTTAACTCCATGAATAGGGCAACGAAGTGTATGAGTTTTTCCCACGTCGAGAGCTTTAATCCTAAATCCATTATATATTATTACGAAAGAAAAGCGATCCAGTTTTCTGTTATAGCTCCCTTTCATAAAAATACGACCTGGATAGTCACATTCAATTGAGACGCGAAATTCGTAAACACCACCACGATTTGGATCAGTTTTCCATTCAATAGGTTCTAAAATGGATTTTGGAATTGATGCTATAATGTCGGCTACTTGTTTATTTATCTTCATGCTGTCTGTTAAACCCCCATCTCCTCCAACACACTCTACTTTAGCCCCTTAATTTTATGACAACCTATTTATTCTTCTCCCTTATTAAAAGCTGCCTACGGAATAACTTGCCTTCACCTCTTTTACAAAAATTCACCCTCCATCTTATTTAAGTCTGAGTTTTTCTTTTTCTAGGTGCTGAGATAGGCTATCCCGGTCCCAAAGGATTACCCCTAACCTCTTGGCTTCCTCTCTTGCTTGTTCGGTAAAGCGCTGATTGGTCACAATCATGGCATAGTGACAGCCATAATATTGCTTGCCCCTCAATACTTCCCCTATAACCCTTGCTCCAATTTTGCCTTCCCTAGCAGCTAGTTTTTTGGCCTGGACTGCTATTTTAACTCCCTGGGGATTAGTAAGGATAAGGTCTGCCCCGTGGTCTTTATAACCCCGTTTCAGTTCGACTTTGTAGCCTAGGTTCTGAAATAACCGCCGAAGCCTAATCTCAAAATCTCGGCCGGGTAAGCGTCAAATACAACCCACCTTGGCACAGTGCTCGAGTTTAAGGGATAATCTTCCTCAGAAAACGAACTGAGGA
>NZ_JBJHHE010000034.1:0-20939 GCF_056378755.1 Thermanaeromonas sp. DSM 22490
AGCTGTCCCAGCGCCAGGAAGAGCTCGCCCAGGGACAACAACAGCTATTCCAGGGCCAAAAAGAGCTGTCCCAGCGCTACCAAGAACTCGCCCAGGGCCAGCAACAGCTATTCCAAGGCCAAAAACAATTATTCGACGGACAAAAGGAGTTGTTCCAGCGCTACGAAGAATTGTCCCAGGTACAAAAAGAATCCATTCAGATTTTAAGGCGGCTGCAGAAAGACGTAGCTACTATAAAGAAAGAGCTCCGTGCAGTTTGGGAGGACATTAAAAAGTTAGACAAAAGGCTTACAGCCCAAGAAGAAAGAGCAGTCCGCTAGTTTTTACTTCTGTTTCTGAGGCCAAGGGGCCGCTGCCAGGCCGACGGGCGCCTATTCGTTACTGGTAGAGACGTGGAGGAAAAAGACCTTGCGCTGACCTTCGCGGGGTACCGCTGGCAGGTCTTAGGCAGCGCTAAAGAACACGACCTGACTACACAGCGGCAAAAAGTCGTGGACGCGCTTAGAGCGCTCTGGGTATCCCCGAAGAGCACTGGCAGCGAGTTCACATACTGGCGAGCAGATGCGCCTACTGCGGCAGGCCGCTGGAGCATGGCAGGGTGTGGTCCGGCATAAGCAGCTATGATACCCTTGGCCCGGAAGCGGTACGTCCTCTACGCCCTGTGCCACAAATGTGGGTTTAAGGCGGAGAACTCTCCCGCATTCGGGCAGAGCGTTGCACAGCGTATAGAGGATAAGGCTATAGCGCAAGACTTCTTGCCCTGGCTGCAAAAGCCCAAAAGCAAGCAGGTTGGCCTTCCCTCGTGAGTTGCTTCCAATCATTGGCATTTCGCAAGGAAGTACCAATTTTTAACTGCTCAAATTTTTCCGTAGTAGAAAAGAGCTTATAGCAACTATCTCCATGCAGCAGGTGTGCGGAAAACTAGAGAGGAGCGGTGCCCGTGCTTGCTCCATCGCCGGAGCCGGGATACCCGAGCGCAGGAGGGCCGCTGGAAGGGGATCGTTGCCCGGCTGTTGCGAAATACCCGTTTCATCGGGCATGGTCAGTGGACATGCAAGAATCTTGGGGTAGGTACAGGTGTAGCCTGTGGGTACCCGATCCTAACATTCACAAAAAGAACAGGGCCGGACTATTTTTATAATCCGGCCTCCTTGTCCCATTGAACTTAGTTTATCTAGTACGGCCCTAGTTACTCTGGTAACTGCTTCATGTAAACCAGTAACCTTTTAAGCATCACTAACGCCTCTGCACGGGTAGCGGTGGCTAGTGGGTCTAACTTACCCCCCAAGCGACCACGCAAGATACCAGCTTTCACGGCAGCGGCTGTACTCTGTCTAGCCCAGTTGCTAACTGTATGGTCATCGGGGAAAGCCTGGAGTAAAGCTTCCGCTTCGCCGGCAGTATCTATCCGGTGGCCTGCGTAGGCTGCTGCCCTATCAAGCCAAGCAGCCATTTCCTCCCTTGTTACCGGCCATTCGGGCTTAAAAGTACCGTCTCTGTAGCCACTGGCTAGACCAGCCCCGTACGCGGTTTCTACTACACTGTAGTACCAGCTATCCCGGCTTACGTCCACAAAGTGGGGTCCCAAGTCTTTTTTCTCGCTTAAGTTTAGAGTCCTAATCAAGAAGGCCAGAAACTCAGCGCGGGTGATATTAGCGTTAGGATTAAACTTGTTCTCTACCACTCCGCGTGCAATACCCAGGCCAGTCATTATTTCAATGTCCCGCTGTGCCCAGTGACCCGAAATATCTGCAAAACTGCGGAGGGGCGGGGCCTTCTTTTCCAGTAAGGCATAAAGGCTTAGATGGTTAGTCTCAAAAACCATTGTCCCCTTTTGCGGATCGTACCGGCTTGGAACCTCTTCCCAGCGCATGACAACTTCATTTAACCGCCCGACCATCAGCAACCCTTTTTCCGCCTGCCCTAACATGTTAGTGGGAACGGGTAGACTAATCTTAACAGGCTTTTCAAAGGCCCTTACATATACCTGCTCCCCTTTGGCCGTAACCCCCAATATAGCCAGGTCAATAATCGGGGCTATGGGAGAGTATACCGACGTATTGGCTACTTTCTCGGAGAAGTCCTTGGTAGCTTCAGGTGCAAGGGACTGTGCTCTAACCTGGACTTGAACGACCTCAGGTGCAGCCTTTGCAGGAGCTTTTAATATCTCCTTAGGTAATTCAAAAGCCGCGAGTTTAAGATCAATTACCATTGGGCGTCCGGCTCCTACCAGCCTGTCTATTTGTTCTTTCTTCAGAGCAACTTCAACTACATTCTCCGGTACCTGGATAACGACCTTCCCCGTCTCCTGTGCCTTGGTCAAGGCCTCTTCTATGATTTCTTCCTTAACGGGCTCCACTGCGCCGGGTGGAGTAACAGGCGGTTGTACTGGTGGGGAAACGGTACCACCACCTCCACCACCCCCTCCGCCGCTAGGCCGTGACTCCGTGGTGAACTCTATGGTGTAGGCTTTCTGCAGTTCGTTGCCTGCCTCGTCTACTACTGCGCCGGCGGGGATGGTGAGGATGTAGTGCATATTATAGCTGAGATAATTCACGGAGCGAATCGTTAGAACTGCGCCCTCCAAGTTTTTGGTTATACTAACTTCGCTGCCATCGCTCTTAAGGGAAATTTGCTCAAAATTAGGCCCCTCTTTCACCGTCTCATTAAATATTACTGTAATGACATGGGTTACAGCGATGTTTGTAGAGCCGTGGGCCGGGACGGTGGACTGCACTTGAGGTGGGGTTAAATCCTTCACTTCCACAGTTGCAGTGAGCTCGTTGGAAATCTTTTCTTCGGTAGCTACTGCAACAGGCGAAAAGGCCAGTAAACATAAAGCAACCACCATGAACAAAGAGGTTAGGGCTAAGGGCCTTTTTCGGTGCACAGTCCTATCATCCTCCTTTTCCTCTAAGATACTAGCATGGGCAGGAAGGCATCTCCTGCCCATGCTGCTGAACAATACTGTTGCGCTTACAACGGTAGCTGGACGGCGTAAATCTTGAAGGAGTAGGTACCAGGTTGGCTAAAAGTAATCTTGAAGGGGCTAGTAGGAGTGCCCATGGCATCCGTAAAGCTAAAACCTTGTCGAGGTCCCCAGTAATAGAACCCTCCTTGGCTATCATAACCAAGCGGTATCCACTGGTTCAATGTATAATCGTAACCCTGGACAGTAAACCCATTTTGGCTACCTGTTACTTCCACAACATATAATACGCGGTCTATAGTACCTGAGATATTTTTAATAGCCTTGAAAGCTACTGGTATGGTGTCTCCTACTCGAACACTCTGAAGTCCGGTTGGGTCAACAGCGCTTACGGTTTCACTGCCGGCTTGAACACTACCTGCATACCATTGTAAAGTAATCGAGTTTGCTGGGGACACTACCGTGACTGATGCCGATAGATCATTTGATATTTGTGTGCCAGGAACAGTAGCTGCCATCGCAGCCCCTGCAAATGCCAGAACCAAAGCCAGGGCCAGTACACCCGTAAGTATTGCCCTTCTGCGCATAGATATTTTAACCTCCTCCGAATCTGAGCTTTTTCCTCGCGTTTCGCGATTTCTCTTTTCTTTTTGGCATGAGACGTGTTATAATAATCCCGCATTGTGTTCTTTGGCTTCGGCACTGGCGGAGGCGCTTCTCCGTTAAGCCATGCCAGTGCATGAAGCCTTTTTAATACATACCCTCAATACCCCCACCTCCTCTGTGTAAAATACAAAACCGGCCTTCGTTATGTCCGGTTGCGCCACTGGCTCACCCTTGCCCATAGGCGCCCATGTAAGTTAGGCAAGGGCTCATCACCTCCAGAACGCTGGTGGGAAAAATGCATTAGTTTTCCCTTCCAGCTTTGTTAACGTTTATATTAATACGCCGTACTTCTGAGAAATCCTGCCAAAAACGTTTTTTTTTAACAGTAAATAGTTGGACTGCTAACCGTCTTCTTCAGGCGTAAAGACCAACCTAAGACTTCGGTCAAGAACCGCCTCCCTTCTCGGGTAGAATAAAGGCCGGTTCATAAAACTCCCGAGCTCTCTTCTGTACAGCACACAAAGGGGGCATTTTCTGCAACTATAAAACCTGCTCTGACGTGCCACATGGCAGTTACCAAATATCGCTTGGCAGCACGTCCTTAGGGCTGGAGCCGTACGTCTCCTCGGGGGTTCCTCGAAATGGGGTACCCGAACCTCTGTGTTACCCAATGTTTGTGGTAAAATTGTACCAAAGGGGTAAGTGACCATCGGAAGCTTCTTTAATTGCCAACCAGGGTATATGTTGCCGGATGCTAATGGAAATGCTAACGCCAGGGAGGAATGAGCAATGCGCTTCAAGGTGTTACTGGAGTGGGATGATGAAACAGGCGTTTACGTGGCTACCGTTCCAGCCCTACCGGGGTGTGCTACCCAGGGGAAGACCAAAGAGCAGGCATTGGAGCGGGTTAAAGAGGCCATTGCCGTGACCGTGGAAGGGCTTAAAGCAACGGGTCAGCCAGTTCCTTCTGGCGACGTAGATATTTCAATAGCAGAAGTGGTGATACCGGCTTGAGCAGGCTTCCACGGGTCACAGGAAAGGAAATGCTACGGGCCTTACAGCGTGCCGGGTTTGTGGTGATGCGCATTCAGGGGAGCCATTACTTCCTGAGCCACCCACAGGACCCAAGCCGCTGGGCTACGGTACCGGTACATGGCAAGGAAACGTTATCACCTAAAGTAATCAGCGCCATCTTGAAGAGTGCCAGGCTATCGCCAAACGAGCTAAGGGAGCTCTTATAACGCCTTCTACAGTTAAAGTTACCAGGCCTCAACCGCAGGCTTTCCGCTGGGCGACAGCCAGTGTCCAGCGAAAAGTGGATGAGAGCAAGGTCTCTAAGTGAGGTAAAAGAGTAAGCAGCGCTCTCTGCCGCAAGACCGGTGAAGTACTCCAATACTGCCCTTTCCAATAAAGCGCTGTTGCTCCAGGCGTTAGAATACTCGCGGAAAAACCTTCCTACGTGCCATTCATAGTCAAAGAGCGTCCTACCAGCCAGCGCTAAAGCCTGCTTCTCGAGGAGGAAGGCGCTTAAGGCCTCCTCCCAGGTAGAGAAGCGCTTGCTGGGGTCTATGCGGTACAGGCGAGCTATAGCGAAACCTCCCTCCAGTATTTCCCCTGGAGGGGGCTGCACCGCCAGGAGCATCGGACTCAACTAAAAAAGGCTTCCCCGCTATTTCCGGGAAGCCTTGATTTAGTAAACTGGAGCGGAAAACGGGATTCGAACCCGCGACCCTCGGCTTGGGAAGCCGATGCTCTACCGCTGAGCTACTTCCGCCCGTGCACTTTTATTTTATCCCCTCCTTTCTCTTTTGTCAAGAACTTACAATTTATTCCTTCTTAATACCGTATGCCTTCTACACTTTCGTATGCCTTCTACACTTTCCTTTAGGGCGCCTCTGTTAGCCCGGCAGCGCGTAGGACATTAGCCTGATGCTGGGGCTGGATCTCACCGGTATTATGGCTGCGGCTGTTCCAGAAATACAAGTCAAAATGGCCGGGAAAATTGTTGTCCAAGATAGTTTCAACACCGTGGGGCTGCCCGGCCATAGAGGCAGCCAGCACTCGGTCGCCGACTTTGAGAAGTATCGCCCGGGTATCCCAGGACCACCGGCCGTTAAAAATCTGCTTCATAATAGCCGTATCGGCAGCAGTTAAAGGTTCACTATCGGCGTGATTGGACCCTCCCAGGTGCCGTACCCGGAAAGATAGGCCGCTATCCAGGTCGGTAATGGTGGCCACTGCCCCCACATTATATATCCAGCGCGCCCATTCCCAATCCAGAAATTCACCATATCCCGGCTTTTGCTCTCCCCGGGGGCCGGTTACCATAATCGGTTCCGCCCGGTTGACCGGTATATACAGGGGTTGACCGGGCATCAGGATCTCCGAATTAAGCCTATTAGTAATATAGATGGCCCTGACAGTAGTGTTAAACTTTTGGGCAATAGCCGATAAAGTATCTCCGGATTTTACCCGGTAAACCGGAAGTTCCGGCTCAACCGGTTTAGTCTGCTGTCCTTCAGAAGCATCTGGTACTTCCAAAATCTGGCCGACCATAATCAGGTCGGAGGCTAAGCTGTTAAAGCGAGAAAGCTCAGCTACGGTCAAGTTGAAGCGCCTGGCAATAAGGTAGAGGCTATCGCCTGGCTGTACCTGGTAAGCAGTGGCTCCAGGACGGGCCAGGGGAATAAGCAAAGTTTGGCCCGGGTAAAGGTTGTCCCCCTGTAAATTACTTGCCGCCTTAATAGCTGTTATAGAACGGCCGGTGCGCAAGGATATAAGATAAAGGGTATCGCCCCGCTGGACAAAGTAACTGTAGTTGCTACCTTGCAGGGTTACCGGCAGGTACAAAACCTGACCCGGGACTAAAGCCTCACCGGCTAAATTATTAAGTTGTTGAATGGAAGTCAAAGTTGCCCCGTAGCGCTGGGCTAGCAACCACAGGCTATCTCCTGGTTGAACTTTATAAAGAATGATGCCGGCATTGCTCCCCGCCCGCGCTTCCGGCGGAAAGCCCCCAAACAGAGACGCCAGGAAGAAAAAAACTACTGCTCCTAACAAACGCCACGCCCGCATAACTTGCCCCCTATTTGCCAGGAAAGTCCTCTATTAGTTCCCGGCCACATAGTTTGACAAATTATTCTTCACAGGGGCGAATTTTCCCTTTATGTAAATTATGCCAGCGGGTGTCCACCTAATTTTTCTGATAAAATCTCTCGAATGTTTGGCTACCCGAATAAATTTTGAGGGCGGAATACGTTGCCGCCCTTTTTATTCATCCACCACAGCTATGGCCTCAATTTCTACCAGAACATCTCTAGGCAAACGGGCCGCTTCTACGCACGAACGGGCCGGAGGTTCTTCAGGAAAGTACTGGCCATAGATTTCGTTAATGGTGCTAAAATCGGACATATTCTTGATGTAGAGGGTTGTCTTGACCACATCCCGCAGAGTTGCACCTGCCGCCGCCAGTACTGCCTTTAAATTTTCCATCACCCGCCTCGTCTGTTCGGCCACTCCTCCAGCCACGATTTGCCCTGTGGCAGGATCTAGGGGTATTTGCCCTGAAGTAAAAATTAGATTGCCAACTTTAATAGCCTGGGAGTAAGGCCCAATGGCCGCTGGAGCCTCAAGGGTACAAATAACCTTTTTCCCGGCCAACTTAAAGCCCCCTTTCCTTCGATGTTAAACAGCCCAACAAAGATAGGCAGCAACGAATTCCCTTTCCTGGAGGTAAGTCCCCTCCCGGGAATGGGAGTTTACATAATCCCTAATTACTCGTTGCACTGCAGAAGTTAGTTCCAGGTAAGGGTAAAAGAAATTTTCCAGCTCCTGTACAGCCTCCTCTACCGGTAACTCTCGCTTGCTTACCCTGCGCTCCAGCTCTAAAGAAGGGAAATAACCCCAGGAATAAAGCAGGACAAAAATATACAGGGTCTCCTCCGGTATTGGTGGCATCTTCCCTCCGATAAGCTTCTCCCAGAGGTCATGTCTAGCAGGCTCTTCCTGCCGCAGGTGACCGGCCAGGAGGCAAACCCCTCGGGAAGCAGCTATCATTTTTCTTAGGGTTGGAACATCCCGAATCCCCGGACTCATAAGCGCCAGCACCGCCTGAAAGCGCTGGCGCCAACCAAGTTTATCCAGATCCACTTCCTCCCAGGGAAGCTGGACCGGCTCAATGTTATTTATCCCTTCAGCCTCCATCCTGTTTTTCAAAATGGAAAGCATGGCCGGGGAAGGATCCAGGGCGACCACCCTTTTCACCCGACGAGCCAGGGCCAGGGCATAGCTTCCTGGACCGCAACCTATATCCAGCACTTCTGCTTCGGGCCCCAGGCCATCATAATGACTCAAAAAATGTAGTACCTTAGCCACCCGGCGCTGAACTTCGTTGCTTCGGGAATGAACCGCAAAGCTTGTAGCTCTACGGTTCCAATATTCTGCCTGGTCGCGCTCAAGTACAGAGCGGCCGTAGAGGGATTCTTTCTGGGCCTTCTGCCAGGCCTTTTCCCAAAAAGAGCTATCCCGGAAAATATTGATTTCCCACCTGTTTACCATTCCTTGCGCAACTCCCCGGCTACAAAACGCAAATGCTGGCTCATGGCCCGACGGGCAGCCCGGCTGTTGCGAGAAGCAATGGTCTGATAAATGAGCTTGTGCTGTTCATAAAGCTTTTCAGCATTACCTGGAGCCAGATAAAGCCTCTGGCGGCTATTGCGCAAAACCTGTCGCATGGTTTCAGAAACCGTATGCATCAACCTAGCCAGCACGTTATTATGGGCTGCCTCGGCAATAGCCAAGTGAAACCGCATATCGGTCTCTTCTCCCAACAAACCCTTTTCCAGCTCGCCTTCCATTTCTTTTATTATTTCACCCAACTTCTCTATTTCCTCCGGGCAGGCCCGGCGAGCAGCCAAAGCAGCGGCCTCGCTTTCCAGGGCCTCCCTGGCTTCCAGCAATTCCATAGTAGCCTGTCTATCCAGCAACAAAGCCATGGCCAGGGGTTCCACAATAGCTCCGTTGCGTACAGTTTGGACAAAAGTTCCCTCCCCCGGCCGGATAGCAATTACGCCCATGGCCGCCAGGGCGCTCAGGGCTTCCCTTACAGAAGCACGGCTAACGCCTAACCGTTCAGCCAGTTCCCGTTCTGAAGGTAACCGGTCCCCTGGCTTTAAGTTTCCCTCGCCAATAAGCTCTTTAATCTGCCGCACTATTTCTTCATAAATTTTCTTGGTTCTAATAGGTTTTAATTCCAAACCTGGTCCCTACCTCTAACATACAGTTTAATTTAATAAAATTCTACTTATTGCGGGTTTAATCCTGCCTGGTAGCAGCCAAAATTTCAGCCGTATGCTTCACCTGGATGGAACTACCTTTTTGATCCAGACCGCCCCGCAGTTGTATCAGGCAACCCGGACAATCGGTTACCACTATCTCTGCTCCACTTTCGAGGATATGCTTAATTTTTCGTTCCAGCAGGGTCAGGCTGATTTCCGGGTATTTAAGGCTGTAAGAACCGCCGAAACCGCAACAACGGTCGCTCTCGGCCATCTCCACCAGTTCCAACCCCGGTTGCTTAAGCAAGACCTCGCGGGCCACCTTATCTAATCTCAGATGGCGTTTATAGTGGCAGGAATCATGATAGGTAATTTTTATCCTGGGGCCTTGCCAAGATCCTCCTTGGGCGCAACCCACTTCCTTTACGAGCTCAGTAAAATCTTTTACCTTGGCTGCCAGTTTTTCCGCCCGCTTGTGCCAGCCCTCATTGAGGGCCAGAAGCCGGGGAAAATCGTGCTTTAGGGCTACGGCGCAAGTGGGGCAGGCCGTTATCACCACATCTGGCTCTACTTCTTCCAGGGCAGCAATATTTGTCCGGGCAAGCTCCAGGGCTGTCTTCTGGTCGCCGGCATAAACAGCAGGTGCCCCGCAGCAGGCCTGACCCTGAGGAAAGACCACCTGAACTCCGGCCTGCTTAAGGATGTGGAAAACGGCCTCACCGATTTCCGGATAAGCGAAGTCAATAACACAACCGCTGTAAAAAGCAGCCCTTAAGCGGGGACGGATAACCTCGCTTTCCAGTCGCTTCATTCGCTCCCTTAAAGGTTCCCGCGCCAGGGCCGGCAGGCTCCTGCCCCGGGTGAGGGAGCTAAAAGAAAAGGGCAAACTGCGGATAAAGGGCTGGCCCCGGGTCACCGGCCCCTGCAGTCGCGATCCTACCCGCAGCAGGGTATGCATAAGCTTAGGCTTAGCCACCACACCGTGCAGAGCCACCCGGTACGTAATAGGGAGACCTTGTTCCTCCACTACCCTTTCCCTAAGTTTAAGCACCAGATCGGGAATATTTATCTGGGCAGGACAAACTTCAGCACACCGCCGGCACCCTATGCAAAGGCTCTGGGGTTCAGCCGCGTCCCCCAGGGAATTAAAGAAAGCCGTCAAGATGCTGCCGATCCCACCGGAATAGATAAAACCGTACACCTGGCCGCTCACCAACTGGAATACCGGGCAGACATTGGTACAGGCCGCACACCGGATGCACTGCAAAGCCTCCTTAAAGATGGGATCTGCTGCCATTTTTAGCCGGCCGTTATCCAGAAGGACCACATGAAACTCCTTGGGCCCTTCTCCGTCGCCCCGCGCTACCGGGACCGGACCAGTGATCATGGTAATGTAGCTGGTAATAGGTTGGGCCGTGCCGCTCCTGGGTAGGGCCTCCAGTATCGGCACTACATCCATCATGCGCGGCACCAGTTTCTCGTAGCCCAAAACGGCTATGTGTACAGGCGGAACAGTGGTGGTAAGGCGGGCATTGCCTTCATTGGTGCAAATAATGATGGTCCCCGTCTCCGCCACAGCAATGTTAGCACCGCTTATACCCATGCCGGCCCTTAAGAACTTCTCCCTCAACTCCCGGCGAGCGAGGCGGACCATGTTTTTAATATCCGGTTCTACGGGCTGCCCCAGGTACCGGGTGAAGACGCGAGCCACCTCTTCTTTAGGCAGGTGGATGGCCGGCATGACCATGTGGGAAGGACGCTCTCCCGGCATGAGCTGTAAGATCCACTCCGCCAGGTCGGTCTCATAGCAAGTAATCCCGTGCTCCTGCAAATATTCATTGAGGTGGATTTCTTCCGTAGCAAAGGATTTAGATTTCACCAATTCAGCCACGCCGTGCTCTTTAGCTACTTTTAAAATATATTCGCGGGCGGCCGCAGCGTCTGGGGCACGAAAGACTATACCACCGCGGGCCGTAACTTGCCGGGTAAACTCTTCAGCTAGCTCCTCAAAGCGGCTGGCTGCCTCGCTCTTTATGGCGGCGATCCGCTGCCGCAAAGCTTCAAAATCGCGACCCGCAAAAACCTGTTCCCGGGAAATAACGTAAGAATCCGCAAAACGCTCCAGAGCGCTGCGCAAGCTTGGATTATGGAGGGCTCTCTGTAACCTAAGTTTGAAATCCTTACTCACCATTCTTCCACCTCCGCTAGCCCAACAAAACAATAAGCAGCTTTTCAGGACCGTGAACACCGATAGTGAGGCTGCGCTCAATATCCGCCGTCCGGCTGGGACCGGTTACAAAGGCCAAATATCCCGGCCATGTCCCGCGGCTTAAGTAAAAGTTCAAGGCTTCGGTCATATTGGCTACTATCCGTTCTGCCCGAAGGAGAGCCAGGCAATTCAAAGGGAGCATGGAAGCCAGTCGCTTTTTCAGATCTGTGGCATCCTGAACCAAGGTCCCCGTCTCCGCAATGCCCAAGTCAAACTCTACAATACCGCTGTTGGCAGAACGGCCAAACTCCGGTCCATCCTTCTCCACCTGAAAACCGGCCTGCTCAAGGGCTTTCTCTAGACCTACTTCTTCCACCAAAGGTGAATGTACCAGGGCCACGCGGCTGCCCAGGGGGCTTAAAAAAGCCACTACCTGGCTGACCAAGTTCCCGGGATTAGCCTCCCGCAGCACCTGGGCACCCATGGTTTCCGCCTGGCGGCAAAAGGTTGCCAGCAATTCTTCCCGGTCCAAAATTGTTTCTTCCTCCTTCCCATAGTTTAGAAAGCTCTGTTAATTTCGTCTGGCCTGACCACCTGGCGATTTAATTATAACTGTTCTTCAAGAGCAATTCAATCTATCATAAAAAATAAAAGGTCCCGCTTTATATCAACGGAACCCCTGATACAGCGTGTGAAGGCAGCACGATCAGGCAAAAATATTATTCACTACTATGGTCTGGTCGCGCCGCGGTCCAACGGCAATAATCTTGACCGGTACACCTAATAGCTCCTCCAGCTGGTTAATATAGGCTCGACAATTGTCTGGCAGGTCCCTTAAAGAGCGCGCACCCGAGATATCCTCTTGCCAGCCGGGGAGTTCTTCATAAACGGGCTCGCATTCCTGCAAGACTTTGAGGTTGGCCGGAAAATCGTACAGCACCTCGCCCCGGTAGCGATAACCGGTGCAAATGCGTAAAGTGTCTAACCCCGTAAGTACATCTAATTTGGTCAAGGCTATCCCTGTGAGGCCGTTGACCTCCACCGCGTGCCGCAAGATAACCACATCCAGCCAGCCGCAGCGCCGGGGCCGGCCAGTGGTGGTGCCGAATTCCATACCTCGCTGGCGCAGGTAGTCACCCGCCGCGTCCTTAGCCTCGGAGGGGAAGGGCCCTTCACCGACCCTAGTGGTGTAGGCCTTTACCACACCTATAACAGAATCTATAGCGGTCGGACCCACACCAGCCCCCACGCAGGCCCCCCCTGCTACCGGATGGGAAGAGGTAACATAGGGGTAAGTTCCCTGATCTACATCCAGGAGGGTACCCTGGGCTCCCTCGAAGAGAACCTTTTGGCCCTCTTTAAGGGCTTGATTTATCAGCCGACCGGTATCGGCCACCAGCGGGCGCAAGCTTTCCGCATAAACCATGTATTCTTCTAAAATATCTTCTAAGGAATAGCCGGGACGCCCGTAAACTTTGGTAAAAATTTCATTTTTCTCTTTTAAATTATAGGCCAGCTTTTCCCGGAATTCTTCCGGGTCTAACAAATCGCAAACCCGAATACCTATGCGCGCTGCTTTATCCACATAGGCTGGTCCAATCCCCCTTTTGGTGGTGCCCAGGCGGCCGGAGCCGCGCCGCTCTTCCTCCACTTCATCCAGCCCTCTATGATAAGGCAAAATAACGTGCGCGCGAGAGCTCAAGCGTAGGCCCGAGGTATCTATACCTCGCTTTTGCAATCCCTCTAGCTCCTTCACCAGGACCTGCGGGTCCACTACTACTCCGTTACCAATAATACAAGTTTTACCAGGGTACAAAATGCCAGAGGGCACCAGGTGCAGCTTAAACTCCTCCTGCCCCACTTTAACTGTATGCCCGGCATTGCTACCTCCTTGGTACCGCACTACCATATCCGCTTGTTCGGCCAGGTAATCAGTAATTTTACCCTTTCCTTCGTCGCCCCACTGGGCGCCCACAAGGACCACTGCCGGCATAAAAGCCACCGCCTTTCCTATGCTTTAAGCTAAATTCCCTTTACCAGCCTTGGCCATAATATCCCGCGCCGCGATCACGCCAGCGGCCGAAGCCTGAGCCAAGCCTCGCGTTACCCCGGCACCGTCGCCAGCAGCATACAAACCTTCTATATGAGTCATAAGCCCTGAATTTAGTTTTAAACGAGAAGAATAAAATTTGACCTCTACGCCGTAAAGAAGGGTATGACGCGAGTAAACCCCAGGTGCTATTTTATCCATAGCTTCTAACATTTCTACAATGGCCGTCAAATGGCGGTAGGGGAAGACCAAGGATAAGTCGCCCGGTGTAGCTTCTTTCAGGGTGGGGGTTACCAGCCCCTTGCTCAGGCGTTCAGGCGTACTACGCCGGCCGGCGAGGAGATCGCCCAAGCGCTGCACCAGTACACTTCCCCCCAAAAGATTGGCCAAGCCCGCTATATAACGACCGTAAGCTATGGGCTCCTTAAACGGTTCGGTAAAGGTTTTGCTCACCAGCAGAGCAAAATTAGTGTTGTCCGTCTTCTTATCGGCATAGGAATGGCCGTTCACCGTGATCAAGCCTTCGTTGTTTTCCAATACTACCTCGCCGTGGGGATTCATGCAAAAGGTACGCACCCGGTCATCAAACTTTCGAGAATAAAAAATAAATTTCGACTCGTATATGACACTGGTCAAGTGCTCCATGACCACCGCCGGCACTTCCACCCGCACGCCAACATCGACAGGGTTAACAGCCAGTTCCAGGCCCAATTTGCTCGCAACCTGTCGCAGCCAGTCAGCTCCCTGACGACCGGGAGCCAGGACAACATAAGAGGCCGGTATCTCCTCGCCGGCCCTGGTGACTACGCCTTTAACGCGCCCCTCTGAAACGATAATATCCTCTACCGGCGTATCCGTCCTTACTTCCACACCCTTTTTCTCCAGATAATCCTTCATGGCTTTCAGTATTTCTTGAGTCCTTCCCGTACCTAAGTGACGGATGGGAGCCGGTATCAGCTTGAGATCAGCCAGGATAGCCCGGCGCTGGATATCAGCGATCCGCTCATCTTCCGGTCCGCCGTAAACCTTCTCCGGTGCCCCGAAATAGCGGTAAATTTCATCTACGTAAGCAATTAAATCCTCAACCTGGCGCTCCGGCACATACTCGCTCAGCCAGCCCCCTACCTCAGGCGATAGGGTGAGCTTGCCATCGCTGAAGGCCCCGGCTCCACCCCAGCCGGAAACCACTGAGCAGGGCGAACAATGCCGGCAAGAACAGCCCGTCTCCTTGGACGGGCAAATGCGCCTGTCCAGATCGTGGCCCTTTTCTAACAGAAGTACTTTAAGTTCGCTTTCTCGCCTGACCATTTCCAGGGCGGCAAAAATACCCGCCGGCCCTGTACCTACGATAATCACATCATACCTTCCGGCCACCCTTCCCCCTCCTTTACACTCCACCTAAAAACGCCAACTCGAAAAATCTTGGCTTTTATGGTTGCCCGCTAAACCCAACGAAAAATAACCAGGGCAAAAAAATAACCCCTTTTCGGGTTTTCAAGCAGCCCTTACAGCCAGCTTATATTGTAACAAAAGGGCAAAGGATAATCAAGGTGTGCCTTAGCGGCCCCTCAATTTTTCGCACCCTCTAACATCCGGGGAATATTCTCTTCATAAGGAGGCCTAATAACTCCCTTTTCCGTAATGATAGCTGTAACATAACGGTTAGGCGTCACATCAAAGGCAGGATTAAAAACCTCAATACCGGAAGGAGCTGTAGTTCTTCCGCCCAAACAGGTAACTTCACTGGGCTCCCTTTCCTCTATGGGTATCTCCTGGCCTGCGGATAAACTCAAGTCGAAAGTAGAGCTAGGGGCCGCTACGTAGAAAGGTATACCATGTTCTTTAGCCAAAATAGCCACTCCATATGTCCCAATCTTATTGGCCACATCCCCATTGGCTGCTATACGGTCAGCGCCCACAATAACCGCCTGAACCCAACCCTTTTGCATAACAGTAGCCGCCATATTATCGGTGATCAGGGTTACTGGTATACCCGCCTGCTTTAGCTCCCAGGCTGTTAGCCGCGCTCCCTGCAGGAGGGGCCTCGTTTCATCGGCAAATACCCGCAAAACTTTCCCTTGGCCCGCCAGGTAATAAATAGGGGCCAAGGCGGTACCATACCGGGCGGTAGCCAGGGTACCGGCATTGCAGTGGGTAAGAACTGCTTCTACACCGTTAAGAAGTTCTGCTCCATGTCGTCCGATGGCCAGGCACATAGCTTCATCTTCATCACGTATGGCCAGGGCTTCCCTTAAGACTAGCTTCTTAAGTTCTGCTACATCTTCTTCCGCAGCTCCTGAAACTTTAAGCAATACCCGGTTTAAGGCCCAAAAAAGGTTTACGGCTGTGGGCCGCGAGGAAGCCAGATACCTGGCCGCTCTCTCCAGCTCAGCATAAAAACTTTCCTTGTCCTTAGCCCGGGAATCTTTTATCGCCAGGTAAAGGCCGAAGGCGGCAGCAATACCAATGGCCGGCGCACCCCTAACCTTTAGCTGCTTAATAGCCTCCCACATATCTTCCACCGTCCGGGGCCGGAGTATTATTAATTCTTCCGGCAGCCGCGTCTGGTCAATAATTTCTATATGATCCTCCCTCCAAGCAATGGGGGCTACTGGTTCGTAGTTCATGCTCTCCTCCTTGCCCACCAAAAGTTTAACAAAGCTCGTCTCCGCCAGCTGGTAGGGCCTACCCAAGGGGTCGGCCACCGTGCCAGACCCGCACCCTTACTCATGCCGCCAGCTGGCCCGATAGCTTTCCTGCTCGGGGGTAAGGGTATCGATTTCCACTCCCAGGGATTTTAATCGTAAAGAAGCCACCTGATGATCTATTTCCCAGGGAACAGGTAGGACTTTCCGGGGCAACTGTCCAACGTTTTTTACCAGGTAATCCAAACATAAGGCCTGGAGAGCAAAACTTAAATCCATAATCTCTGCCGGATGGCCATCCGCTGCAGCAATGTTGACTAAACGGCCCTCGGCCAAAAGATATATTCTCCTCCCGTCAGCCAGCACAAACTCCTCTATATTCTGGCGCACTACCCGGCGGCTTTGGGCCATGGCTTGCAAGTCTTGTTTATTTATTTCCACATCAAAGTGGCCCGCATTGGCCAGAATGGCACCATCCTTCATTAGCGCATAATGTTCCCCGCGAATCACATCTATACATCCGGTGGCGGTAACAAAAATATCTCCGTGTCTGGCCGCCTCTACCATGGGCATAACCTCAAACCCGTCCATCAGGGCTTCGTTAGCAGGGATAGGGTTAACTTCTGTAACTATCACCCTGGCGCCTAAACCTTTAGCTCGCATAGCAATGCCCTTGCCGCACCAGCCATAGCCCGCCACCACCACCGTCTTGCCACAAATGGTGAGGTTGGTGTTGCGCATAATCCCATCCCAGGTAGACTGCCCAGTACCATAACGGTTATCAAAAAGGTGCTTGGAATAAGCATCGTTAACCGCCACCATAGGAAAGGCTAAAGCACCTTCCCTTTCCATGGCCTTTAAGCGTAAAATGCCGGTCGTGGTCTCCTCCGCGCCGCCCATGATCTCGGGTAAGAGTTCTCGCCTGCCGGTATGGAGCAAGTGAACTAAGTCTCCACCATCATCAATAATGAGGTGAGGTTGGGTATCCAGCACTTGGTGTAAAAAGGACGTATACTCTTCAGGGGTACAACCATGCCAGGCATAAACGGCCACCCCGAGACTCGCCAAACCGGCGCAGACATCATCCTGGGTGGAAAGGGGATTGGAACCGCAAATGGCCACTTCGGCCCCGCCGGCCTTTAGGACTTGTGCCAGGTAGGCTGTCTTGGCTTCCAGATGGAGACACATGGCTACCCTCTTTCCCCGAAAGGGCTGGCGAACTTCAAAATCCCGGCGAATTTCATTCAAGATAGGCATATGGTTTTTAACCCAGTCAATCTTAAGCAGCCCTGAGCTGGCCAGGCTGGCATCGCGGATAATAGATTGGGGCATATTCATCTACTCCCTTCTTACAGCTTCTATGTCCAGTTTACCGGCAGTATGAGCGCACCGGCAATTTCTCGCCCGGGGGATCTGAGGGATGGCCCGCATAATTAGGTTCCGGAGATTTTTACCGTTTAAGCTCATGACTTCCAGTACCTCTTCGTGGCTTAAAGGGGTAGAAGAGATGCCTGCCGCCATATTGGTCACCATAGCTACTAAGCTATAACAGAGGCCTACCTCGTGAGCCAAAATTACTTCGGGAACATTGGTCATTCCTACCAGATCTCCACCCAGCTGGCGGATCATGCGTATTTCCGCCGGGGTTTCAAAACGAGGCCCTTCCGTGCAGGCATAAACGCCGCCATCATGGGCCTTTACTCCTATCATAGCCGCTGTCTGCAGCAGCAGCCGGCGCAGTTCCGGACAGTACGGCTCAGTAAAATCGGTATGGACAACTCCCATTTCCCCGCCTTCAAAAAAAGTATACGCCCGGGTCTTGGTGAAATCCAGGAAATCATTCACTATGACAAACTCCCCTGGCTTGAAGTCCAGGTTGGTTGACCCCACGGCAGCCGTAGCTATAACCCGTTCAACTCCCATCTTTTTGAGAGCCCAGATGTTGGCCCGGTAATTCACTTTATGGGGAGGCAGGGAGTGTTTTTCCCCGTGGCGGTTCATGAAGCCTATTTCCTCGCCCTGATAAGTACCAACCTTCAAGACAGCAGTCCCAAAAGGCGTTTCTATTTTTTCTTCTCTAATATTGATTAAAATACCTGGATCGTAAACGCCGGAGCCCCCGATAATAGCGATTCGCATGCCGATATGACTCCTTCCTTGGTCTTAAGTTTGGGGGGAAATTGATTACCCACAAGTCCTTCTTTTCCCCGCTTCTTCAATCTGTTATATTTTAGCTTATATTAAGTTTCTCTAACTGGACCTATTTTCCTCCATCTTCCCCCACGCTTTTTTCCAGTATCCAAACGCTACCAAGCGAGCTTTCGTTCTCAAATCAATCATAAACTGAGACGAGAAATGTATAACTCACATACAATTATTAATGTAAGCGGGTTCAAAAACAGGGTGAGCACAGATGTCTTCAAAAATCGAACAGTCTATTACCCCTATTTACAGCCACGATGAAATCGAAATCCATATCGGCGATGTTGTTATGCGGGTGGTACGGCGTACCAACCTCCCCTGGCCCCACGAGGTTTCCGCTTTCATCCCCAGGGCCGAAATCCGCCGGCGGCGCTACCAGGATGGTAAGCTGGTGTCTGAGGATGAGATGATACTAAATAGCCTAACTATCGTCCACGCCCCTCTACATCCGCCGGCTGGCGAGCGCCCGCCGGCCGCTGGCCCCAAGCCCCCCGGGGTGGCTCCTCCTTTCCCTACTGGCCCGTCCGTACCTGGCCCTAAGCCGCCAGCTCCAGAGCCGCCCGCTATACCTCCCCGTCCGCCCGGCTGCCAGGTTCCAAAGACTAACGAACTGTGTTCCCCAAGTACCCATAGCGATGTAGATGGCGAATTTCAGGTGAATAGTCTTAGTCCTAAAGTCAAGATAAGATTTGGGAAGAACAAGTAAAGCCTCGGTTATACAAAAAGGCGACCCAGTTCAGCCACACAGAGAAGATACACTCGGCAGGATATAGTCGCCAAATAACACTGAAAAGCCTGCAGGCAAAACTTAAAGGTTAGGGCCATTAACCTTTAATATAGCTCATGCGGGCCAGGATTTTACCATCCTCTAAACTTCTAAGACAGATGGAATCCTCCTGTATCAGACCCACCGTCGGCCCTTCTTGCCCTTTGGGCAGAGCGGGACTGCCTGGATTGAGCAGAATAATTCCCTCCACTTCTTCCAGCACCGGCACATGAGTATGGCCGAAGACAAATACATCGGCTCGGTAACGCCTGGCCAGTTCCACCATTTCCCCTTTATCCCACCGGTGACCGTGGCTCGCTATTAGGCGCAAGTAAGGAGTTTGAACCAGCACCATAGAGCTCTGGATGGGCCATTCTAGGACCAATTGATCTACCTCAGCGTCGCAGTTTCCCCTGGCGATAAGTACGGGTACAGGAGAAGCGTTAATCCGCTCCGCCAATTCCGGCGGGCGATACCCTTGGACTAAAGGATTGCGCGGACCGTGATAGAGCACGTCTCCTGCATGAACAATTAAGTCCACCGGCCCAAAAACGCCCAGCGCTTTCTCCCAGGCTACCACATCGCCATGGGTGTCACTGATAACACCGATATGGCTGAGTCGCTTCAAGGTCGTCAACCTCCCACATTCCTCACATTCCCTTCCCCAATTACATCTTAAAAAACTAGCCATATATTTCTTCCCAAATAAGCGGAGGAGGGGAAACCGGAGTAGAAGAAAGTTTGATAACCCGCTTTAATTCCGCCAGTGCGCCTTCTAATTTGGCCTCCTCATTGGCATAAATAGTAGCTATGGGTTGGCCTTTCCCTATGCGGTCCCCAATCTTGCCGCCCAGTACTATCCCTACCGCCACATCTATTTGGTCGTCTTTTTTCTGCCGTCCGGCCCCTAACTCCATGGCTAACTGGCCCAATCTTTCAGCGGGGAGATCCGCTAGGTAAACATCTTCCTCAGCTGTCCAGCTCACCTTAAATCTGGCCTGAGGTAACAGGCTCAAGTCATCCACCACCCGGCCATTTCCCCCTTGCGCTACAATAAACTCGCGGAATTTCTCTAAAGCCGCGCCGCTAGTTAAAGCTTCTTGCAATTTCTCCTTGGCTTCCTCCTTACCCTTAGCCTTACGGCCCAGTACCAGCATGGTGCTTCCCAGCTCTAGACATAAAGTTACTAGATCTCTAGAACCCTCACCCCGCAAAACCTGGACCGCTTCCGCTACTTCTAAACTATTTCCTATGGCCAGGCCTAAGGGTTGATCCATATTGGTAATATAAGCTACCGTTTCGCGCCCCACATATTTTCCTATATTGACCATAATGCGCGCCAGTTCCCGGGCGCTGGCTAAATCCTTCATGAAAGCGCCTCGGCCAACTTTAACATCCAAAACAATGGCCTCAGCCCCGGCCGCAATCTTCTTGCTCATAATGGAGCTGGCAATCAGGGGGATAGAATCTACCGTAGCCGTTACATCCCGCAACGCGTACAATTTCTTGTCTGCTGGCGTAAGCTCGGCTGATTGGGCAGCTATCGCTATCCCATGCTTTTTAACCTTTTCAATGAATTCCTCCGCCGAGAGTTCCACCTTCAAGCCCGGAATAGATTCCAGCTTATCTATGGTGCCCCCAGTATGGCCCAACCCCCTACCGGCTAACTTGGCCACCGGTACGCCACAGGCAGCCACCAGAGGTGCTAAAACCAAAGTTGTGGTATCAGCCACACCGCCAGTGCTATGTTTATCTACCTTTACCCCAGGGATGGACGATAAGTTTAACCTTGCGCCCGAATGTACCATGGCCAAAGTTAGATTTACTGTCTCTTCCAGATTCATACCTCGAAAATATATGGCCATGGCCCAAGCTGCCATCTGATAATCGGGGATCTCCCCGGAGCTAAAGCCCTCTACAATATAATCAATCTCTGATTTGGTCAGGGACTGGCCGTCTCTTTTCTTTTTAATCAGGTCATACATTCTCATAATTTAGTCAGCCACCCAACACTCCAAGCTAGTCAAGTTAATCTTAAACGGTACAATCTTATTTCTAAGTTGTCCCTTAAATTTTAACATACACCCAAAGTAGTGGCCACAAGTAAACCTGTAGACCGGCCATCGGGTAGGAGGGGGCGGCTAACCCCCGTCCCCCCACACCACCGGACGTACCGTTCGGTATACGGCGGTTCATAAGGCACTACGAAGTTCTAAGTACCGTTCGACTAAGCTCGTCAGCCCTTGGTCTCGCCAG
>NZ_JBJHHE010000035.1:0-19775 GCF_056378755.1 Thermanaeromonas sp. DSM 22490
GTGGAGGAACAAAATTTACATATGGTGACACTCAGTACTTCTTGCCAGGGAAAGGGAAGTGTGGGGTCATAGAAGAAATATTTATAAACGATAGGGCGTGAAAGGAGGATTCCCATGAGTTTTAAGGGATTTGTTAAAAACTATATAGCATGGTTTAACGACCTGCGCAAGTCCCAAAGGAAAACTCTAGCAGCTTTGGTGTACGGGCTTATGAGGTCGCGCCGCGTTGGTGTTGCGGCTATAGCCCGAGGAATTCCAGGACCAGTAGCTCAAAAGCATAAGATAAAGCTGGTAGACCGTTTTCTGGGTAATAACAGAGTAGCCATAGAGAAAGCTGTCAAACCTCTGATTACCTTGCTTACAAATTCAAGAAAAAGATTACTTATAGCCTTGGATTGGACGAACTTACATGATAAAAAGCATCAGGCTTCTTCTCGCCGTTATTCTGGATACCCGAGCCATACCTATTTTATGGCGAGTAGTGGAAAAAGAAAATCCAAGCTATAGCCAGAACCAGGAAGAAAAAAGGCTGTTAGAGAAACTAAAGAATCTTATACCTGAAGGGATTGAAGCTATAATACTGGCCGACCGCGGTTTTGGGCGGGTGGAGTTATTTAAGAAACTGGAGCTTTTAGGGTTCAGGTATATCATTCGAGTTTCGGGCACTGCCTGGATAAATAGTGAGCAATTTATTGGGAGTTTACAACGTTTTCCTGTGCGTCCAAACCAACTAATCGATTTTGGCCAGGTGTTCTACCATAAGAAAGAGAAGTATCCGGTACGGCTTATTTACCAATTTGCTTCTGGGCAAGAAGAGCCGTGGTTTCTAGTTACCATTTACTTTTGGTCATAGTCTATGCTTATTTCCATTTACTTTTGGCTGGAGCCTATGGTGAAGAGAAAGGGTATCACCGGAAACTGGTAGCTAGTTCCACTACTAAAAGACGCATTCTGGGGCTGTGGCAAGTTGTATATTATACACTCAAAGCTTTAAGGCCAAGTTGCCGCCGACTATTGTGTTTCCTACCTTCCTTGATGCCGGAAATTTAAAACTGGGGATGTGCCAGGTCAACTTTTCGATTGACAAACACAGCTATTCCTGATTTGGATTTAAAAGTTAAATTAATATGGTTACTTGTTGGTGACGGATACCTCTTTTCTTACGAGGGGTTTTTTGACTTAGACACTCTATAAGTTTCTTCCTAATAAAGTAAAGAGCAATTTTTCTATCCTCGCCTTAATACCCCGGTAATTATACTGGTCAGCATCTGAAAGAGGCTGTTTAAAGGGGCCCATAGGAAAACCCCGTAACTCCATAGCTGCCTTAAAACCTAGCGGGAAGGGGAGGGCAAAACAAGCCCGGATAAGCTGCAATACTTCAAATTGAAGTTCCCTTGCTTTATCTAGATTACCTTGCTTCCAGTAAGCATAAATAGAAACCATTATCTCTGGTACCACACTGGCAGTAGCTACCATGCAGCCGTGACATCCGGTAACTAGCCCAGAGAATAACATCTCTTCTCTACCTACTAAAAAGTTCATTTCCCCTCCAATTAAGCGTACTTTATCCATAAAATGTATAAGGTCCACTAGGCTACCACTGCTGTCCTTCATGGCTACAATATTTTCCCTTCGACTTAAGCGTTTCAGTACATCATAACCTATGGCCGTACTAAAAAGCGGGATATTGTAGATTATTATAGGCAGATCAACGCTATCCGCTATGGTCTCGTAATGCTTTTCTATCATCTCTTGGGATACAGGATAATAATAAGGAGGCGCTACCACTACAGCCGAACATCCTATCTTTTTAGCATATTGGGCCAATAATATCGAATTAGAGGCACAAGTTGTTGTTACCCCCGGTGTTACAGGTACCCTCCCCTGTGCCTGGTCCACTACAATTTCCATTACTTGCTTACTCTGGTCTAAAGTCAAATGAATAAACTCTCCGGTACTGCCCAAGGGAAAAAGGCCATGAACTCCTTTATCAATTAAAAAATCTACCATGCGCCGCAGGACAGGTTCGTTTATATTCCCTTCTTCGTCAAAGGGGGTAGGTATTACAGCATATACACCTTCGGGTTTGAACAATTTCATTCCCCTCCATAATGATAAGAATTCCTTAACCTCCACCTAGACGGGGTACCAGGGCTATGATATCCCCCTCTTCCAAAGGGGGGCTCTCCTTTAACAAAAAGGGGCGTCCATTGATAAGAAGTATCCATTCTCTCCCTATCTTTTCCTGCAGGGAAACTCCAAGTTCAGCCTCCAGTTGGGCCAGGGCCCGAGGAAGAAAGGGATCTACTTTCATCTGGTACTCTCGGAACCCCACAGCCTCCTTGACGTGGGCAAAAAACTTCCACTTTACTGTTACTTTCTGCATTTGGTTCTAAAATACCACCTTTACTCTATAAGCCCCAATTCAGCTAGTTTCTCCTGGGTAGGCCGCCCCTCACCATCCCAGTGACGTATTAGGTAATATTCCTTTAGCATCTGTTCTAAAGGCACTACCTGGCCTTGGGCTGGGCCGTCAGGCAAAGGTTCGTTAAGAAGGCGCTGAGGTAAGATATCGTCTTCACCAGTTAACCCTTCACGCAAGTTGAAAAGGCGGGTAAGATTATAAATCCTTTCCCCGATGGTTACGAGTTTGTCGCCGCTGGAAATTTCTTCGCATCCAGTAAGGGAATAAGCCAAGCGCACCACTTGCCGGGGCGTAAGGGCAAAGGTCACAAATAAACAGAGACCCAGGGAATCTATAGCCGCAATGAGATCTTGTTCATTTTTCACATACTCGGCTTTAAACTCCAGGGATAAAGGGTCCAAGCGATTGGAAGGATTAAGGATTTCGGCTGCCACTGGCCAGGAACGTAGATGGCACCCACCCCGGTCGCTGGTAGCATACGCCAATCCTATACCAAAACATCCCCGGGGGTCATAGGCAGGAAGCTCTAGGCCCTTTACATGCATGCTGAACTTCTCGGCTCCTCCACCTATAACCTGGGCCGCCCTTTTTACCCCTTCTCCCAAAAGTGCTCCTATTCCTTGTCGCTGGGCTATAGAGTGAATAAGCTGAACTATAGCTCGGCCATCCCCAAATCGTAGGGGAAACCCGACATCTTCTTCCTTAAGCAAGCCTTTTTCAAAACATTCCATGGCAAAACCTATACAGTTACCAGTAGAGATGGTATCCAGGCCATAATCATCACATAGATACTCAGCATAGATTACTACCCCAGGATCATCATTTCCACACTGGGCCCCAAAAGCCCAGGTATTCTCGTAATCTGGCCCTTCGGTCACTTTCCCCTGGTATGGCCCCTGGGTTATACGGGATACTTTAGAGCAATGGATAGGACAGGCAAAACAAGCTTTATGCCTGGTATAATATTTTTGGGCCCATTCTTCTTCATTAAGCCGGTCAATTCCGTTAAAAACCCCTCTTTGGAAGTTACATACAGGATGGATCCCGGCTTCGTTTATAAGGGAGTAGATGGCGTTGGTACCATACTTGGGCCGGGCCCCACCGGTATCCGGATGAAGGTTTATTTCATTTAGGGCCTCCCGACAGGCTAAGAGAAATTCCCTATTATCCCAAATAAGTACATCCTGGCTTCCCCGCACAGCAATAGCCTTGAGATTCTTAGAACCCATTACAGCTCCAGCCCCACCACGGCCGAAGGCCCTGGCTTCGGAGATTATAGCAGCCAGGCGTACCTGTTTCTCCCCTGCCGGCCCGATACAGGCCACCATAAACTCTTCCCCGTGGGCCTGGCGCAGGGCTTCATGGGTGGCAAAGGTTCCCTTCCCCCAAAGGTGAGCTGCGCTGTGGAAGGTTACTTTATCGTCATCGATTAAAATATAAATCGGCTCGTTAGCACAACCCTTTATCACCAAAGCATCATAACCAGCGTACTTAAGTTCAGGACCCAAAAAGCCTCCAGCACTGGTATCCAACCACCCGTTAGTTAAAGGGCTTTTGGTGCATACTACGCAACGGCTGGCTGTCGGAGCCAGAGTCCCGGTCAAGGGGCCGTTGGCAAAAATGAGGATATTTTCAGGACTTAAAGGGTCACACCCTGCAGGAAGCTGATCATAAAGAAGCCTTGCCCCTAATCCCTTACCACCGAGATAAGCAGTAAACAGGTCCTTATTTACATATTCTATCCAGGCAGAACTTGAACTGAAATCTATTACCAAGATTTTTCCCATCCAACCAAAATATTTCTCCCCCATACCCCTCTTCCCCCTCACCTTAATATCATTCTTCTACCTGTAACGCCCGAGAGTTACACCATTCAGTACAGGTGTATTTCCCCTGGCAAGTATCACAGAAAAGCGGAATGGAACTCACTCTATCTATCCTTACTGCTCCATAAGGGCACACTTTAACACACAACATACAAGAAGTACAAAGTTCTTCATTCAAAATAATCCAATTTTCTTTCCTCAAGGCTCCTGTAGGGCAAGCTTCTACACAAGCAGGTGTTTTACATTGCTGGCAAACAGAAATTGTAAAATCGTCAGGCCATCGAGTATACACCTTAATCCGGGCCCGTTTTGGGTTAATAACTCCTGCATGTTCCAAGGAGCAGATGATTTCGCAAACCCGGCACCCAGTACATTTTTTAGATAAGACTGTAAGCATTTTTATAGCTTAGGCCCTCCCATTTTAAATTTTTAATTACCTAACTAGCCGTACCTCGTCTGTCTTTTATCAGGTCTTTATTCATCTTACGCCACAGGGTAGAGCGATCTATACCCAGCCTTCTAGCTGCCTTGGTCTTGTTATATCTTTCCTGCTCAAGCACAGTATTAATTATAGTAGCTTCCATTTCTTGTAAAGTACCTTGCAATTCAATAGTAATCTTACTTTGGCCATCGCTAGGACGAAAAGGGGAGCTACCAGCTTTCATAGTTTCCTCCTCAAGAAGGCCACAACGTTTCAGCTGGTTTATACTAACATCTCCTAAAAGCACTAATCTATAGATTACATTTTCTAGCTCTCGCACGTTCCCCGGCCACTTATACTTAAGCAAAGTACTTAAAACTTCCCTAGGTAGCTCTACCTTTTTGCCAAACCTAGCATTGGCCCGGGCCAAGAAATATTCTATCAAGGGCTTGATATCTTCCTGTCTTTCACGTAAAGGAGGTATATGCAAGCTTAATACGCTTAGGCGATAATATAAGTCTTCCCGAAATTGACCTGCTTTCACTAGTTTCCGTAAATCCTTGTTGGTCGCAGCGATGACCCGTACGTCGATGGGGAGCATTTTATCGTCCCCTACCCGCATTATCTGTCGCTCCTGGAGGACCCGCAAGAGCTTAGCCTGCACTCCCGGAGGAGCCTCGCCGACCTCATCTAAAAAGATGGTACCCCCGTGGGCCATCTCGAAAAGGCCCATCTTCCCCTCCCGCCGAGCGCCTGTGAAGGCACCGCGGGCATAGCCGAAAAGCTCACTCTCCAGCAAAGAATCCGGGATGGCGGCACAGTTTACAGCTACAAAAGGTCCTTCACGCCGGCTACTAGCATTATGGATACCCTGGGCCACCATCTCCTTACCAGTGCCGGTTTCTCCTATTATCAGTATAGTTGAATCAACCGCTGCAAACTTCCGTGCCTCCTCGACCACCGCCCGCATGGCCGGGGATTCCGCCACGATCTGATCTAGGGTAAAGCGAGCCTGGAAACCCTTGCGCTGGAGCTCTTTTCTCAGCTCCTTTTCGACCTGCTGTATGTGCCTTGCGTCCTGGACGGTAATGACTACACCTTTTACTTGCCCGGCTTCCACCAGGGGTACACGATTAACCACCACCGGCTTATCTCCTAAGTGGATTATATACACTTGTCTACCGGTTTCATTATATAAAGCCTCACCTAAAGGTTTTAAAGCCATCACCTTGGTAGGGTCTTTACCTAATACCTCGGCCTGCTGTACGCCAAAGATGGCCTCCGCCACCGGGTTAAAGACCGTAAGCCGGCCGGCCTCATCCAAGGCTATAACCCCGTCGCTAATATGGTTTACGATGGCCTTAATCTGCCTCCGGCGCTCCCTCTCCAGCTCCTGGGCTTCCAGCACCCGCTGGGCTTCTAGAAGGGCGGCCCGAAAAGATTCTGGACCAGAATCGATAAGCCGGGCCTCGAAGCCTAGCCTACGCGCCTGGACTACAGCGTCGCTATCTCCTACAATTAACCGGATCCCCGCACGAGCAGCTTTATCCAGACAGTAAGGTACCTCTTCCTGGGCCTTCAGCTCAAACTCGCATATACTCAGTTCCAAGTATTCAGCAATTTTCTGGCATCCCTGGATTACACTTCTAAAACCGATAACCCCAATAGTCCCTTTATATCCTCGCAAGGCGCCTAAGGTATCCAGGATATCATAGCCGGTGACAGGAATATCTATAACAGGTACCTTAACATAATGGCGCAACAAAAGGGCCGTGCCGCCCCGGCTTAAGAGAACCCGGGTACCTCCTTCCACCGCCTTAAGGGCTAGCTCCAACCCCTCAGACATGTTCCCCACATATATATCACATTCCAGGTTCAGCTCTTCACATACTTGTGAGGCCACAGCACTTAAGTGAGGATAGGGGGCGATAACACAAATCTTTTTGCCTCCCTTCACGGTTCACCGCCTCAAAATCTTAGGGTTTTAGTAGAACCTTGATCCCTTGGCCCTGGTTAAGCAATTCAATCCCCCGTACCCCTTCTTCCAGAGGGAGTACATGGGTCACCAAGGTTTCCATTTTGATTTTATCACAACGCAAAAGTTCGATGGCTGCCAGATAATCGTTTCGATTATATACACGTGAACCTATCCAGGATAATTCTTTAAAAGCTACCTTTACTAAATCCACAGGAGGAACTGTTTTAGGTAGCCCCACCTGTAGAATAGTGCCCCTCACACGAGCTAAATTAACCGCCTGATTTACAGTATCCACTACTCCGGCAGCCTCAAAAACCACGTCTCCTGTAGTATCTTTTAACGCTTCCCCTGCGGGATCCACTACCTTAACAGGAAGCTTCTTTAAATACTCCCTACGGTAGGGGCTAGCCTCTGAAACTATAACTTCGGTAGCTCCAGCGACTAACAATACCTGTGCTATAAGCTGGCCTATAGTTCCTCCCCCCAAGATAACACCCCTTTCCCCTACCTTAAATCCCGACCGCCGAACGGCATGCACGGCCACAGCCACCGGTTCGACCAAGGCAGCCCTTTCGTAGGACAAGTCGTCAATAGGGTATATCCTCTCTACAGGAGCTGTCACATATTCGGCCATGGCTCCTGGGGCATCTATACCTAAGAAGCCCAGAGTCTCACATACATGATAATTCCCTTCCTGACAGGGCCGGCAGCGCTGGCAGGTCAAAAGCGGTTCCACTACTACCCGTTGCCCGATCCAGGACCTATCACCAGGATCATAAACTTCTACCACTTCTCCGCAGAACTCGTGACCCAGGATCAAGGGGGCCCGGGCGCGGGGGTGTTTACCGTCTGCGATCATAAGGTCTGTCCCGCAGATGCCTGCATAGGCTACTTTTATCAGAGCTTCTCCTTTTTTGAGCTCTGGCCGGGGTACCTCTTCAACCCTTACTTCCCCCGGCCCCTGATAAACCAGTGCTTTCATTCCTGAATACCACCTCTTTATACCTTAAGAACTGTATTTATTCAACTTTTCATTTACTTATTTACTCTATCCACGAGCCAAGTACCCACCATCCACCACTAGGATATGTCCATTGACATAATCCGAAGCTGGTGAAGCTAAAAAGATGGCTGCGCCCACCAAGTCCTCCGGTTCTCCCCAGCGGCCTGCCGGTATCCGAGATAAAATAAAGTTGTAACGAGCCTCGTTTTCCTGGATAGCTTTAGTCATCTTAGTCTTTATCCACCCCGGCGCAATGGCATTTACATTTATCCCGCGGCCTGCCCATTCATTGGCCAAAGTCTTGGTTAAGCCAGCTATTCCTGATTTGGCCGCAGCATAGGAAACCGTTGTATAGCCGCCTAAAAAAGTAAGCATAGAGGCAATATTGATAATCTTACCATAGCCTCTCTCCAGCATATGCCTACCTACCAGTTGGCATAGTAGAAATACGCTCCGCAGGTTTAAGTTTAGTACTTCATCCCAATCTTTAAGGGAATGCTCTTCTGCTGGGGACCTGCGGATCACTCCAGCTACATTGACTAAAATATCGATTTTCCCAAACTCATCCAAGGCTCGTTCCACTACACCTTGTATTTCCTTTTCACTAGATAAATCTGCCGTGGTAGTATAATACCTTCTACCTGTAGCGTTAAGCTTCTTTTGGGTATCTTCGACGCTACTGTGTCCTACAGCAAAGATATCAGCTCCAGCTTCGGCCAGCCCTAAAGTTATAGCCTGCCCGATACCACTACCAGCTCCTGTGACCATGGCAACTTCGCCGTCTAAGTTGAAAAGGGATAAAGCTCCCATTTTAGTCCGCCCCCTAAGGGTTGTTTTGACATATGTCTTCAATCTATTAGCCTACTTTATAGTATTAGCCAAGACTAAAGTAAGGGCTGGAATGTATGAGGTTAAGAATAAGGTTATCAGCAAAGCTATATAGAAAGGCACCATCTCTTTTACATATTCATCTATTTTAACTTCGGTAAGGGTACAAGTAAGGAACATAGTGGTTCCGAAGGGAGGGGTAACAGCTCCTATGGTAAGGTTAAAGATCATCACTACCCCAAAATGGACCGGATCAATCCCTAAAGCGTGAACTGTAGGCATAAGTAAAGGAGTAAGAAGAATTATGGCCGCGTTCCCTTCCAGGAACATGCCAACAATAAGAAGGAATATATTCATGATAAATAGGAATACAGCTGGGTTAGTAGTAAGACTCAACAATAAATTAGTTGCTTTCTGGGCCACCCCTTCCCAGGTAAGGATCCAGGCAAAACTGGCCGAGGCCATAATTATAAGCATTATTGCTCCAGAGGATCTAGCAGCTTCCAGAAGGGCTACCTTGATATCCGCCCACTTGGTCTCCCGGTAGGCCAAGCCTACAAGCAGAGTATAAAAAACGCTTACCGCCCCTGCTTCAGTGGGAGTAAAGATCCCCGCACGAATCCCACCCAATATGATTACCATTAAAACAAGGCCCCAAAAACCATCTTTAATACCGATGAGTATCTCCTTAACAGTGGGCCCTCGATCCCTTACGGGGAGATATCCGCGTCGCTTGGCTACAATATGAACAACGATCATATAAAGGGCAGTAAGAATGATGCCCGGTATAATGCCAGCCATGAAAAGTTTGCCTATGGAGGTATCCGCGATGTAGCCATAGATGATCAGACCAATCCCGGGCGGTAGAATAGGGCCGAGCAAGGCTGAAGCAGAGGTCAGGGCAGCTGAGAAAGCCTTACTATAGCCTTGGCGAACCATCTGGGGTACCAGGATCTTGCAGATCATAGCCGCATCGGCTAGACCGGCTCCCGAGGGACCACCGATGAGGGCCCCTAGGACTACGTTGGTCTGGGCCAGCCCTCCTCTTAAATGGCCAGATAATACGTCTGATAACTTAAGAAGCCCTTTAGTAATCCCAGTATAGTTCATTATGGAACCGAGCATCATAAAAAAAGGAATGGCCAAAAGAGGAATGTTATCCGCTCCGCCGATCATACGTTGGACTACCAGAACAGGGGAGAGGTCGTTGCTAATAAAGAAGTATAAAAAAGAGGCCAGGGCGATGGCGAAAGCCACGGGTACGTTGAGACCAAAAAGAACCAAAACTACTATAGCAGCCAGAGCTACTACCATGTCCTTTTACTCCCCCGCTTCCCTATCGCTACGTCCTTTTATTTCCTGCCACAGATACCTCAAGTAATAAGCTAACATCCAGATAGAGGCCACGGGTAGAGAAATATCTACCCAGGTATACGGTATTTTTAAAATAGGAGTGATCTTGGTACCTGCTCCGGCAGCCAAGAGAACACCATACCATATTATTAAAACTAAGGTTATAAGAACTATAAAATAATCTATTATATCAACAAACCGTCTAATCCCCGGAGGCAACCTTCTTACCGCTACATCGATACTACAATGACCCTCTCCCTTTACCATAGACGCAGCTCCTAGGGCCGAAACCCAGACAAACAAAAATATAGTTACTTCCTCCGCCCAGCCCCAAGGCCGGCCCAGTACATAACGCATAAAAACATTGGCTGTAGCTAAAGAGACGATGATACCCATAAAAAGGCTGCTGACAATATCATCGAACTTATTTATTCCCCCGAATAGCCTGTTCCTTTTCATCTTCTCACTTCCTTAATAAAGAAAAATTGAGGAGCACCTTAGCCCGTAAATCTCAAACCCATAATTTCTAAAGCTAAGGTGCCACTATTTAAAGTACTGCTATTTAATCATGGCTTGAAGCTTATCATAAAGACCGGGCGTCCACTCAGGGAATTTAGTGTATACTACCTTGACCGCGTTGCGGAAGGCTTCACGATCCACCTCTACAATATTTACACCTGCTGCCTTAAACTTCTCTAAGGTTTCCTTATCAGCGGCCTCAATCTGCTGGTTTATAGTTTTAGCTGCCTCGTCTCCCGTCTCGTGCAAGAGTTTAACTACATCCGGCGGCAACTTGTCTATGAACTTCTGTCCAGCTATCCACTGGGAAATCATATGGATATGCCCGGTTAAATTCAGATTTTTAGCGCCTTCGTAAAGTTTGGCCCCGTACAGGACTGGCAGGGGATTTTCAGCTCCGTTGACTACACCCTGCATAATGGCCGGATAGGCCTCGGCCCAAGGCATGGGGGTAGCCGTTCCACCCATGGCATTAATAGTTTCTATGAATAGCTTGTTATTAGGAACCCGGATCTTTAAGCCTTTTAGATCTTCAGGTTTCTTAACTGGTTTAGTGGTCACCATATGGCGCACACCATATATCCATTTAGTGGTAACAATATGCACGCCTTTCTGCTCCAGTTTCTTCGCCTGTTCTTGAAACCAATCGCTCTCGGTCAGTTTAAAAAGTTGATCGAAATTATCAACAAGGTAAGGTCCAGAAAGGATACCAATATCAGGGACATAATCCATTAGGAAACTGGCATCTGTAATTAAAATAATATTAGCCCCCAGCATGGCCTGTTCAGTTACATCTTTTTTAGAACCTAATTGAGAGCTAGGATAATATTCAAATTCTACTTTGCCGTTGCTTTTTTCTTTAATAAGACGTCCCCATTCCCGGACAGCCTTATCTACGGGCTCACCAGGATTATTTTCATAAGAAATCTTAATAGTAATTTTCTCCTGTTTGCCTTCGGCCTTAGGGGTCTCTTTACCCGCCTCTTTTTTACCCCCGCAACCCGCTGCTAAAGCAGTTAAGCATACCAAAACCGCAAATAGAATGCCTAACTTTTTAAGCATAAAGTCCTACCTCCTTTTTTTGTTCGTTTTAAAATATCCAGCTATTTTTGTATCATCGCCTTCGTACCCTTTTCCCCCTCCCACCCCTCCTCAAAAGCTCTGATGTATCCTGCTTATAGCCAGCTCGCGATGTCCCAACACCTCAGCCTTGGTAAGCTTCCCGTTTAGCACAGCAACTATTTCCTGGAATAACCTCTCCCCCGCTTCCTCCAAGGCTTCCCCAGAGGTGATAACACCGCTGACATCTACATCAATATTGGCAGCCATACGTTTGGAGGTCATGGGATTACCACAGATTTTAATTACCGGCGCCAGGGCACTACCCGTGGGTGTACCGCATCCGGTAGTAAAGGCTATAACCTGGGCACCTCCAGCCACCAGGCCTGTCACCGCCTCCATATCATTACCCGGGGTATCCATCATAACCAGGCCCCGCCGGGTAGGCCGGCAGGCATAATCCACTACCTCCACTAACGGTGAGGTCCCACCTTTACAAACACACCCAAGGGATTTTTCCTCAATGGTGGTCAGGCCCCCCGCCATATTACCAAGCCCCGGCTGGGTGCCCCGTAAATCTAGCCCTAGAGCGCAAATGATAGCCTCCGTCGAAGCCACAGCCTTCAGGAGTTGTTCCTTTACCTCCTTACTTACCGCTTGTTCGGCCAAAATATGCTCGGCACCGATAAGCTCTGTGGTCTCGCATAAGACCACTGTTCCACCCAAAGCCACCACCTTGTCTGCTACTAAGCCTAAAACAGGGTTGGAAACTAGCCCAGAAGTGGCATCCGAACCTCCGCACTTCAATCCCAAAATAACTTCCTCCCAGGTCACCTCTTTTCTCTTATATAGGGAGGCTTCCTGGACTAGCTCTTGGGCAAGCCGTATCCCCTTTTCTAAAGCAGAAGGGGTATCTCCTGCCCCCTGGATAGTCAAAAATTCTACCCGTTTCTGGGTCCCCTTTAAAGCTTCCACTACTTCGGGCACAGTTACATTCTCACAACCGAGGCCTACGACCAACACACCTGCTACATTAGGATTAGCTGCTAAGCCTACTAAAGTACGTAAGGTCCGCTGCCGATCATCCTCTAGCTCGGAACACCCGTGGGGATGGGGTAAAGCAACTGTCCCTTTCACCAGGGAGCTTATTTGTACCGCTAAGGTTGAGGAACACATTACAGTAGGTAAAATAACTACATGATTTCTAAAACCCACCCAACCGTTTGGACGGCAATATCCGTAGATCTTCATGGTTAATCCTATCCTTCTGTAGCTTTTATTTGGGGCTACCGGAGAAGTCGAAAGCCCTACCACTCCTTAAGGAAGAGGCCCGTCGGCTAACAACATTATGAACATGCACCCACTGCCCCACCTCAATAGGCTGGGTGACTTCCCCAATAGGCGTATTTTTTTTAATAACTAGAGCGCCAGGAGATAGGGGCACTAAGGCCACTTTATGACCGAAGGGGATATCTTCTTTTACTACAACTTCTTTATATCCCCCACCGAGGTTTACCTCAATTACCTCATTACGGGAAAGATTTCGTAGCGCAACTGCTACATTATCATCTGGGTGCAAAACAAGGACGTCCATTTTGCCATCAGCTACCTTTACCTATCTCGGATACTTTATTTACTTTGGGGTCTCGTAAAAGAGACTAATTTGCTGTTTTTCTATTTATTTAGGGATACTTGGACCTTGCTCTTCGTTATAGCCACCCATTCTTTAGCCTTGGCCAGGTCTGCAGGAACACTATCAGAAAACTGCTGGAGACTTCCGGCCCGCAGGCAAAAAGCATGGACATTATCGACCACACAGGCCTCAACGATATCTCCTACCTTTTTTTCCACCTTGGCCTGGTCAGCTAAATAAACATCGTCTGTGGGCCGCACGCAGATCTCCAAGGCGATATCTGGACAAACCTCGGCTGCCTTACGGTAGTCAGTCCAGGAGCTGATATTAATCATGGCCAAATTAGGGATCTGCCTAACTAGCCCCAGTACCGGTGTAATATTACCGCAGCTATGCCAGTAAACTATACCTCCGTGGAACTCGGAAAGTTCTATTTCGTAAGGTAAGATATATTTTTCATAGATGTTAGGGCCTATTACATTACAATCTACTTCGTCGTTATATAAGTGGCCGGGTGGGACAGGTTCGCCTAGGAAGCGGCTCCTGTCCTCATACCATTGCTTCCGGGCTTCGGTTAAAAAGCGCATCAGCACATGGACCCAGGTAGGATCCTCCATACAATCTACGGCCAGTTCAGCAAAACCCCGAAGTTGAAAAGCCAGGCCCCAGGGGCTACGGATAAGCTCAGGAAAAGCTAGGCTACACCCTGTACCCTTAAGCCATTCATTTATCTCCTGGTAGAAATGGTGGACAAGGGGCATCAGGCCGCTTTCGTAAAAGTCAGGTGGCTTTAGTTTGTCCAGATCTTTTTTCTCCTTTAGCACCAGCTCCCGACCGAGCCAGGGGTCTTCCGTGTCATGGTAGATAGTCTCCATCCCGAACAGAGCCGCCTCAAAGGTCACCCCAGGCCAGAAGGGGAGAACTTTATGGAGTGTGGTATCATCATTTAGTTCAAACTGGGCGATCATTATCTTGAGGTAATTAAGGAGATACACCTCAGGGTCTGTATAGTACTCCCGCAGGTTGAAGTTAAAAATTTTAGCCCACATAGTAGGGCCAGGATCAGCTACCACCGGCGCATAGCCCGTTTCCCTCCATGGTCTGGGGATGCGGCGGAACTTATCCCGACAATACACCGGCTCGGGCTGCCAGAACTGCTCCCGGCGTTGGTTTTCTTCGCTATCCACCAGCTCTATATATTTCTCGAGGGTTTTCTTGAGTTCATCCTGCACGGTTATTACCCTTCCTTCTTTCCTAACTTATTATTGGATTTGAATGGGATAGGCCCCATACTCCCATATCGTTTCGGCCATGGCCAGCACATTTTCCACCTTACAGTAATTGGCTATCCCGTTCGCACTCCCGATGATGTAACCCCCTCCGGGAGCCAGGGCAGCCAGCCGCTCCTTAACCTCCTGCACTACTTCTTCCACCGTACCCTGGGTAAGGGTATAATGCAGGTCGATATTGCCCATAATGCAGATGCGATCGCCGTAATTCTTCTTAAATTTCACAATGTCCATGGCGCCTGGCTCAAAAGGATGGATGGCGTTCATACCTAAGGTGAGCAAATCATCGAAGACAGGTTCCAAATTACCGTCGCTGTGATATACCCAAGGTAGCTTAATGGCGGAAGCCGCTTCCCGCATAGCAGGGAGGAATATCTCCCGGAACACTTGGGGTGAAATCATGGGACCCGTCTTGTAGGCGATATCATCGGCCGCCATTAGAAAATCTATACCTGAATCATTTAAGTGTTCCACTACCGCTTTAGTCCAACCGGCAAAACGCTCGATAACTTCTCTAACAAGTTTGGGATTATCGTATAAAGCATAGGAAAGCCCTGTCCAACCCATGCTTAAGATGGTAGGGCTGGCCCCCAGGCGGATCTTGGCGAAAATGGCGAGGCCGCTGTCCTTATAGTTATCTACAAATCGCTTGACTTTATCATAAAAGGCTGGATTATGAGGATTTGGGAACTCCATGAGACGAAGATCATCCTCTGTTTTAATGAGCCCGTCCACTACCTCGTTGATCCCACCTATCTCCTGGCGAAGGCAGAAAAGGGGCGGCAGGTAATCCTCAAGATAGATGGCGTCTAGGTGGAGTTTCTCTGCCAGCTCTACTGGGGTAAAATCTTCACGGCTCATAATGATCCGCGCTATACCGGTATCGATACTGTCTACAAAAGGAACGCGGTCGGGCTGTTTGAGGTGTAAAGCTGCCAATACCCTTTCCCGCGAACTCATAGTTCCCGGCATTGGGCTATCCTCCTTAGGAAGCTAACTTCCTTAAATTTACCATTGCAAAATTCGTGCCAGGTCTTATATAATCTTTTGTCCGGAAGACAGGAGGAACACCTTAATTACCGTTTTCAGGGTTCATCCATTGCATATTACAACTTAGAGGTTGGATTTAATAAGAACTAATACACCAATTTCCAAAAGCGCTCTAAGTTCCCGGGAAACTGGTTTGCCTAACCAGCAGATGTTGCAATTTGCATACTATCGCATTTAGCAACAAAAGGCTCCCGTGGAACTCAGGTCTATCTGTATCAACTCCATGTAGTTATTCTCTAGCTCGGCCCGTCAGTATAGCTAGTTACGGCAGGGTATTATGGGAGCCACAGCAATTATATATCTTGCTGAGAGGGCTGCCGAAATTATATAGCGCATTATACTTCTTTTCGTGTAAAGCCTAATGATATTCACTTCCTACAACGCTCCTCATGCCACTCTTCTATCGCCCCGATAAAGGCTTCCCATGCCCGCGGTGTAGCTTCATAAATTTGGCCTGCACCCCTCAAGATATAACCCCCATCTCGGGCAGCTGCATCAAGGCATCTCCACACTTCGTTTTTTATCGCCTCAGTGTCGTTTCCAGCTAGCACCCGCTCATTAAACCCGCCCCACAGGGCTACTTTTCCGCCTATGCGCTTCTTAGCATCAGCCAAATCAACATCCCCTGCTACTTCTGGCGGAGCTAATACCTCTATAGCATCAGCACCGCTATCAGCCATCATTTCCAGGTGGCTGTTGCTTTTACCACAGACGTGATAGCTGACCATAAAACCAGCTTCCTTTGCTGCCGCGATAATTTCCCGATCATAAGGGAGCACAAATTCTTCAAAGGCTTGAGGCGATAAGCCTAATCCCACATACGATTCGTTTAACAGGATGGCATCTATTCCCACCTGACTAAGGCTTCTAACCAGTTTAATATTGTAGTCCCGTAAGATGTCCAACACTGCCTTAACTCGCTCTGGGCAGTCATAAATATCATATAAGGCCTCTACCATACCCCTGAGCCAGCAGTACTCATTAAAACATCCTGAAATATCAATGATGCTGAAGGCTCGATCGCCCACCTGATCAATCATCTTCTTAAGTATACTTAAATCTAGCATTTCCGGATCTGGCCGGTACTGAAGAAGCGTAAAATCAGTATCCGCCTTTAAAACAGGTTCTAAAACCCACTTCGTAAAGGGCTCCTGGCGATAAATCGACTTTAAGGTACCCCGGGGCGTATGGTACCTGCGCTCAACGACAGGCCGGCCATCTTCGTAGCCCAGGATCTGTTCTTCGATAACCCAATAGGTTGTAGCCCTATCAGGCCACTTTAGATATGCACTAGGCCATGTAATAATTCCAGGTTCGATAAAAGTGTAAAGATTAACCACGGGATCGTGTTTAAGGCGCTCTTGGAGCCCAATTACTGTACCCAATGGGTCCTGCAAGTAAACCTGGATAATACTACCCTGTAAATTTAACATCCGGGTGAGGTAACTTTGATTAAAAATATTGACCACCGGTACCCTGTCTACCTCCTGGCGTAATAGCGCCCTCCGAATTCTTTCTCGACTATTCACCTTTCTCCCCCCTGTTCTCCATAAGTATGACAATAATGTCTTTAACTCTACGCCCGGCTGGTCTACCCTCGCTAAAAGCCTCCAGGGCTTCAAAGTCCACATCCCCTGTAGGAAGACTGTAATAGATCAGCCAGAACGGTAAATAAACAAGCTCTTCGTTAACCAGGAGAACATTAATAGAGCCGGTATAGCGTAACATGAACTGTCGCGCATGGCTTTCCGCTACCGGACGTGCAGCTTCCGGACCCAACCTACAGGGCATAACCGCTCTTGCCGGAACGTCAAGGCTTGTGAGCCGGGCCGCTATAGGGCATACCTCCACTACCCCCAGGGCCGCGTCAGCCAGGTATGCACAGTGTATCTTTACCCCACTTCTTTCCATCTTGCCACTGATAAACTCAAAATAGTAATGGGGTACAAAAATGAGTTCCAAAGCAACGGGCTTACCCCTGCCCCTATAAAGATGCCTGAGCAGAGGATAACGTAAGCGTTTCTGACGGTTATTAATCAGCCTGGCCGCAGCTTCCGGTGATATTGTCACCGGTAGACTTTTTATCTGTATCTCTGCAATGGAATGCCTACCCTTTTCTCTAGGCATAACAATAAGTCTCAAGAAGCGTTCCCCCATCAGTCAAAAGATAAAACAGGTCCCAGCTTCATTGGCTCCGCCTCAGCCGGGACACTCCATTACTTTACCACCAAATAATTAGGAAGAATAGCAACCAAGCCAAGGTAAAGATCTCCCACGTGGTCGGATGTAAGTACCACGGAGTACCTTCAGGAATTCCGGGCTCAACGATATCAATAAATTCTTCCATTTTAGCTGCTTCTTTGGCCCGCTGCTTTAGCATCTCTTGCATTTCAGGAGAAAGATTAATACTTCCCATTTTCCAAATATTAAGTTGAGAAGCCAGATCCGTTTCGGGTATAGGTCCACGTAGACGATTTTCAATATAGCTGATAATAAGCATGGCTATACCAGTAACTACTATAGCCCAAATGGTTCGCCACTGGGCTTGACGGAGCCAAATGGGGAAAGTTTTGGCTCCTAGATCATTTATAACTACTATCAGACCAAACAACATGCCCACTATTACACCTAAAAAACCGGACCATCGGCTGGCCTTAGGATATAAGGAACCCACCACGTAAGGTACAGCCAGAGGCAGGACTAGCGGACCGACCAGAGCTAGATAGAAGGGAATTAAACCACCCAAGGTTTCAATGGCTCCGATCATCGCTACTCCAACCAGCATGGCCACCAGGGCAAAAATCCTCGTCATAAGCAGGTAATGCTGGTCGGCAGCTCCCTTACGAATATACTTAGCGTAAATATCTACAGTTAGGAGCCCGCCAATAGCTGTGCCAATACCAGCCGCGGTGTTGAGACTGGCCACTATAACACCTGCCACTAGCAAGCCTAAGATACCCGTCCCATTAGCAAAATAACGCATTAATAATTGAGGATAAAGCTGGTCTGCCTGGGCCCCCTTTAACCCAGGATAAAGAATGGTAGCGGCCATCCCTAGGAATACGCTTAACCCCGTAATATAGCACCATAAGGGGATGGTAAAGACAGCTCCCACCCGGGCTTCTGCTTCATTCTTGGCAGCAAAGAACCTCTGGGCCACAGTTTGATTAACCAAGGGATAGGTCATGAGGGTTAAAATGACACCTATCAAGTAGATAACTCCAGGTACTCCAGGTTGAGAAAAACCAGCCATATGGAGCATTCGTCCAGGATCAGCAACTTTTGCCCATATAGCGCTGAACCCGCCGATTTCCTTAAAGGCAGCCAGGGGTACTATAGTAGCTGTGATGAGCATTAATATTACTTGGGGTATAGTAGCCATCACAACTCCCAACTGGCCAGCAAAAACCGTGTATAAAGCAGTCACTATAAGGGCAATTATGATTCCACTTAAGAAAGGAACACCTAAAATTACCTTAAAGATTGTGGCTAAAGAAAACATGACCATAGCCATGGCTAGTGCCCGGTAAAAGATCTGTAGCACTGTACTTAAGACTCGTAGGGCGGAATTGAAACGGAGCTCTAGATATTGGGCATTGGTGTACACGCCAGAGCGGTAAAAGAGGGGAATGATCCATCGAGAAAGAATCAAGTAGCCGAAGCCCATGCCGTACCAGTTGTATGCCAGCTGGCTAAATCCGGTGCGGTATCCGGCCCCAGTGGCTCCTACGTAGTCTGTACCGTCCACGGCATCAGCCGTTTCGGCTATACCGATCTGCCACCATCTCAGGCGTTTTCCTGCTAAAATCCAATCCTTGGAGCTTTTAACATATCTTTGCCAATAAAGTCCAAAAAGTGAAGTTCCCAGAACAAATAAGACCACCACTACCCAATCCAACGCTGTCACTACTCTTCCCTCCTTAGTTTAGTGATTAGAATTAAATAAACCTTTTAAGTTAAATAGCATTTTACATAAAAATACCCCCTTTCCTTTTAAACTAACTTAATCTTAAGCCTTTAGCTCTTAGAGGCTATGAATGTTTAATCTTTTAAATAAATCTTTATTGGTCCAATAAATATACTGGTATATTTTAAATAACTTATCATAAAAATGTTTCTGATCCTCGTTAGGTAAAACTTGCGTAGCTACCCCCCTTTGAAGCAGTTGTTCCAGTTCACATCTACCTTCGCCCGTACCTTTCCCTGCAAGCCAGGCAGCACCCAGGGGTTCCGTTTATGAAAGCCTGGGTTTCGCTGGCTATCCCCGCCCCCAGCATGGCCGCCACGGTATCCATGCAGCCCGCCACCACCGGCGTACCTGCCTTCAATCCGGTTATTTCCGCTACCTCTGGCTTTACACCACCTGCCACTTCCCAGGAAGGATAAATTTC
>NZ_JBJHHE010000036.1:0-19615 GCF_056378755.1 Thermanaeromonas sp. DSM 22490
GGTAATTAGTGGTATTTACCTTGAGTGTCCTAAAATTTCGTTATCCTTGAACCGTTTTGGTCAACAGTCTCCTAGAACAAGAAAAGTTTTCAACCGTTCTACCCCTTTTACCACCGCCCACCCATCCTTGTATGATAGTAATTGCCGAGGTCCTTAAGCCTCTGATCTTTGAAAAGTTAATAGTAAAAGAAGGTTTTTGGGGCTCCCAGTAGAAACCATCTTTGAGGATGGTTTTGGGGCGACGCTATTCCTCCTTGCACATGGGTGCTCGATTGAGACTGCGTCCCCACTCCTGACGGAAACCGCTAACCCCCACAATGCGCACCCAGTCCTTAAGGCCGGTAGCAGCAGCCGGCTCGTGCATCCCTTAAGGCTGGGACGGTGCTAATGGCGCAAGGCCGCTGGATGAAGTCAGGGCTGCTGGGACCCCAAAACCTTTTCATTTAACCCCACACCGAGAGAAAGGAGGTGATAATCCCATGTCGGTCCTGTTCGTCGGTATTGACGTTAGCCTCCGGGAAAATAAGGCTAGGTTTGTTGATACTCTTGGTCACGATTGCCATGGCCGCCTGGCCTTCCCTAATGACGCAGATGGCGCTGTGGCCCTCGTCCGAGAAACCTGCCGGGCTCTCTCTAAAAATAGCCTTAACTCCGTCCTCTTCGGTATGGAGGCTACAAGTTTCTATGCCTGGCATCTGGCCCTCTACTTGAGCGGTGCCCCGGAGCTTAAACCCTTTAACCCCCAGGTCTTCTTGTTTAATCCCAAAACTATTAAGGCTTTTAAAAGTTCCTTTAAGGACCTACCCAAAAATGACTGGACAGATGCCTGGGTTATCGCTAATAGGGTCCGCTTCGGCCAGCTCCCCAGGCCTTTCTCGCCCGACGAAAGGTACCTCCCCCTCCAGAGGTTAACCCGTTACCGCTACCACCTGGTCCAGCAGCTGACTAGGGAGAAAAACTATTTCCTCTCTTACCTCTTCCTTAAGTGCAGCCGCCTGGCCCAGGCTTGCCCCTTGTCCAGCCCCTTAGGCACTACCGCTGCAGCACTAGTCACAGAGTATTACTCGGTAGAAGAAATCGCTGCTACCCCTCTGGAGGAGCTGGCCCAGTTCCTGGTAAAGAGAAGCCGTAATAAAATCGCTGACCCCTTTACCGTGGCCAGGGAGTTCCAGAAAGCCGCCCGCCATTCCTACCGCCTGCCCGATAAGCTTAAAGACCCTATCAACCGCATCCTGGCTTCTACTCTGCAAAACATAAGACACCTGCAAAAGCAGATTAGAGAAATCGAAAAAGCTATTGAGCAGGAAATGGCAGGCCTTAATAACCCCCTCTTGACCATACCAGGTATGGGCCTGGTCTTCACCGCCGGCATCATCGCTGAAATCGGCAACATCCATAACTTCCCTGATGATGACACTGTGGCTAGTTTCGCCGGCCTTACCTGGCAGCAGCATCAGTCGGGCAACTTTAATGCCGAGGAAACTCCCCTCTCTAAAACCGGCAATATCTACCTCCGGTACTACCTCATAGAAGCTGCTAATAGCGTTAGGATGCACGACGCTGAATTTAAACGCTTCTATGAGAAGAAGTACCAGGAGGCTAAAAAGCATCAGCATAAGCGCGCCTGTGTTTTAACTGCTCGCAAGCTGGTCCGGCTCATTTTCGCATTGCTGCGCGATAATCGAGCCTACTCCAGGCCAGAGATAGGGGTGAATGTAGGTTAAACAAGTATACATCTTAATACTTTTTTCCTATAACTTACTGGAAGAAAATACCTCCTTCCAGAAGGGTGTAGTATTGCCTTTTTCGAATTTTGTCCTATAAATTTTTCACTTGCCCCCTTGACAACTTACACCCCACTCTCATCCGCGAAGTTCTAAAGCCAGTTGAACCAGACCATCACACGTGTTGACCACTTCTTCCAAACAAGCAGCCAGGGATTCGGTACCCGCCGTTTGGTCGCCGGTACGTTCTAGAATTTCTTTGATATCTTCCTTTAGTTTTTCTAAGGCCAAAACAATACTCTTGTAAACCTGAGCTGCTACCTTAGCATAATCGGCCACCTGATCCGCCAGCCGGCGTACTTCCCTGGCTACCACATCAAACCCTGCGCCGCGCTGCCCTATATGGGCGGCCTCAATGGTAGCGTTGAGCCCAAGGATCCTGGTCTGGTACGCTATTTTCTCAATAAAGTTAACTACCTCGGTGGCTCGTAAAGCTTCTTTTTCTACCTGCAAAGCTACGTGGCTGATATTCTCTATCAGTCTGTTTATTTCTTCCGCCGCTGCAGCTAGCTCTTCTCCTGTAGCCATGGCGTTCTGCATCGTCTCACTGATACTTTTGGCAACTTTAAGTAAACACTCTTCTCTTTCCACCCCTTCCGATACACTGATGCCTCCCACCACGCGGCCCTCTTCTATAACGGGTATAGCGCGGGCCACATAGGGAATCCCAAGCACCTCTGGACCCACACGGGCAACTATGCGTTCACCGTCCTTAATGGCACGCCCAACTGCAGAGGCAGGTAAAAGGGGATCGCCCGGCTTTACATTGTGCTTTATTCTCTTCCCGGGTACATATATCAATACCTCTTCGGTATCGCAAACGGATATGGCGCAGTCCCCGGCAAACAAGCCCGCCAAATAGGGGGCGACCTCTACAAAGGCTTCCAACACCCTCATCCTTCAGACCCCACCCCCCCGCTTTTGTACAACACAGCCCCCACCAAACCTGTTCTCGTGGGGGCATTCCTCCAGCTGCTTTAAGTATCAGGCATTATACGCTCAATTCCTTTTTTTCTTTTCCGCACGATACCCCAATAGTACTCTTTATTTCCGGCCTGGAAGCATTCTTTTTTCTCTCTAAAATATGGGTAAAACTTCGCGCCAGGCCACCCGGGAAGAAAAGCACTATCAGTATATAAACAATGCCAAAGAGAAGCAGCCAACGCTCGAAGATAGGATAAACCCTGGCGAGACCACTGAACCACTCGTGCACCCAATTGATCAGGGCCGAGCCCACTATAGCCCCATAAAGGGTACCGCTGCCGCCCACAATGGTCATCAAAAGCGCATCCAGGGTTTTCTCCACCGACAGGACAGAAGCGCTCACAAAACGCATTTGCAATCCGTACAACGCCCCGGCCAGGCTGGCGGTAACTCCCGCCACAACTGTGGAGAAGAGTTTGTAACGAAATACATCGTACCCGATGGCCTCTGCCCGGCGCTCGTTTTCACGTATGGCTTGCAATACTTTACCGGTAGGGGAGGAAACAAAGTTGCGCAGCACCCAGGTAGCCAGGATAAGAAAGGCTAAAGCCAGATAATAATAAACAACTCTATCTTGCAATATTTCTGGCACGCGGAAATTAAACCCGTCTTCTCCCCCGGTCACGTTGCGCAACCGCAAAGCGGCGATGAAAAATAACTCGCCGAAGGCCAGGGTGATCATGGCAAAGTAGGTATCCCGCACCCGTAGGGAGAGAGTGCCTATGAAAAGGGCAATGAGCAGGCCAAAGAGAAAAGCCGTCATCAACCCCGTTAAAAGTACAGAGAGGCTTGGACCGAGATTCTTGAGCAACAGTCCAATGATATAAGCCCCGCTCCCAAAAAAGAGAGCATGACCGAAGCTAATGATACCTGTGTACCCCAGAAGGATATCATAACTCATGGCAAAAATAGCTATGATAAAAATTTGTGTCAGTAGGTTAAGGGTAGCCCGTGACTCGGTCAGTAAAGGTACAGCTGCCGTAAGGCCTATTAGTATAGCCACCAACGTCCACTTTATTTTTTCTTTCACTAGATCCGGCCTCCCCCAAGTAATCCCCTGGGTCTAACCAATAAAATCACCGCCATAAGCAGGACGTTAACCGCCAGGGCTGCTTCCGGGACAAACCATGACACCAAGGCCCCCATAAGCCCCACCAGTAGAGCTCCCGCCACTGAACCGAGAAAACTCCCCAGCCCGCCGATCACCACTACAATAAAGGCCAGAAGCTGGTTGTCCATCCCCATGGTAGGGCTAATGGCTCCATTTAGTGGACCCATCATGGCTCCACCCAGCGCAGCAAGGCTGGCACCCAGGGCAAATATAAGAGTAAAAATTTTTTGTATATCTATACCCAGAGCCTGAACCATCTCGCGATTTTCTACCCCGGCTCGAATAATGATACCCAGCCGCGTCCTCTGCAGCAGAAAATACACTAAAAAAGCTATCAAAATGCCCACCGCAATAGTAAACAACCGGTATTTCACCAGTATGATACCCCCGAAGTCCCAGCTGCCTTCCAGCCACTTGGGCCCCGGGCTGGTAAGAATATTAGGTCCCCAGACCACCTTTACCAGTTCGCTCAGGACCAGCATCAAACCCATGGTAAGCAGCATTTGAGAGATATGACTACCATATACTCTGCTTATGGTCAGCCTTTCTAACAGCGCCCCCAGAATTACCCCACAGACAATCGCGCCAAGTAGAGCGAGGACAAAACTCTGGGTACGGGCAAAAATCCAGGCGCCCATGTAAGCGCCCCACAGGAAGAAAGCCCCATGGGCGAAGTTCAAAATATCCATTAGCCCGAAAATAATAGATAAGCCTATGGCTAACAAAAAGATGGCCATACCTGTGGCAATGCCGTTGGTAGCTAGATTAATAAAGGTTTCCATTCAGACCCCCCCACCAAAGTTATATCACCCATCACAGCAGTTTTCGCCGATTTAGCACAGCCTATCAATGTTCCTGCAGGCTGATTCCCAGGTATTTCTGCTGAAGGCCAGCATCGTTAACCAGGGCTTCCATCTCACCCCAGGTTACTGTACGCCCGTCGTCAATGATGTAAAAGCGATCACCTACGTACCGGGCCAGATTGAAATTCTGCTCTACCAGGACCACGGTGGTCTCTTTCTTGATCTCTTTTATGGCTTCCGCCACTTTCTCCACTACTACCGGCGCCAGGCCCTTGCTCGGTTCGTCGATCAGCAGCAAACTATTTGCGCCCACCAGGGCACGGCCTAAAGCCAACATCTGCTTCTGCCCACCGCTCAAACTACCGGCTTTCTTGTACCACGCCGCTTTTAGATCAGGAAAAATAGATAACACTTTCTCCAGCAGTTCCCCCGCACGCTTCCCTCTCATAGCTATTTTGAGGTTTTCTTCCACTGTTAAACCGCTGAAAATGGCCTGATCCTCCGGAACATACCCTATTCCTTTTCGGGCCACCATATGGGCGGGCAGGCCGTCAATACGCTCACCATTGAATTCGATCTTGCCCTTTCTGGGTTTCACTAGCCCCATAATGGAACGCAGGGTAGTCGTCTTACCCGCTCCGTTCCGGCCCAAGACAACCGTAACCTTCCCTTCCGGTACCTCCAGGGATACTCCCTGGAGAATGTGGAATTCTCCTATATAGGTCTCCAGGTCCTCGACTCTTAGTATCACGCCATTCCCCCTCCCAGATAGGCGGCCTGCACCCTTTCATCCTGCACAATATCCGCCGGGCTGCCCTTGGCCAGGACGTTGCCGTTAAAAAGTACCAGTATCTCGTCGGACAAGGATAGTACCATGTTCATCTTGTGTTCCACCAGGAGAACTGTACGGTCCCTTCTCTCCTTTATTTTCTGCAATAGCTCGATCATGGCCGGGACTTCCTCCAGGGAGATCCCGGCAGTAGGTTCATCCAGGAGCAATACCGCCGGTTCCATAGCCAGCACAATGGCGATCTCCAGCTTGCGCTTTTCCCCGTGGGTCAGAGTGGCGGCCAGGGCCTCTGCTTTCCTGCCCAGGCCTACCAGGCCCAAGACCTCCATGGCTTTGTCTGTCAATTCCCGGAACCGGGCGGCGGGTGTGAAAGGCCGAAATCCTATACGCGATTTGGCCTGGACTGCAAGTCTGACGTTTTCCAGGGCGGTAAGCTTGGGAAATACATTAGTTATCTGGAAACACCTACCCAGCCCCAGCCGGGCCCTTTCATGTACGCTAAGGCCTGTTATATCTTCTCCTCTGTAAAATATCCTGCCGCGCGTCGGTTTTAGCTGGCCGCTGATAAGATTGAATAAGGTAGTCTTCCCCGCTCCGTTAGGGCCAATAATAGAGGTGAAAGTGTAAGGTCTGATGCCTACGCTTACACCGTTTACCGCGAAGTGCCCCCCGAAGGCCATGGTCAAATCTTCTGTACGTAAAATATCCTGCACAGCTTGAGATTCACCTCCCTACCATAATTTAAGACGCTCAGCTTCTTTCCGTAATTCGGCCCGGAAATCCGGGTGGGCAATATTTATAAGCTGCTTAACCCTTTCCCTGATGCTCCTCGCCTTGAGGTGAGCCACTCCGTATTCCGTCACCACATAATCCACATCGGCCCGCAGTAAGGTCACTTTGGCTCCTTCCGGTAAAGAAGGCACAATAGTGGATATAGTGCCGCCCTTGGCTGTGGATCTTAAGGCTATAATAGACTTGCCGCCGGGAGACATCTGGGCTCCAATAGCAGTGTCCGTCTGGCCTCCTGTGCCGCTGTACTGGAAGTGTCCCAGGCTTTCAGAGACCACCTGCCCAGTGAGATCAACTTGTAAGGCCGTATTGACGCTAACCATTTTATAATTTCTGGCAATAATACAGGGATCGTTGGTAATCCTTCCGGGTTGGAATTCTACGGCCAGGTTTTCGTTAATAAAGTCATATAGTTTGCGCGTGCCCAGAGCAAAATTTCCTACCATCTTGCCAGGCCAGAGGGTTTTACACCGGCCGGTGATAACGCCAGCCTGGGCCAGGTCTACCATGCCATCAGTAAACATCTCGGTATGAACTCCCAGATCTTTTTTATTCATCAGGAAGCCGGCAATGGCATTGGGTATACCGCCTATGCCTAACTGGATAGTAGATCCATCCTCAATTAGATCCGCTATATAGCTCCCTATGGCCCGTTCTTCTTCGCTCGGTTCGATAGGCTGTATCTCCACCAAAGGCGCTTCGTATTCCACTACGTAATCCACCTGGCTGATGTGTACTTGAGTGTCACCGTAGGTACGGGGCAGGTTGGGGTTTATCTCCAGGATCACTGTTTTGGCCACGGCCAGGAGGTCTTTTTCGTATCCGACTCCCAAAGACAAGGAAAAGTAACCGTGCCGATCCATGGGGCAGGCGGTCCCCCAGAAGAAATCCGGCGGGTCAAAACGAGCCTTGCGCAGCCCCCAGTCCCGGCCGTGGGAAGGAATCAGGGAAACGGTCCCCAGCTCATGCCCTTTTCGCTCGTTAGCCCCATAAAACCAGCTTTCCAGGACGAAATGCCCTTTCATGCTGGGGTCCAGGAAGAAATCAAATTCTCTAAGAAGCAAGGCGCTGAAAACCCGGACGTTTTCTACTTTATCGCGGCGTTTCCCCACGGCCCCCAAGAGGCCAGGCGGAGCCGAGGCAGCCATAGCCGCGGCAATGCTGCAATTAGAGGTTACCATACCGACAGCTTGCTCCAGGCTGATGAGTTTGCGGCGGTATTCTTCTTTATAATTCACAGCCATAGTCCCTTTCTCCTCCTCGCCACAGTTGTTTGATGTCTATTCCTCGGGACCCCACCTGACCACTGTAGCTGCCCAAGCGTACCCGACACCTGCGCTCACCATGACCAGTACGTCCCCATCTTTAACCAGCCCCCTTTCCAGGGCCAGTTCCAGGGATAATATCTGATCCATTTGCCCTATATGTCCATAATCTTCCAGGTATATAGACTGTTCAGGTTTCAAATTCAATTGGGAAAGTATATATTCGTGAGCAGAGCGCTTCATGTGTAACAGGCAAAGGTATCCGATATCTGCAGTGGTATAGCCGCTCTCGTCCAAGGCTTCCTTTATAACTTTTAAGAAGTTGGGCATGGAAACTTCTTCTAAACGATTCTTCATGCCTTCAGGGTCAAAAACATCTAGGGTGTAAAGTCCCTGCGCAACCGCTTCCGGTGTCAAAGGGACCTTCGTGCCGCCAGCCGTTACCCCCACAGCATCAGCCAGGGAGGGATCGGTTAGGATGCGGCTTCCCATCACTACGTTGCGGCCCAGATTTTTTTGTAGGACGACTGCAGCGCCACCCGCTCCCAGATTGTACATAAAGCGCACGCGGGGATTCTTGTAACTTATCAAATCTCCGTTGCGATAACCGCCAGCCAGCAATACGGTATTTAGGTTTTCGTTGGCCAGCATAAGGTCCTTGGCTACCTTGAGAGCCATGACCGTGGTGCCGCACCGGAGCTGTACATCAAAGCCCCAGGCGCGCGTCGCCCCAATGCCTTCCTGTAGTTTAATGGCACCCGTCTGTAATAAATGCTCCTTATATTCCTCGCCGATGTAGATCACCAGGTCAATTTCCTCTGGCTTTATATCCCCTTTTTCCAGGGCTAGGCGAGCGGCTTTGATGCCCATTTGGATGGTATGATCGTCTGGACCTGGTACGGGCTTGCGCTTGAAGCCCAATTTTTCCTCTATTACCTCCTGGGGTATCCGGGTCTCCCTGGCAATGTCGGCGCTGGTCATAAAGGTGGAGGGTATATATACCCCCGTACTGCGGATACCTACTGTGTTTTTCATTTAGCCTCACTCCCTTCCCAAAAAGGAAATTTTATATTTTCCTCGTATCTAGAGGGATAACTTTACCGTTGTCCAGGCCTTTTTCCTTTTCCACGATTTCTTGAAAAAGGGTGGGTATGTTGTCAAGACCCGTCAGATGGTATACGCTCCCGCTTTGCACATGATGTATAATGATCCTCCACGGTATTTGCTCGTTCCCCGCTTCATACATAATCCGTACCACAAAAGAAGCCATTACTTTTTCCTGCAACCGCTTTGCCCCTTTCCCCAAAAGAAAACCTGCTATCCTTTTTTACCATGATAGCAGGCCCCAGTTGCTTCTCAGTTACATTTCAAACGGCTATAAAATTCTGAGTCAACTTTTTATATAACTTAATTGTTTTCAGGGAGGGCGATACGCCTAATTCTTTTCTTAAAACCTCCTGGCATCTCTCATACACCTTTACCACCATGGACCCATGGCCCAGTTTGCCATAACAGTACATTTTAAGACGATAGGCCTCTTCCCAGCATTTATCTTTCTCCAAGATCCTGTCAGCCCATTCAATGCACTCTTTGTAGTCTCCCCCGCGCATTAGCAATTTGGCCAAGAGCTCTGCCGCCCGTATATAAACCACCGCCAATCGCTCCCGTTCCTCCAGGCACCACTCTTCTTGATTTATGCCCTGCAAATAGTCGCCCTGATATAACTCCAGAGCACGCCTTAGCAATACCTCCGCCTCCTCTGGTCGCTCTTCCGCTATGTCTTCCGCCCTGGTCACCGAGGTTTCAAACTCTTCCGCGTCAATCCAGAAGCCAGAAGCCAGGTTAAAATAATAGGCGGGTCCCTGTCTTTGGATAAAAAACGACGGGCTCCTGGGCTCCCGTCCAGGCTCCAGCACATTGAGCAGGCTATTTAGAGCTACTTTGAAATCACGGGAGGCCGCTTCCGGGTCGGCATCCGGCCACAAATAACACATGATCTCCTCTTTATGCAGCAGGACACGCCTCTTGGTTAGCAACAATTGGAAGAGCCTTTTGGCGCTTTCCCGGCGCCACTCCTGGGGAGCGATTTCTTCTGCTCCGCGCCATACACGAAACTGCCCCAGAGTTTGGATGCGCAGGGTATAGCCTATAACCGGAAGACTGTCCTTAGCGCCCAGCCTATCCAGCTGCCAGTTTACATAGGACAGGCGTATTCCCTGCTCCTTAGCCGCGTGAAGTAACGGCACAGAAGCTCTCCCATCCCGAGCTCCTAAAAGAGTCCCTCTCTGCAACAAGAAATCGTACCCCCGTGTTTCACATAACTCTAAGACCTCGGCAACTTCTTCGCGAAACTCTTCCTCCTGGCCCTCTTTTAAGGCAATATAAGCAAGCCACCAGGTGGAGGCCGTCTTGCCAAAGCTGTCCCCACACAGGGTAAAAAGTTTTTTGGCCATCCTTAAGTATCCTTTGGCCTCTTCCAATTCCCCGCAGGTCGCACCGGCCATACCCAGGCAGTGGTAGAGCACAGCCGCAAACCATCTATCCCGCACCTGCTCTGCCACCCGTATCCCTTCCAACCCGCACCGTCGAGCTGACAGCCAATCCCCTTCCAAACTGTAGGTAAGGCACTGGCCCATTAATACTTCTGTACGGCCCCGGATAACACCCAGCCTATCGTTTAATTCTAAAGCGCGCCTGTAGCACTCCCAACAACTAGCTGAAGAACGCCCTTGAACCAAAAGCGCGTGTCCTAGCCGCACATAACCAATGGCTTCGGCGAAGGGAGAGTTTAACCTGCGGCCCGCTTCTATCCCTTCTTTCGCAGCCACTTCAGCCTTTTCACTTTCCCCTATCAGGGAATAACATAACGAGAGTACTAAGGGGGTTTCTCTAAAGGAAAGAGGGGGATGATACTTACCCTTTTCTAAATGAGCCTTATTTTCCAGTAGCTGGATTGCTGCCTGTAATCTTCCTGTGCGCAAAAGCAATCTGGCCTCGAAATTTCCTCTACTGGCCAGATGGAGCATCTCATTGGCTAGCTTTTTATAGCGACTGGCATGGCGCGGCTTGCCCTGGTTTACCATGTTCTCCGCCATAAGATTCAAAATCTCGGCCTTTTCTTCGTTGTGTTCCTCGCCTAACATTTTATAGGCCTGGCGCAAATACTCTTCCGCCAGAGAGGGTTGAATGGTGTCTATGTAGACCTCTGCCAGTCCTTTCCAGGCCCTGCTCTGCCCGGCCTTGTCGCCTGCCGACGAGTATTTTTCCGCTGCCTGCCGGTAAAACTCCAAAGCCGCTTGATAGTTAGAGGCCAATCTCTCAGCATCACCCAAAGCTACTAAAAAGTCTGCCCTTTCTTGGTATTCAGGGGGCAACTGGGCAATATAATGCCGCAGGTGTTTACCCCGGCCGCTAAAAACTAGCTCGCGGCTGAAACGAGACAATAACCCAGCGGCATCAGCCCATTGCCTGCCTGCGAGCAGGTAATGAAGGGCTTCTTCATATTGTCCCTCTTTAAGGTAGAAATAGCCTGCCCGGCAGTGCAAAGCTTCCCAATCTGGCAATCTTTTTCGAGCTTCGCGCCTTAAAAAGTCTCTAAAAAGATTGTGGTAACGGAAATGGCCCTCGCCTAAATCGGTGAGAAAAAGCCCTTTTTCTAAAGCCTGGTAAATAAGAGCCGGTGTAAAATCGTCTCCTAATATAGCTCTACAGGCCGGAATAGTAAGATCGTTTAATATGGATGACCGGAGCAAAAACATTTCTAAAGCAGGTGACTGTTGCTTAAGGACATCAATGGCCAGAAACTCAAACAGATCCTCCAGATTATCGTATAATACAGCTTGCCGGGTCAGGGCTTGGGGAATGGCATTCAAGACCCTTCCGATTAGTTTGACGGCCATGATCCATCCTTCGCTGTATTGATGAATAGCCTGCCCTTCATCCCGGCTAAAACGGCCAGGATAAGTTCTGGCTAAATATTCGCACACCTCACTGGCATCCAAAACCAGGTCTTTTTCTTCAATTACCAACCTCTCTCCTCTAGTCCCCAGGCGACATACTTCAGGTAAATTCACTCGTTCTCGAGAAAGTATGACCGCCCTTAACCAGCCGGGCTTGCTGGCCAAGAAACGGTCGAAAAATGTTACGATATCTTTCTCTTTCGCTAACAGGTGCCAGTCGTCCACTACCAAAATCGCCGGTTTCCTTTCCTGCCTGTCTAAGGAAGATAAAAAGGCCCCCAAGACTCTCTCCCAGCTGATGCCTCCCAGGTTAGCAAGCTGACCAGCAATTTTCTCTCCGATGCCCGGCAAGAGACCGTCCAGGGCCCGGGCTAGGTAGCTGGTAAAAGTAAAAAGACTGGCATCTTCCGGCCCCGGGCTGTACCAGACGCAAGGTAATTGTTTTCTAGTAACCGCCTGGGCCACAGCAGTTGTCTTGCCGTAGCCAGCACCCGCGCAGACAATGGTCACCGGATAATCCATTAATTTATCCAGCTTGACCTTTAGTGCGGGCCTGAGCCAGGTGCCTGCCTCGGGTTTGGGGAGAGCCAGCTTGCTCTCTATTAAGGTCAGTGGCCTGAACAAAGGTTCGACCCCCTTGCTAGGGTCCAGAATAACCTGTTTTAATCTAATTTTAACATAAAAAGCGTTACACGGGAGTTACGAAAAGGCCCCCGGGCCACTTTCGTAGGTTAGGGGCCTCAGGGGCTCGAATTTTGCTAGAGCTTAGCGCTTGTTCATGATGGGAGGAGCAGTTTCCTCCGGTTTTATTTCCCGGATTAAAACCGGCACAGGGTAATCAAAGCCCTCCTTTTTCTCAAATCTAATATGGTAAAGGGTTTGCAGGGCCTGATGATCTTCTTTTCGGAAGGTCATGGTACCTTTGGGAGTTTCGAAACTCATTCCCTCCATAACTTCAATCAGCTTTTCAGCATTAGTATCCCCGCCCGTTTTCTCCAGGGCCCGTACGATGGCCATTGCGGCTGTAAAGCCTCCCGGAGTGAAGAGATCTGGCGGCCTGTTGTATCGCTTCTTGTGTTCTTCTACCAGCCAATCGTTAACCGGATTCTTGGGCAAACCATGATAATATACGGAATAGCCTTCCTGTCCCACCATACCCCACATCGCCTTCATAGCAGCAATTTCCGGGGTCCCGGTAATGATTTTAATACCTCTTTCAGGAACCTTCATATCTTGAATCTGCTTCCAAGGAGTATTGGCGCTTCCGGCCCAGATTACAAAAAGATAATCTGGTTTAGCATTGATGATCCGCTGAATATGCGCTGTAAAGTCTGTGGCGTTCATGGGAGCAAATTCTTGCAAAATAACTTTAAGCCCCTTGGGTTCGGCCGCCTTAACAAAGGCAGCGGCCCCCTCCCGTCCGAAGGAATAATCCTGAGCCAAGATGGCCACAGTAGCATTGGTCTTAGAAGAGGCTATAGCTGCAGCCACGGCCAGTGCATCCTGGGAGGAATTTCTGGCGGTCCGGAAAATATATTTGTTCCACTGGGCGCCGGTGATGCTATCTGCCACTGCTGGCTCTACCACCATTATGCGCTTATACTCCTGGGCCAAGGGTACCACGGCCAGGGCATCAGCCGAGCTACTGGACCCTACCAGTATGTCCACTTTATCCTGCTCCAGGAGCTTAAGGGCTTTTTGTTTGGCTACGTCCGGCTTAGTGGTCGTATCCTCCGCTATTATTTCTATGCGCCGCCCGGCCACTTCCTTTGTTCCCTTAGTAGCGTACTCCAGCCCCAGTTCAAACCCCGTAACCGTGTCCTTGCCATAACTTTCTAAGGCACCGCTAAGAGAGGCCAGAATGCCGATTTTGATGGGGGTTTTTTTCTCCCCCGCCCCCGTGTTGCCTTTGTTATCTTTACTGCTGCAGGCTGTAATTAATAGAGATAGCCATAGACAAACTACCACAATAACAGCGCTTCTCCGTTTCAAATTAACCATCCCTCCTTGAAATAAGCCAAAATATTCATGAATTATCCGGATCTAATTAATTTTCTACGCCCTGTCACCCCCTACACACAGGCTGTGGTTACATCGGGGCGCCTTCCTGTAATGTTATTTTAAAATTTTGAAGTTGCAGGGCAGTTACCAAATCTCCCTTATCCCATAACACCACTGGACATGCTGGTCCCCTCTCCGGCGGTTGAACACCTATTCTGGACGTACGCACAATAAGAGGGAGCCTGCTACCAGCTCCCTCTGCACCCTGTTGGTAAGCCTGTCAACCACATAAATAAATATTATCGTTAGAATCGCTGGCAATAAAGCAAGGTTGCCTGAACTGGCCGTTCCCCAATCCTTCCGAGCCCAGCTCATTACATAGTTTCCGAGGAGATCAAAATTTCACTATTCTATTGTGCCCGGTGTCGACTGCGTTTTCTCTAAACGGCTTTTTAATCCTTAATTTTTGCTTTTTGTTTGTTTCGCTTAAGCAGATTCTTCATCACTTCCAACTCTACTCCATAAACATCACCTCCGCCTCTCCCTCTAACACCGTTTTACCCTCTTCGTTGCGGCACTCTGTTTTCAGCCTTAGCCGCCGTCTTTCTTCTTCCTTGGATATCACCATCACACAAGCTTCTATCATATCTCCAGGATAAACGGGGGCCTTAAATTTAAAGGTCTGGCTTAGGTAAACCGTTCCCGGCCCAGGCAACTCATTGCCGAGCAGATTAGATATTAACCCCGCTGTCAGTAAGCCGTGGGCAATGGGCCGTCCAAAAATTGTGTGGCGTGCGTATTCTTCGTCCAAATGCAGTGGGTTATGATCACCGATAAGGTCCGCATATTTTTTTATATCCTCGAAAGTGATTCTGCGTCGTAAGCCAGCTCTATCGCCGACCTTAATCATTGCATACCTATCCATAACCCTCCTCCATTTCTCCCCTTCCTCTTCCCAATATCCCATCTTCATCCCTCGCGGTGCTGCAATTTGTGGTAGGGAAAATGCTGCAATAGTCCGGCTACTCCTTTACGCGTCCCGCACTGCCTGCAAGGCTTTCATTACCTTGCTCATATTCTTTACAAACTTGGCAATATGCCGCAAGCCCTCCTCGTCTTTCGCAGCATCCCGCGCCCCGCGGCTACCGGCCACCGCCATAGTCCAGTAGCTGGAACCGGGAACTATGATATCGTTGATGAAGAACCACAACAACAGTTGGGCAAAAGCCGTATTGTGCCCGGTTCTCCGGGCCACCGTAATGGGCCCCCCCACTTTGCCCGAAAATTGCTCGCCGGTCCACAGGCGTACGAAGCCAGCCCGATCTAATAGGGCCATCAGTTGGGGGTGAACCGAACTAAAATAAACCGGTGTACCAACGATTAGTCCATCAGCCTCTACCATCTTTTGATACACAAAGTCAAAGTCATCATCCCCCTGGACGCACTTTCTAGCTGTCAAACATCCGTAACACCCCCGGCACGGTTTTATAACGAGCTCTCTCAAAGAAACCAATTCTGTCTTAAACTCTGTGTCAGGAAAAAGGGAAAGAGCATAACGTACCAGATATTCTGTATTGCTGTTCTCCCTCAAGCTGCCGGAAAGACCTAATACCTTTAACAATATGGATCACCTCTTTTGGCATCTGGATGTTGTTAGCTATACAACTCCTCGGCAAACCCTGCAAGGTCTTGCGCTAATTCGCTTAGTTTGTGTAGCTGGGGGCCACTTTTACCAAGGCTTCCAAGATCTCTCTACTATCTGGCGGCACTAGCCATATCCCCCATTTCTTAGGAGTAATTGTCTCCCCAAAGTAAGTGGGTCCAGGCCCAGGCCGGTGTAGCAGCAGCCTGGGCCACTTTAACCCTGATTTTCCCTACTGCCTCCCATTCGCCCCCGTTCCCCTTCTCTTTACCCCCACCTGATCACCGTAGCTGTAAAGGCGTAACCTGTACCAGCACCCAAGAAAACTACGTGGTCGCCCGCTTTAACTTTTCCCTGCTCCAGGGCCAGCTGTAAAGAAAGGTACTGGTCGGTATGTCCTGTATGTCCGTAATCCTCCAGGTAGACGGACTGTTCCGGCCTTAAACCGAGCTCTTGTAGTATCGCTTCGTGGGCGCTCCGTTTAATATGGATAATGGCCAGGTAGTCAATATCCGCCCGCGTCAGGCCGCTCTTCTGCAGGGCGATATCTACCGGTTTAATAAAGGCAGGGAAAGAGCGCTCGGCCAGATCCCTCTTCATCCGCTCCGGATCAGGTAGTACGAGTTTCCAGCCGTATTTGTCGAGATTTTCATGGGTTATAGGATACTTCGTTCCACCCAGAAGAGGTACCACATCGTCAGCAAAAATAGGCTCAGTGTGAATACCTGTACCTAAGATCAAGTTTTTTTCATATCCTCGTTTTATGATAGCTGCATGTCCGGACGGAGCCATATCAAACATAAAAGTTTGATTCGGGTCCTCATAGTTAACCAAGTAAGCATTAGTATTTCCCCCGGCAATCAATACGGTATTAATATCGTCGTTGGTTAAAATCAGATCTTTAGCGAGCTTCAGGGCCAGAGGTGTGGCTGCGCAGCGGTAAGAGATATCAAAAGCCCAACAATTATAAGCACATAATTCCTTCTGGATTTTAATAGATCCTGTCCAGCAGATGTATTCTTTGTACTCTTCGCCGGGATAGATTATAAGATCTATTTCCTCCGGACTGATGCCGGTTTTATCAAGCAGCTTCTTGGCTGCCTTGATGGCCATGGTTACGCAATGGTCATCAGGTCCTCCCACCGGCTTCCGATTCACTCCCAATTTTTCTCGTATTACATTTTCCGGAATTCCCGTAAGCTTCGCCAGTTCATTGGCATCTATGAAAGTTTCGGGAAGATAAACTTCGAAGTCAACCAGGCCTACAGGAATCTCCGCTCTGCACATTTATACATCACCTCAATTGCTTATTTTGTTTTTGTATCTCGCCTTGTCACAATTCGGACTGTGACAGGGGTATCCTCGTACTCAAGCTTTTTTACCATTTACCACAGTTCGAGCATCTGCGCCTCTTTCCGCAGTTCTTCACGAAAGTCAGGGTGAGCAATACTGATAAGAAGTTTGACCCGGTCCCTGATGCTCCTACCTTTCAGATGGGCCACTCCATATTCTGTCACTACATAATCCACTTCCGCACGAGTAAGGGTTACCCTGGCTCCCGCCGGCAGAGAGGGAACTATGGTGGAAATTGTACCGTTCTTAACCGTCGAACGAAGCGCAATAATGGATTTACCACCCGGTGACTTCTGGGCGCCCATAGCCGTTTCAAATTGCCCACCTGTGCCGCTATACTGGACCGGACCTATAGACTCAGAAACAACTTGGCCCGTAAGGTCTATCTGTAAAGCCGTATTTACGCTTACCATCTTATAATTTTGGGCAATCACACAGGGATCGTTAGTGATCCTGCCCCGTTGGAATTCTACCGCTAGATTTTCCCGAACAAAATCATATAATTTCCTAGTCCCCAGGGCAAAAGCGCCCACCATTTTGCCCGACCACAGTGTCTTCTTACGCCCGGTAATCACTCCCGCTTCCCACAAGTCTATCATGCCGTCCGTAAACATTTCAGTATGCACGCCTAGATCTTTCTTGTTCATCAGGTTGCGAGCTATGGCATTGGGTATACCACCTATCCCTAACTGAATAGTCGACCCGTCTTCAATCAGCTCGGCCACGTAAGCTCCAATAGTCTCGTCCGTTGCATCTGGTTCCGCTGCCGGTATTTCAATGAGAGGTCGTTCGTTCTCCACTACATAATCCACCTGGCTTATGTGCACCTGAGTATCGCCATAGGTACGGGGTAGATTGGGGTTTACTTCCAAAACTACCAGTTTTGCTGCCTCTAGCCAGTCCTTTTCATAAGAGAGGGAAAGGGAGAGAGAAAAATATCCATGTCTGTCCATAGGGCTTGCCGTGCCCCAAAAGATGTCCAGGGAATTGTTGGCTAAGATAAGTCCACCCCAGTCTCGTCCGTTAGAGGGAATAAAAGACACCGTACCCAAAGCATGCCCCTTGCGCTCATATCCACCATAAAAGAGGCTTTCCAATAGGAAGTGGCCTTTCATACTAGGATCTAAGAAGTAATCAAACCCAGCCCCCAGAGTTAATGCCGTTATAATCCTCACATTCTCAAGTTCATCTCGCCTTTTCCCTAAGGCGCTCAGGAGGCCAACAGGCGTGGAAGCAGTCATAGCTGCTCCTATCGTTTGTCCCGATTTTACCATCTCGACTGCTTCATCAATGCTGATTAACTTCCGGCGATATTCCTCCTGGACGTTCATGTTTTTGTACCTCCCTTGAACCGCTTTTTACTTTTTATTCCCTTAAGGCAGGCAGGTACAGGTCCTGCCTGCCCTAAAACCGAACAGCAGCATAAAAGGTTAAGCCTCAGGAGTTACAGATGATGTAGGAATATAGCCCTGCTTTTTAGGTAAGATAGCTCGTTCCTGTTGCGGTGTGGCTAGAGAAACCACTATCAAGACGGCGATGGAGACTAAGAAGGAAATAGCTCCCGGATCTAGTTTCGTCACATAAATCTTAGCCGTTTTCAGCCAGGATAAGATGATCTGCAACCCCCCACCGATTATCATACTGGCTAAAGCACCCTGCCAATTGGCCCGCCGCCAACGGAAAGCAGCCACCAGGGCAGGCCCTAAGCTTGCGGCAAAGAAGCCAAAGGCGATATTGCCCAACCAGGCAATAAGGTCTGGCGGTTTGATGGAGAGAAGGATACTTATAACGGAAATTATTACTGTACCAATACGGGCAACCAGCAGACTTCTCTTTTCGTCCATGGTCACGTTCAAGCCCTTTTCAATCAAGTCACGGATCAAGGCGGAGGCGGCCGTAACCAGGAAAGTGGAAACTGTTGACATAATGGCAGCCAATCCTGCGGCAATCACAATACCGCTTACCCAGGGAGGAGCGAACTGAAGCAAGAACTGCGGCATAGCCAGGTCCGGGTTTTTCAAGGCGGGAGCCATTCCCTTGACCACGGCTGCGCGGTAAAGCATACCGGTAAAAAGGATGAAGGTAATGATAAAGTAAGCGCTGGCAGAGATAGCAGGAGCCCACCGCAGCATGTTAAGGCGCTTTACAGTCATAAACCGGGTAACCACCTGCGGCTGTCCCACATAGCCCACAGCATATATCAGCCACCAGGATAGAAACATCCATAGGCTGAAGCCGAAAGTGGCGGAAAAAGGCAACAACATTTCGGGCTTTACTTGGGCCAGGGTCAGGTTCATTTCTGTAAAGCTGCCGATCTTGGAAAAACCGATAATGACTGCCAGGATAGCTCCCAGCATCATGACGATCATCTGGAAACTATCGTTGTAAATATTGGCTGTCTGCCCACCTAGGGAGCAATAAAACCCAACTATTAGCACGCCGATCAAAAGACCTAGACCATAGCTGCTCCCCAGAAGGGATTGGAACATGACGCCCGTAGCCACCCATTGGGATACCAGGTAGGTAAAAGTACCGATTAAAATAATCAGTGTGGCCAGCCAGCCTACAGTAGTGTTCCCGTAGGCTACCCGGAAGAGATCGGGCACCGTTAGCGCATTATATTTTTCACTTGCGTAGCGCATGGGCTTAGATAGCAAACCATAAGCAATTACATAAGCCAGAATAGCATTTATAGGTAGACTAATCAAAACTTGATAACCCAGATTATAGGCTAGTCCGGGCAATCCTACGTAAAAAAACCCGCTGGCCGTGGTTGCGCAAGTAGAAAAAGCCACCAGCCAAGGTCCCATGTTCCTTCCTGCTACGTAGAAATCTACGGCACCTTTTTGTCCCCTGGAAGCCCAGAGGCCGATGAGCACAACTAATAGTAGATATATTGCTACAATGCCTACAACTACAGGGTTAGCCACTGATCATCACCCCCCTCCTTATAGAGGATGCCCCATAGAAAAGACATGAACAAAAACAGGGGCCAGAGGAAAAAAAGATAAATAAAGGTTACTTTGGGCAATCCGAACATAGCCCCACCTCCTGTAGATTTCTTCTATGACCCCACACTTCCCTTTCCCTGGCAAGAAGTACTGAGTGTCACCATATGTAAATTTTGTTCCTCC
>NZ_JBJHHE010000037.1:0-17530 GCF_056378755.1 Thermanaeromonas sp. DSM 22490
AACATCACCTATTATTTATCTCGTGTTTTCGACTGCAATTAGCCTTGATTTAAGGGGTTTATCACATCACTTTTAGAACCTTAAAGCTTTGGAAGCTTGCAATAGTTATACTTCCTTGGTAAACTTGGTACTGAATTGAAATAATAAAAGGGGGAACTAAAGGTTGAGTAGTAAGGATGTAATAACAGTTATAAAAGAAAGGCGAAGCATACGCCGTTTTAAACCAGACCCTGTCCCGGAAACTATGGTCTACAACCTCCTGGAAACGGCTTGTCTGGCTCCGTCAGCAGGAAATGTTCAACCATGGTTTTTCTATTGCATTTATCGGGAAGACCTTAAAGCAGCTCTGGCCCAGGCGGCTTTTGGCCAAAAATTTGTAGCAGAGGCACCGGTAGTCATAGTGGTCTGTGCTGATTTGGAACGGGCGGCTGCCTCCTATGGCGAGAGAGGACGCACACTATACTGCCTTCAAGATACAGCAACGGCTGTTACCCATCTGATCTTAACAGCTACCAGCCAAGGTCTGGGCACTTGTTGGGTGGGAGCTTTTAATGAAGAAGAGGTGAGGCGCATCCTATCTCTCCCCTCTAACTTGCGGCCGGTAGCTCTGATACCTGTGGGTTATCCTGCTCAAAGTCCTTCCCCCCGGTCCCGTCGTCCGGTAGAAGAAGTAGTCAAAATCATCAAGTAGGCTTTAAAAATTAAAGACCCCGGAAATTCCACCGGGGTTTATTTTTCTTTCTCTCCGCTAGTCAGCCTCTGCAGCAATCTTACCCTCTTCTCTACGTTGTTGATGTGCTCCAGCATGGCTTGACGGGCCTCGCGGGGCCGCTTTTTCCGGATGTTTTCCAGAATTCTACAATGCTCTTCGCTCACCAGTTCGCGGTGCCACGGCAAGCCTCGGGCATGCTTTAAGCTCAATCGCCAATATTCCTGTAAAATATGAGCGATAGTGGCAGCCGCTTGGATAAATACCGGATTATGGGTGGCTAAAGCTATACAATGGTGAAATCGGTAGTCGGTATCGGCCGTCACACGCCCTTGACTGACCTCCTCTTCTACCTGTCTCTCTGCTGCCTCCATAGCCTTCAAATCGGCCTCTTCGCGCCTTTCAGCCGCCAGACCGGCAGCCTCCACTTCGATGGCCCGGCGAAATTCCAGCCAAAATAACAGCTTTTCAATATCCACTTCGCTCAGGTTGGGTAGGAAATCCTGGGGTTCTACCGGTAAGCGCTTAACAAAAATTCCATTACCATGCCTGATCTCCAGGACACCGCTGGAGGCCAACACGGAGAGAGCTTCACGTAAAGTAGGTTTACCCACCCCAAACATTTCACTTAATTCTTGAACGGAAGGAAGCCGATCCCCCACTCTGTAGTTTCCACTTTTAATGAGGCGCGTTATGCTGTCTATGACCTCTTCATACAATTTCTTCTTACGAATGATAAATTTTTCTTCCACGGCTTTACACACCCTGATTCTTGCATTTTTCTAGCAGGCAGGCCAAGGTCCAGGCTGCTTTAGCCAAGCGGCCTGGACCTTCAAGGAAGGAAACATTAGCTTTTCTCCTTCCTCACCTCGACCTGGGCCAACTTCTCATAGAAACGCACAATGGCACTGTGGTCAGCATCACCCAGCCCGTCCACCTTTAGGGCCTGGAGGATCTCCATAACCACCGAAGTTAAAGGTATGGGAACCCCTATCTCGTGGGCGGCCGCTAAGGCATTGGCCAGGTCTTTAATGTGCAGGTTTATCCGGAAGCCGGGTTTAAAGTTCCGGGAGATAACCATAGGTGCTTTCATGTCCAGGACTGTACTGCCGGCCAGGCCTCCCCGGATGGCCTGGTAAACCAGCTCGGGATCTACTCCGGCTTTAGTAGCCAGCACCAAAGCCTCGGACATGGCGGCAATGTTAAGGGCTACAATGATCTGGTTGGCCAGTTTAGTCACGTTCCCCGCGCCTATATCCCCCACCCGCACGACAGAGCTTCCCATGGCTCTAAGGATCTCATAACATTCATCAAAGTCCTCCTGCTTCCCACCCACCATGATGGCCAAGGTTCCTTCTATGGCCTTGGGCTCGCTCCCGCTCACCGGCGCATCTAGCATGCGCACTCCTTTTTCGGCCAGTTTAGCGGCTATCTCTTTGGTCACCTGGGGGTCTATAGAACTCATGTCGATCAATATGGACCCTGGTCGGGCTCCTTCAAGAAGGCCATTGGGACCCAGCACTACTTCCTTTACCTGGGGGGAATTGGGCAGCATGGTGATGAATTTATCACAGCGCTCAGCTACTTCCCGGGGAGAGCTGGCGGGCTCAGCCCCGGCAGCTACTAATTCCTCCACAGCTGCCTGGCTTCTATTGTACACCACCAATTGATAGCCGGCCTTGATAAGATTTTTGCTCATGGGCTTGCCCATGATGCCCAAACCGATGAAGCCAATTTTGCCCATAATCCTCTACTCCCTTCTAAAATATTTGCGTAAGGTTTAACCCAGGGCGTAGCCATATTCTGTAATCCATGTTAAAGAACTTAAAGTGTCCGGTTGGGGAATATATTCTAAGGATACATATCCTTCATATCCCAACTTATCGATTTCCTGCAGGAGGTAGCGATAGTTTATTTCACCTGTACCCGGCTGGTGCCGGCCGGGATTATCGGCAATTTGAATATGTCCTATCTTTTGTATATGTTCGCGTAAAGTGTTGGTCAGATTCCCTTCTTCCCGTTGAGCATGGTAAATATCATATTGTAGGTAGACATTGGGCATGTTTGCTTCTGAAATCAACTCTAAAACCTGTTTTGTGGTGTTTAGAAAGAAGCCAGGTATGTCATAATGGTTAATGTTTTCCACCATGAGGTTTATTCCGTGCTGGCCAAGGATTTCGGCCGCGTAACGTACGTTATCCACCATAGTCTGCCACTGTTCTTCATAAGAGCTGGAAGATACTGCTTTACCCGCCAAGCAGTTTAAACGGGGCACGCCCAATTCGCGGGCAAAGCTCAAGGCCTGTTTTACTCCGGCCCGGAACTCTTCCTTGCGGACCCGGTCAGCGGCAATCCCGCGGTCGCCCGCAGCCCAGTTGCCGGCAGGAAGGTTAAATAACACCACCTGAAGATTGTTCCTCTCCAACAGGCTCCTTATCTGGTCTATTTCATACTCGTACGGAAATAGGAATTCTACTGCTTTAAATCCGGCCTCGCGGGCAGCTTTGAAACGTTCCAGAAAGGGCACTTCGTTGAAGAGCATGGTTAAATTGGCGGCAAATTTTGGCATGGCAGCACCTCCCAAATACTATAAAGTCTTAAAAAAAGAGGCTATCCACGGGGGGCGTTTTTTGATACTCCTTTTGCTGTTTTCAGGTTTATTTTACAGTAATGTTAAGGTCCTTAATTAGTTTACCATAATCATTGTAGGCTTGTTGCATAAATTTAGCAAATTCTTCCGGACCCTGGTACATTATAGGCTGTAACAATTCTTCCATGGATTTCTTGAACTCAGGATCCTCTGAGATCTTCTTAAAGATACCGTCTAAGTAGTCTATCACTTCCTTAGGAGTACCCTTGGGAACTGCCACACCTTTAACCGAGCCCCATGTATAGAAATCAATGCCTTCCTCCTTCAGTGTAGGAATATCTTTTAGAGCCGGATCCCGCTCAGGAAGCGCTACAGCCAATGCTCTAAGCCTGCCAGCCTTGACGTGGGGCATAATCTCTGAGGGGTGCCCCCCTCCCATTATGGTCTGCCCGCCAACCAGGCTTGCCACTGACTGTGCGCCCCCTGCGTGAGGTATGGTCACCACCTTTATTCCCGCCACCTTGCCAATCCCCTTCATAACGAAATCCACGGCACCCGCTGCTGTGGAAATGGCCGCGGTCACTTCTTTATTTTCTGTTTTTGCCCAGTTTACCAGTTCCCGCAGGGTCTTGAATTGGGAGTTGGCCGGAACAGCAACTACCACAGAATGGATAGAGAGACGAGATACGGGAGCAAAGTCTTTCAATGGATCAAAAGGTAGTTTTTCTAGCTGGGGCTTTACTAGATCTTCGCCTGAACCATACCCGGCAAGAAGGGTATAACCGTCCGGCTTGGAGCGAACTACCGACTCTCTTCCCTCTATACCACCGGCGCCGCTCTTATTAACTACCACCAGCGGCTGGGGGCTATATTTGCTCCACACCTTCTCTACCGCCCGGGCCAGCAGGTCAGTAGAGCCTCCGGCGGCATAGGGCACCACCAGAGTTATTGGCTTTTCTGGAAACTTGGGCTTTTCTGCGGCTTTCTCCGGGCTCTTGCCAGAAGACTGGCCGCAGCCCCCAAGTACCACTGAGGCTCCAAAGGCCACTACCAAAAGACATACCAGAATCAAAGATTTGCGCAGGCGATTCATGAAAAACTTATTCCTCCCCCCTGTGGGTATATACCCTACCCGTGGATAGCCCTTTAGCTATCTATCTCAAGCCATACCGCAGGCGTGCTTGCCCCAGAGGTGGCTTGAGGCACGACACCAGCATACCCCTTCAGAGCAGAACCGACTTCTTCTCCTTTAACACCCCTAAGGCCTTTATGACTTGCCCGATCACGAGAAGCGCAAAAATCCCAAGGAGTATGGCCGAAATAGGACGAGTAACAAAAATGGTCATCCTTCCACCTGACATTAATAGCGACTGGCGCAAGGAATTTTCTACTATGGGACCCAGGACAAAGGCCATAGGGAGAGGCCCGGGTTCAAAATCGAGCTTCCTGAGGAAATAGCCAAAGATGCCGAAGAAAATAAGGGCAAACACCTGAAAGGTATCATTGGATATGCTGTATACGCCTACCGTGGTAAAAAGTATCACGGTTGGGGCCAGTATACCAAAGGGTACTTTCAATAACTGAACCCACAACCCTACGAGGGGTAAGTTCAAGGCGAGGAGCATAGCATTCCCCACATACATGGAAGCTATAACACCCCAAAATACCTCGGGATGTTCCTTAATGAGGAATGGCCCAGGGGTTACTCCTTGGATTAGCAAGGCAGCATATATCATGGCGACGGAAGCATTGCTCGGTATGCCCAAGGTTAAAAGGGGAATAAAGGAGGCACTCGAGGCAGCGTTATTGGCCGACTCAGGGCCGGCCACACCCTCAATAGCACCGTGTCCAAATTCCTCTGGGTGCTTAGAACACTTCTTTTCCACCGCATAGGAAGTCAACGAGGCAACTACCGCGCCCCCGCCGGGAATAATGCCGGTAAAAAATCCAATGATTGACCCGCGCAAAATAGCCCACTTAGAGGCCACCCAGTCCTTCAGCGTGGGATAAATCCTGCCTATATTGGTGGTGACTAGCTCGCTAGCCATATTTTGTTCCAAATTGTACAATATTTCTCCAAGGCCGAAGACACCCATAGCCAGGGTAACGAAGTCAAATCCGCTTTGCAGTCCCACGATACCAAAGCTAAAGCGGGTTTTACCTGTAACAGGGTCCAGGCCTACGCTGGCCAGCAAAAGCCCGATTACCAGCAGGATAAGCCCCTTTATTAAGGAAGTGCCTGACAAAAATACTGCCAGCAGGAGGCCGACTAGAGTTAACGAGAAATACTCGGGCGGTCCAAAGCGCAGAGCAAATTCAGCCACGGGCGGAGCTACAAAAGTAAGACCTATAACCCCTATAGTACCTGCTATAAACGACCCTATCGCTGCAATGCCCAGGGCAGCTCCGGCCCGACCTTTCTGCGCCATTTTATAGCCGTCGATACAGGTAACCACCGAGGCAGCTTCACCCGGCAAGTTCAGAAGGATGGAGGTGGTAGACCCTCCATACATGGCTCCATAGTAAATTCCTGCAAGGAAAATGATAGCTGTAGCTGGTGAGCCTATCTTGTATACTACCGGGAGAAGCAAGGAGATAGTGGCAGCCGGCCCCAGCCCCGGAAGAACCCCCACCGCTGTACCCAAAAGCGCACCTAAAAAGGCCACCAGTAAATTGGTACCTGATAGAGCTATGGAGAAGCCGTCCATCAATCCCTGGAAGATATCCACGGATCTGTCCTCCTTTTATAGGGCAAATACTCCCGGTGGGAGTGGGACGCCCAACATGCGTTCGAAGAGAAAATACATAACTGTTGTACCAACTATGGATATAATCAGGGTTTTAAACCACTTTTCTCGCTCAATTATGGCCTGCCAGGCTAGAAGGAATATAAGAGTGGATAAAAGATAGCCTAGCCCTTCCATGAACCACCCGTATACTAACATCGCTACTACTGCTATTAACGGTTTTATCCACTGCCCTTTTGCCCAGAAGCCAACCGGATTATCCACCGGACCCCAATTACTTTTAACCCATATTAAGCTGAAGATAATCAAAGCTACTCCGCACCAGAACGGCATGAAGCCCGAATCGGGATGCCGAAACTCACCCAGCTTTAGGTCGAAATAAGAATAGATAACTGTTGCGATCCCAACGATTATGAAAAACATTCCGGCAAGCCGTTCATGCCTTTTCACCGCTCCAATCACCTCCTGGCCATAAGGCCTATTTATCAACTCACACCCTTGTGGCCTGCTTAAACACTAGTAGCCTACCATCCATATTCAATTAGCCCTAACAACAGGTAAAGTGAGTAAAGCATCGGGAATTATAATCACCCTGGCCTTAGGGTGACGCTCAAGCTCCCTATCTATGGCTTCCTGCAAGGTTGGGACTGCCTCCAAGTGGATGCGCCTTAGTTCGTCCCCAGAGATCAGGCAATCTGTAATCACCACGCGCGCATGCTTAAGTATCCAGGCCAGGATGAGAGCCTTCTGTTCTCCGGGGGCAAACCCTTTGTTTCTGGCGTACTCAATAATGTCATCGGGACTTTCGGACCTGGCCATCCACTCCACATATCCGGGGTGGCCGAAGCCATCTTCACAGCTCGCCGGAATTATTATTACCCCACCCTTTTTTACCACCGGGTTGGGTCCGAAGACTGAGGTATTGGCAGCCCTGGTGGCCTGGTAGAGGTCGCGGTTCTTGGGATAACCCACCCCGGCAATAATGATATCTCCCGGCCAGTCGATCTCTACCTCGTACATAGCCCGGGCGGTGTTCACTCCTTCCAGGAACGCTTGCACCGGGTCCCCTGCCACTACCCTCACCAGCTCTTTCTGTCCGGTCTGAACCACGTTGACTATAAAGTGTAGGCCGATAGCCGTTGCTGCCTCGGTTAAAAATTCCCGAAAGATATTGCCCTCTATCACCCCCAGCCTGCTTTCGGACATCACCTGGTAGTTGTGGGTGGCTGCGATGGTCTCTGCCCCCGCCACACCGACAGCTATGCTCTTCACGCCGCCGCTGTAGCCGGCCAGAAGATGGGTTTCAATAACGCCTGTAGAAATCTTAATGTCTGCTTCCGCTACACGTTTATTGACAACCAGTGGTATACCCCGTCTCGATTTCCCCAAATTAACCAGGCCTGTTTTATCCCAGGCATTGTGATTAACAAATTTCAAACGACTAACTATATCCTCCCCAAACTTCTCTATAAGCTCTTCCCGGGTATTTGGTCTATGAGTCCCGGTGGCCACTACCACCGTAATATCATCCAGCCGAATACCCCCAGCCAATAACTCTTCTACCAGGATGGGTAAAATAATATCCTCTGGTAGCTTACGGGTAATATCTGTAACGACTATGGCTACTTTCTGGCCCGGCCGCACAAGAGCGGACAGTCGAAGGGGTCCCAAAGGATTTTTGAAGGCTTCCCGGATGGCCCTTTCCGGGTCAAGGATAACCGGTAACCTTTTAGATTCCACTATCGTTACGTCCACGTGGTCGGGAATTTCAAATTCCACTATTCTCTCTCCGTTAGGCACAGCGTACTTGGCCATCCGCTATCCTCGCCCTCACTTCTCAAGCACTTCGGGGTTAACCACAAATTGTGGCTTCCTACCGCTAAGCACATCTACCACTCCTTGGGCTGCACCGGTAGCCATGCGCACTACACACTCCTGGGTTAATGCCGCACTGTGAGGAGAAAGTAGCACATTATCTAGCCCGAATAACGGATGATTGCGCGGGGGAGGTTCTTCCTGGAAGACATCCAGGGCCGCGCCGGCAATGGCTCCGCTCTTTAAGGCTTTATAAAGGGCCTCCTCATCCACCACTCCGCCCCGGGAAAAGTTAACTAAAAAGGCTGTGGGCTTCATCAGAGAGAGCCTTGCGGCGTTTACTAGACCTCTGGTCTCGGCCGTCAAAGGAGTATGAAGGGATACCACGTCGGCCTCCCGAAATATCCGGTCGAGGTCATCATATAAAGTGATACCGTTGTCTTCTGCTACTTGGCGGCTGACATAGGGGTCGTAGGCTATTACCCTCATGTTAAAGGCTGCCGAGGCTTTTTTAGCCACCAGGGTCCCAATCCTGCCGAGACCTACTAGTCCCAATACTTTGCCGTCCAGATCGATGGCTTTATACTCGTTTCTGGCCTCCCAGTTACCCTCCCGGGTAGCCCTATCCATATACCTCAATTTTTTGGCCAGCGCCCCTATGGCCGTAATGGTATGTTCGGCTACCGACACGGCATTAGCATCGGGTGTATTAAGAACCAAGATACCTTTTTCCGTAGCCGCCTGTATATCGATATTGTCTACCCCCACACCGTGTCTGGCAATAACTTTAAGGCTGTCTGCAGCCTCTATTATTTCCCGGGTGAAGGGCGCCGTACGAACTATTACGCCTTCCACACCTTTTATTTCCCGCTTAACTGTTTCGACGGAAGGATCGGTGGCAATTACCACTTCGAAGTCATCGCCGAATAATTTAATACCACTTTCATGAATAGGCTGTACAATAAGAACCTTCTTTCTCATATTCACACCATCCCTAGTACTCCAGTATCCCCATCTCCAGAAGAACCTGGCGCAACTTAGCCCGGTTTTCTTCTGTCAATGGCCCCACCGGCCGGATGGCCTGGCCCGCCTCAATCCCTATCATGTTCAGGGCTTCCTTGATAACCACCGGGAAAGTACCCAGCTCGAAAGCTAAACGCAATGGCGCCAGGCGGTACTGGGCCTCCAGGGCCCGCTTGTGGTCGCCGGCCATAAAGGCTTCATAAATTTCCACCGCGATCCGGGGTTCCACATTGGCCGTGGCCGTGATGGAGCCAGTGCCTCCGTAACAAAGGGTGGCATAGATGAGGGTATCCCGGCCAGCCAGAACATAAAAATCCATTCCCCGCGTTACCCGGATATACTCGGCCGTCAGAGTCATGTCGCCGCTGGAATCTTTAATACCCACTATGTTGTCTACTGCTGCCAGCTCCTTGACGGTTTCCACCGCTATAGGTACTTTGGTCCTGGCAGGGTTGGAATAAAGGAGTATGGGGAGATCGGGTACAGCTCTGGCTATAGCTAAGTAATGTTCGATAACTTCTTTCTGGCTCAAGTTAGTAAAATAAGGAGTTAAAATGGATACAGCATCCACACCCAACTCGCGAGCCATCTTGGTAGTTTCTATAGACTCTTTGGTGGTCATGGCCGCGGTTCCCGCGTAAACAGGGACTCGGCCTCTGGTTTCATCAATTACTATCTCAATTACTTTTTTCTTTTGTTCAAAGGTAAGGGCAAAAAATTCTCCCTGGCTTCCTACTGGGAAAAGCCCGTGTACTCCTCCATCAATCAAGTGATTTACCAATTTGCGGAGAGCAGCTTCATTGATGTTACCCCACTCATCGCTCGGTGTAGCCATAGCCGGAATAATACCTTTGGGTACGAATTTAGCCATGAATAAAGACACCTCCTGAAAGTTTCTGTTTAGCCATGGGAGGCCCTTTCCAAACTAAGGAATGTTTAGCGAAGGGCTTTAATATAATTTTTTAGTTCAGTAGTGTATTGGGTCGCTGTATCCACTATCATGACGATGTCACTGGAGTAGGCTATAAGCCTCATTCCCGCCTCAATCCACCTTTTGGCAGCTTCCATATCGTACACGTGGATACCGGGAGCCACCCCGTGTTCATGGCAAACTTGAATAAACCTTTTCAGGTCTTCTTGAATCCTGGGATCATCTGACCGGCCTGGTATTCCATAGGACTGGGAAAGGTCGGCAGGACCGATAAAGGCCGCATCCACACCTTCCACGGAGACAAGCTTCTCCAGGTTCCGCAGGGCAAGTTGACTTTCTATCTGAATGACTATCAGAGTCTCTTCGTTGGCCCGCTTTATATATTCCGCCGTATTCACCTTGGCAAAGTTGGAATGGGCACGCCTGATGGCCATTCCGCGCTGGCCTAGGGGATAGTATTTACTGTATTCGATAATCTCCTTTACCTCTTCCTCGGTCTCTACTTGGGGGATGAGAAGGCCGTCAGCACCCGCATCCAAGGGACGTGACAAAGCCAGACGCGAGAGCCCCGGGGTTCTCACAATAGCCATCATCTCGGTCGCCTTAGCAGCCACAATCATATCGGCCACGGTTTCCAGGCTGTAGGAAGAATGCTCCATGTCAATAAAGACGAAATCATAACCCGCTGTGGCCAGCATGGTAATAATGCCAGGCCCGCGGACCTCCGAAATCATAGTGCCAATAACTACTTTGCCATTGGCCAGAACCTTTTTTACCCTGTTGTCTCTCACTTTTTTCACTCCTTATAAGGTTGACATATAAACTTAACATAAAATGACCTGTTAATTTTGTGATTTGATGTGTGCGACAATTCAGTTATAACTATTCGACGCCACATAAAAAATTCCTTCTGCCTTGCTGGATTGATCATAAAATTTATCAGAAAACAAGAAATCCGGAGCAGCGGGTCTCCGGAGTCAGCGAGATTCGGGTGTAGCTCTCTTTAGCCTCTAAGGACAGCTCAATCCAGCTTTAAGTTATACCCATACTTACGTGAAAGGAGCTCGAACCGCTTAGCTAAAACCTGCAAGTACCTACGAGAATCGGATGAGTAGCACTTTAAATATTTTAAGGCCCAGGGAAACCGTCTGCGGTAAGCAGCTTCTAAGCGCTGCACGGATGCCGGATAGGGATTCAGCGGATCGAGATAGACTTCCCTAACCCCGGCATTTTTCAGAGCATCTACCAGCTTGCCCATCGCCTCCAGGGTATCGCCCACCCCGGGGAGGATAGGCGCGACAAACACCCATACATGTATACCTTCGGCAACCAGCCTTTCCGCGGCCTGAAGGCGGGCTGACGGGGGAGCGGCTCCGGGTTCCAACACGGCCGCAGCAGCATCGTCAGAAGTGGTAACTGTAAAACCTACGGAGCAATTCTTCAGCTGCTTGAGCAAATTTACGTCCCGGACTACCAGGTCGGATTTGGTGAGCAGGTCAATCTCTGCGTCGGGCCAATCCTCCGTAAAAACCTCCAGACAGGCCCTGGTCAGGCCGAACACCGCTTCAACGGGTTGGTAGGCGTCTGTAACGGTTCCCAGGAGGATCCTGCCCAGAGGCGCCCGCCTACGCTGGAGCTCACGCTTGAGGACTTCAGGGAAGTTCACCTTAGCGGCTACAAATTCACCCCACTTCCTCCCCTGGCCGGAGAAGCGGAGGACAGTGTCCGCGTAACAGTAGCAGCAGCCGTGGGAGCAACCGGTGTAGGGGTTAAGGCAATAACGGTAGCCGGGGATGCCAGTCCTGTTTAGGGCACTCTTACAAGAGGTTGTCTGCAATACGTACGGCCTTCTGCCTTCTTCTCGCTCAATGTTCTGCAAGCTAATGATATGATGCCCCTTTCTCTATAGAATGTTCCCGATAAGAAATTTATTATTTTGCTTAGGTGTGGGGCTTGGCACCAGAAAATGCCCTACCGCACCTCCAACCAACCGCCCAGCGGTTCTTCTGTCCCTTGGGTAACAACCTGTCTCAAGTAGAACCGCGGGGTAGCAGTGAAGGCTTATAGCCCACTCCTTATAATCCTGCCCAAGGTTGACACTCTTTGCTTCACAACGGTGTAGGATATATGGACGTAGAGAATCGATCCCTGCTTCTCTGTTGTTCTAGGTTGACTTACAATATTATATAAACATGTAATCCGCTTCCTGACGGGAGGGGAAAGAATGCAGCATAATTTCCTTACTCCAATTACGGAGAGGGATTTGGACTTTCTAGTGCAGGCGGTCGCTGATAAGAGAAATGACCATGCTAAAGTCAAAGAGATAGTTCGAGATAAAGAAGACTTTATTGAAATCATGCTGGACGATTCCAAGCTATTTCACAAACTATTGGAAAAGCGGGAGGAACTGCTCTTTATATCCCCCTATTTTCTTTTTAATATACTTTTGCGCCAGGTAAGGCGCGATCTGGAGCATGCCTCCTATATGTATGAAGGACATGGAAAACTGCGGCTACCGGTTTTTGATGCGCCCCAAGTGAAAAAGGCTCTGGAAGATAATGCTGTGATCAGTTATCTAGCCGAGCTTTTGAGCTCCTTTACCCGCGTCCAGACTTATGTGCTCGTATACTCCATCGGTTCCCGGGTTTACCGCCGCACACTCAGCAGTATGGAGCTGGATGATATCCTCTTGCTATCTTCTGTGGTGGACGAAAGATACCGCTTTGAGGTACACCGGCGCATAGGTGACTTAGCCTTATTTATGGCCGGTATGTTTCCCGAGTACGTTGATAGTTCCAGCTGGCATGTAAGGCGCGCACGAAGATTAGGCCAATGGGAGAGGAGCTTAGAAGATTATTTAGAAATAGGCCGGCATTATTATGCCCTCGCTAGCCAACATCTTTACGCTTCGGAGTTCGGTTTGAGCCACATACTTCACTTCATGTCCGAAAATATGCCTTTGCTCCGCAGGGCCCTTAATGTACTGTCTGATAAATATGTTGGAGCTAACCGCACCCTATGGTTCGGGGTTGCCTGATTGTTGGCCTGGTTCCAACATCTTTAATAACTCCCCAAAGAATTTGCCGGCTTGTTCGTGCACTACCACCTCAGCCCTGCGATCCCAGGGGGTGGGCTCCTTATTTATTATTATCAGCTTGCCGGCTAAACGGGGTAATTCGGCTACCGGATAAACCTGCAAGCTACTCCCCACTACCAGAAGTACCTCGCAGTCCTCCATTTCTTCCAGAGCGCGGTAGTAGTCCTGGCTCATGGGATCCTCAAAAAGCACCACATCAGGCCGGAGTATACCACGGCATTGGGGGCATTTAGGCGGGTTTGTTCCCCGGCTGAATTGTCCAATAAGCTCTGTAAAGGGGTAGCTTTCACCACACTCCAGGCAGTGACAGGTGCGCAGATGGCCGTGAACCTCCCAGACCCTTCGGGAGCCCGCCTTCTGGTGTAGGCCATCTATGTTCTGAGTGATCACTCCATGGATGAGGCCTATCTCCTCCAACCTGGCTAGGGCCCGGTGGGTTATATTGGGTTCCGCCTCGATATAGCTTGACCAGCGGGGCAGATTAAAGCCATAAAAGTCCTCCGGGTTGGTAAGCAGAGCAGTAACGCTGGCCTTCTCCATAGGGTCAAATTTTTGCCACAGACCCGTGCCCTTGCTCCTGTAATCGGGAATACCGCTTTCCGTACTGGCACCGGCACCTGTCAGCACCAGGGTTTTACGCGAGCTCTTTAAAATTTGGCTAACCCTGGCAACGGCTTCAGACAGATCCTTCATATTGCGTCCCCCCCATTTAGTCTAATGCAAACTAACCTTGTTTTAAAGATGGTAATAGAGGATTGTATTCCCTCAGAACAACTGCCATTTGTCCTACGCTTTATCTCGTGTCTGGTATTAAGGGCGATGCCCTTTTATAGAGCGTGGATATTTCGAATTGGTTCACCCGGGTATTGGGCATCTACATAGGATACTGAAGGAAGAAAATTTTGAGGGATTACGGAAGGAGAAGATGCACTATGAAGGAACTCCCACCCGGACAGCATCACCTGCCGCCCCTGCCCTATTCTTATAATGCCTTAGAGCCTTATATCAGTGCCACTACTTTGCAAATTCACCACAACCGCCACCACCAATCATATGTACAAGGTTTAAACCGGGCCGAAGTAAAATTAGTGGAAGCTCGTCACAAACACGATTTTTCCCTGGTAAAGCACTGGGAAAGGGAACTGGCTTTTCACGGTTCCGGCCATATCTTGCACAGCATCTACTGGGCTACTATGGGGCCCTGGGGAAGCCGTGAACCCTTTGACCTAGTCCTCCAATACCTGGAAAGGTATTTTGGCAGCTGGACCATCTTCCGGGAACAATTTACCCAGGCAGCCGAAAATGTGGAAGCCTCCGGATGGACTATACTGGCCTGGCAACCTTTCTGGCGGCGACTGGAAATCCTCACCGCAGAAAAACACCAAAATTTAACCCAGTGGGGTGTCATTCCTATTTTAGTGCTGGATGTCTGGGAACACGCCTATTACCTCGATTACCAAAACCGGCGGCGCGATTATATTGAAGCCTGGTGGCATATCGTCGACTGGTCTGAAGTAGAAAAGCGGCTGCACCTGGCTTTGCCCGCCCAGGTGCCCTTGAACAAGGTTCATGTTTAAGGTAGCTCCTTTTCAGGCAAAATAACATCGACATGGCGAAACAATACTCTATCTTTAGAATTGCCGCTGCTTATATAGGTACTGTAGTAGGGGCGGGTTTTGCCTCCGGCCAGGAGGTACTGCAGTTTTTCGGGTACTTTGGCTTTTGGGGACTTATCGGATTAGGCTTGGCTACAGTCCTCTTTATCTTTTTCGGTTATTTAGTTCTGATACTAAGCCATCATTTAAAGGCCCATTCCCACCTGCCTGTAATGCGCCACACCGGAGGCCCCTGGCTCGGTAAAGCGGTAGATGGAATTACAACCTTTTTTCTCTTCGGAGCTCTGGCAGTCATGGCCGCCGGTGCTGGTGCCATTTTTTTGGAGGAATACCGCCTCCCTGCCTTGTTGGGAAGTACCCTCCTGATCGCAGTAACTCTTCTTACAGTACTTCTGGGTATAAGCCGGGTAATTACTGCTATCAGCTTTGTGGCACCACTTTTGATAGCCACTGTGCTGGGAGTAAGCCTCCTTACCATCTTCAAAAATCCGGCTTCCCTGCTGACCAATCTCTCCTGGTCAGAAGTTCCACGGGCAGCAGCCCCCTTCTGGCCCCTGGCCGCTTTGCTCTACGCTTCTTATAACCTGGTCCTAGCTATAGCCGTTCTCGCTCCCCTGGGATCCTTGAGCCGGCAGGAAAATCTCCTGCCGGGAGCCGCCTTCGGAGGGTTGGGCCTGGGTCTGGGGGCCGGAGCCATTGCTTTAGCCCTACTGGCCACCGTTCCCGACGTAACTGCGTGGGAAGTACCCATGCTGCAGATAGCAGGCAGCTTGGCTCCTTTGGCTCGTACGTTTTATAGCGTCATTTTACTGGCCGAAATCTATACCACCGGCGTCAGCAGCCTTTACGGTTTTACCGCTCGCCTGGCAGAACCGGAAAGCAGGCGGTTTTGCTACCTGGCCATTATCGCCAGCGTTGTAGCTCTGGTGGCTGCGCAATTGGGCTTTTCCCGCCTGGTAGCCACCCTCTTCCCTCTAGTTGGTTACGGCGGTCTCTTGTTGCTAGGAGCCCTGGCCTATTATTTCCTGCGCGAACACTTGCCTGTTATGCTCCCTAACTTTTTTCTTAAAGGCCTTCTTCCTGCCTGGGCACGCAAAGTTTTACCTTTAAAGAAAAAAAGCTAAAAGCCGCCCTGGCTGAGCGGCTTCATCTATACCCCTATTAGCTATTCGCCTTTTGAGTAGAAAAGGTTTAACCTTTAGCCTTTATGCTTTCCATAAGTTCCCTCATCATACTTTCTAGGGACTTATACGTGTTCGCAATAGCCTCATGAGCTTTCATAAATCTCCAGGCTATCACTAAGAAAATAACCCAGCCGATAACCATCCCCATAGGTACAATCAATGATATAATGGTCATCATTTGAATAATACTCCCCGGCATTGGCTTAAGAACACCTCCTCTCTGAGTGATAAGCAGTGTAAATGGACTTACCGGCAATTGTTTCTACGAAGGCTCGAATTGCTTACTCGTTCACCCTTTTAGTTGTTTAATCGATTAGCTCAAGAAATCATCTGTAAATATCGGTCAGCTATCTTAAGTCTTAAGAAACTACTACCATTGCACTCATAAAACAGGCGTATCCCTAAACCAGCCTTACCGCCGGTGACCATCTCTAAGGTAGGAGGTGCATCCTAAGGCATCCTAAGGCGTTCCGGAAAAGATTACGCCACATCCCTCCCAGTTTCAGAAGGAGATATAATCTTTGGAGAGTGTTCTCGGACACACGGCGCACAAGGAAATAGGCCACTTCTTCAAGTGGCCTATTCTCTCAACCCTATAATTTTCTGGTGCGGGCGAGAGGACTTGAACCTCCACGGGCGAAAACCCACCAGATCCTAAGTCTGGCGCGTCTGCCGTTCCGCCACGCCCGCAAGCTAAAAATAGTTTAACACAATGAAAATCCTGCCGTCAAGGGGACCGGGTCCCCCTTGTGATCCGTCTGTGATATTGTCAGGGTGAAATCCATCTAGTTGAGACAGTTTTCCGGCAAGGGGCTCCCTTCGGCATCCCAGTGCCGGACCAAATAGTAATCCTTTAACACAACTCCTAACGGAACTTGGTATATACCTTGCTTTGGGCGCGTTGGGGGTTAATGGCGCCGTTATGCTCTAAGGAGCAAATGATTTCAGACATCCTGCATCCCGCATACTTTCCCATTTGAATAAATCTTTATTAGCCAAATAAAGGTACTGGTACGTTTCAAATAACTTATCATAAAAATGTTTCTGATCCTCGTTAGGTAAAACTTGCGTGGCTACCCCCCTTTGAAGCAGTTGTTCCAATTCACATCTACCTTCGCCCGTACCTTTCCCTGCAAGCCAGGCAGCACCCAGGGGTTCCGTTTCCGGGTTTTTAAGTACAACCAGGGGCTTACCCAAGACCGAAGCCAAAATAGTCAGCCAGACACGGCTCGCCGCTCCTCCCCCGCTCACGTAAAGGGCTATATCTGGAGAATTCTCCCGCACCATTATCTCCAGGTTGTGCCTTATAGCCATAGATATACCTTCCAGCACCGATCGGTAAAGGTGCGCCCTGCTATGATGTAACTTGAGGCCAAAAAAGATACCCCGGGCCTGCGTGTCCCATATGGGCGATTTTTCTCCACCCAGATAAGGAAGAAATATTAATCCATCGCTCCCCGCTTCTATAGCTGCCGCTTCTTCGTTTAAGCTGGTATAATCCTCACCTACTATATGCCGGTACCAGCGCAAACACGCGCCCGCTGTGTTGATAAGGGCAATGCTGATCCATTTGTTTTCTATTCCATGGTGGCAGTTTAAAAATTCAGCCCTCCACTTGCCTTCCTCGGTGACCATGGATATCCTGCCTACAGTGCCTAAAGTTATGAGGGCCTGGGTTTCGTTGGCTATCCCCGCCCCCAGCATGGCCGCCACGGTATCCATGCAGCCCGCCACCACAGGTGTACCTGCCTTCAATCCGGTTATTTCCGCTACCTCTGGCTTTACACCACCTGCCACTTCCCAGGAAGGATAAATTTC
>NZ_JBJHHE010000038.1:0-14883 GCF_056378755.1 Thermanaeromonas sp. DSM 22490
CCCATCTCAGAAATCGGTGGGGGTTCTTTATTCTTATCTTACGTAAGGGCAAAAAGTGGGTTATATTTGACGGTTACTTCGGAATAGAGATTAAACTGGTGCGTATTGATAATTCTCGCCCGGCTCCCCTTTTTAAGCTTGTCTCTCAACCCAACGAGTGGCAGAAGACGGTAGCTAGCTCCAGAGCCATCACCGCTAGAGGAGAAGCTTATCAGGAGTTTTGGACTACTTACCTGGAAAGACTTAAAGAGCGTGCCCCAGGCATAACTAACGCCAAGAAAGGGCTGCCCCAAAGCTGGTGCAATATTGGCGCGGGTAGAACAGGTTTTGCTTATGCTGCTGCCTTTAAAAGCAAAGGCCGGTTTAGCGTAGAGGTTTATATCGATACAGGGGATAAAGAAAAGAATAAACAGTTCTTTGACCAGCTCTTCCAACAGAAGGAAAGTATAGAACGAGAACTTAATATGCCTTTAAGTTGGGAAAGATTAGACGATGCCAGAGCCTGTCGCATAGCAGCCTATAGAGAAGGCAGTATCAACGCCAGTGAAGAAGAATTAAATGAGCTGCAGGATTGGGCGGTAGAGACTTTGGTCAAGTTTAGCCAAGTATTCGGCCCGAGGATTAAAAGGCTTTAGGCTTATTATGGCAGGCGCGAAAATTGCCTGGGCGCAACCGAGGTTCTAGCGTCTTCCTTTATAACGAGGCTGCTTTACCTTCTTCCCACTCATGTCGCAGCTCTGCCGCATTACGGACGATCTCCTCTACCAGCTCGCCCCGTTGGTTATTCGAGGCTAATGGAGAGAAGAAGCCTTCGGGCTCTATACCGTATGACCGAAGTTGCTTGAAGACTATCTCCATGGTTCCCTCCGGATCACGATAGAATTCGCTTCCACGTATGCGAATGAACTTCCAACCCAGGCGCTCTAGAACCGCTTGACGGGCTAGATCCTCTGGTAACTTTTCCAACGGGTGCCACCGGTCCCCGTCACATTCTATGGCCACCCGTCGGTCAGAACCCTCTACAACGAGGTCGATAATGTAGTAACCCACCGGCCACTGGGCATGTACGCGGTAACCGGCCGCCACTAACCGCTCTAATACTGCCCGTTCAAAAGGAGATTGAGTGCGAAAACCTTCACGTTCCAGAGTACGTGTAATTGCTTCTGGATCCAGGGCGTATTCTATCAGCCGGCGGCGAAGATCACCGGGCTTGAGGTCTACATGGGGGTCGAGGGAGTACACTACCCACATTTGGTCTTTCGCTCTGCTGGCCGCTACATTAAACCGTTGCCGGAAGCGGTCCTCGTCCCGCATACGCAAGGGGCTTCCGCTAGGAGCGTCCACCAGGGAGAGAAATGCCACATCCCGCTCGTCTCCCTGAAACTGGGCCGCAGTACCACAGAGGAGGCGGCGGTTTTTGTATTCTCGCTCAGGCAGGTATTGATGTAGCAGAGAATCTATAAATCGTGCTTGCTCCTCGCCCACCAACGAGATGACACCAAACGTCTTTCCTTCGTAGGCTGGGTGGTGTATGGCCGCCACAAGCAGCGAGACCAACTCCCATGCTTCTTTGCGATTCACCCTGTGTTCTACATATGCCTCTTTCACCCGGTAAGGCACCACGTGCGGCTTGAGCGCCACGTTGGCGGATTCTCGTAGGGGTTTGATGCGGCCGTTGTAACAAAGAAAATTGCTGAACTGGATAATCTCCGGCACACACCGGAAGTGTTCCACCAGCATAATGGTGCCACCGAAGGACTCGCGGGCGATATCGTATATGGAACGTCTACCATCGTAAAGTATGGCATTGGGTATGTCACGTAGGTACTCGGAAATGAGGACCTGTATCCGCTCCTGCTCTTGTCCGATCCCTTCGGGACTCACCTGCTCATGGTCGCCCACTACTACCACACGTTCGCCCAAGTAGAGGGCTACAAGGGCCAGAGCATCGCACTGGCTAGCTTCATCTATGATCACCACATCGAACCGAGTAGTGCGGGGATCAAACTGTTCGGCAACGCGGGCAAGGGGCATAATCCAGACCGGTACTGCTTCGCGGGCACGACTGAGGTAGCGTGCAGCCGCAGCTCGCAACTCCAGCGCTCGTTTACCCGTTCCCTTTCCCAGTCTCCTCATAATATTGAGCCAACCGACTAGCGCTTGTTGCTGCTCCAACGTTGTGCGCTGTAACTGTGCGGCCCAAGCTCGACACTCAATGAGCTCAGTGGTTATCTGGCGTAATATATCTGTTCTCTTCCTCAGGCGTTCCTGTAACTCCGACACGGATAGAGAAGCCCGGCGTACCAGTTCATCATGGAGCTGCCGCCACTGCCAGGCGAGAACAGGATCTCCTGGCATTTTAGCTTGGCCATGTACCCCGTGGCGGCTGCGGATAGCCGACGCCCAACCTGGAGCAACCCGTTCCAGATGCTCCAAGAGGTCCTGACGTCGCTTTAGGTGAACCTGCCGCTGATAAAGGTCAGTAATACGCGTATACAGTGAGGAATAAGTTTCTGCATCCTGATTTTGTATAGCCTGGCATAGTTGGTCGGTCAGGGTGCTCTGTTTTCGCCCTGGCAGTGCTTCCAACCGCTTGGCCAGTTTTTCTAGCTCGGCGCAGGCCTGGGACTGGCGAATGGCCAGGGCCCTGGCCTCCAAAATTGGCGGCAACTGAACCATGAGGGCGTGCCCCAGGGCGCGTAATTCGCCAAAGGGAGAGGGATCAGGAGGTTGCTGCTGGAGAAAGGCTTGCCAGCGAAACCCGTGCTTTTGTAGGGAGACTATGAGGGGCACGAGGGCACTGCTGCTAAATTCAAGCCAATATATCAAACGCGGCGCATATTGTGCCACCGTACGCTCTGGCTCCTCACCTAACTGCTCAGGAGAAGGCCCTCCGCGGCGGGTGATGAGATATTCCCACCGTGCCAGTAGCTCTTGGCGTACTTTCCTTATTCCCAAAACCGCAGCTAGAGCGCGAAAATGGTCGGTTGACCTGGGTTGCCCCGAGGCTACACGGGTGCTTTGTACAAATTTCCGCCAAGCCGGCCGTAAAAGAAGAGAAAGGCCATTGATGCTCCCCCCACGGCGCTCTGCTTCCGCTGCCAGCGCCTGGGCTAGGCGCTGCTGTTCTTCCAGGGAGACGCCAGAAGCCACCTCAGGACGGTGAAGGATACACAACTCTTGAGATTCGGCAATCTGTCGGTCGATAAGTTCAGCCAGCTGTAGCAAATGTTTCCAGGGCGAACAATGGGTTTCTCCCTTAATTCCTGAGTCAGCCGCGGCTAGTTCCCACGGTTCGGCTTCCAGCAATTGCCTTCCCAACACTCTCGCTTCCCGAGCTAGATCTTCAAGGGTTTCTGCCGGTGCTTCAGATTCTGAAGCAGATTCCCAAAGATCTGCCTGAACCGTCGCATTAGGATGGGACAATACGGCCACCAGTTCGGCAAAGTGCTCCGGAAACAAAAGGTCTTCCGGCGCCGGCAAGCCAAGGGCCATTTCCTGTTCATCTTCGGGCGGTACAGTACCATTAGTTTGGTAGAGTTCAGCCAACTCCATTATGGAGAGGGGGAGAGGGTGTCCGGGTTCTACAGGTCCTGGGACCCAATCATGGCGTCCCTCTCCTTCGGCAACTACTCGGGCTGCTCTGGAGGGCTCGAAGCTTTCTCCAGCAAGGACGATCTCTCGGTACTCGCTGCCCACAGCCTCCAGAAGGCGTTGCCTTAAAGAACTGATCTCTTTTAGTAACTGCCGGCGCTGGGTGGCCAAGTTGGCTGCCTGCTTTTCCAGAGTTTTGGCATCACTCTGACTGAGCCGTTCTACGACGTGGTGTACAGCTTCTTCGAGCTGCTTGCGGCTTTCCAGATCATCGTCGAGGACGCTTACACACAGGGGCCGCAGTGGGGCCGCGATCTGATCACGGAGAACACGCAGAGCCTTGGAGGTATGAGCAGTGACTAGCACTGTCTTACCCTGGGCCAGAAGGTGACCGATTATGTTAGCGATAGTATGGGTTTTACCAGTACCCGGTGGACCTTGGACCAATACTCCTCCGTACCGGCCTAATCTCTCGGCGATCCGCAACTGTTCTTTATTCCAGGGCTTGCTAAAAAGGATTTCCTCTGGCTCATCATCGAGATATACGGTGTCTAACCTCTCTTGGGGGGCAGCATTATTTTGAGATAAGTCGACACCTACAATCCCCGATAACAATGTTGGTAAATCTTTACGTTCAGAAACGTCTTCTACGATCAAGTCGAGCATGCGGGCAAATCCCTGTGTCCGCTGCCGTAAAAAGAGTACCGGAGACCGTCCGATCACAGGTTGTGGTGCCTCTTTGGGTGGCAGACCATTTCCCATAAACTGGCCGTGTGGGGAAAGGATTTGAACGAGGCGCCGGAAGAAGCCAGAGGTATCCCCCGCTCCCAGGGGGTGAAATCCCCCAAGTTCCAATTCTTCATGAACACTGCTCAATTGCTGTGGGCTGACTACGGGAGCATCGCGCAGGACAACAGAATAAAATTCAGGATGCTCCCCGATGTCGATAATCCTAAACTCCGGTATGTCGGCATCGAATTCCAGGTGAACACGTAGTAAGAGGAGGGGATGGTAAATGATACCCTGTTCAGTTTTCCAGCTGAGGAGCCCATCGCCGACGACTAACTCTAGTCTTTCCCCTTCTCTAGCCAGGCGTCCGTAGAGTTCGTACAAGTTCTCGAAAACTTCCATGGTGTGCCGAGCTGGACGCTCATTTTCCGCCCATTCCTTCCACAGGGATCGCCAACCTGCAAAGTCTTGTACCCGCCCTTTGTCCTCCTCAAACTTTTCTATATGCGTCTTGCCGTTGGGCTTTTTTATGTTCCGGCTGGGGAAGATGGCCACATCGTCTTTCAGGGGGTCTTCCCAGCCCGGTTGCAACCATCCTTCAAGAGATTTAGGAGGCTTGGGTGGCTTCGTGAGCTTGGGACGGCGTACTGTGAGAATGAATTCAGGTGCCTCGGCCTCCGAAGCAGTAGCTTCTTTGCGCTGGTCCTCCGAGGGGGCGAAGCCGCGGCGGATGGCCGGGTGGTTCGGGAGTTCCGAGAACCAGAGCCGCCACGGCTGGTCTTCTATATGCTTGGGAAAAGAGTGGCGTATGCGCGTATATTCGCGAAGAAAGCGGTAAAGTCTTAGCAGGCGTTCCCGCGCTAAGGGTAGGTTATTATTAGTACTCATAGCCCCAAAATCCCCCAATCAAGTAGGTTGTGCCCAAGAACACAAACCTTAAATATTAACTTAACACCCAACTTTCAAATATATGTCAGCCGCAAGAATAATATTCGGCCTGGTTAGCTGCGGCAACTCACTTATTAAGATATACTGGTGTCCCACCTTCCTTCAGAAGGGATTGGCTTAATGAGAATACAGGAGAAGATCAGGCTTTTTTGGGATAGAGATTAAACTGGCTCTTACCCGGGGAGGCCTGCCGGATAGGCCAGGTAGAGCTGGTAACCCGGGCCGAGAGGTCCGGCTGAACCGGCAGGAGTCAGCAGAGGGCATAGTACCTTAGGGGTCATGAACTCTAGGGGAAGGCCCGAACATCAAGTCAGAGGTGGGACCGATGCGTTCGCGAGAAGGGCGAAGACTCTAGATTTCCCCGCAAGGGGTCTGCCCGCGGGAGGAAGTGGTGAAGGCATGGGGGACTGCGGGAGGGCCGAGTTCTTCTCCGGCACAAAGCGGAACGTCACCTCGCGGAGGCCAGGGTAGCGGCCTGATGGAGAAGGTGGTGGATAGGGAGAACATGCTAGCCGCCTTGGGGCGGGTAGAGCGGAACGGAGGTGCGCCCGGTGTGGACGGCATTCCGACCGAACGGCTTCGGGACCAAATCCACGCTGAATGGCCGCGCATCCGGGAAGAGCTGCTTGCAGGTACCTACCAGCCTAAGCCCGTGCGCCAGCTCACAAATCCCGAAACCCGGGGGAGGCAAACGGCTATTAGGAATATCTACCGTAATGGACCGCCTGATCCAGCAGGCCCTCCTGCAAGTATTAACGCCCATCTTTGAACCGCAATTTTTAGAGGCAAGTTATGGGTTTCGACCTGGAAGGAGAGCCCATGATGCGGTAAAGAAGGCGCGTCGATACGTAGAAGAAGGATACGAATGGGCCGTGGACCTGGACATAGAGAAATTCTTTGACCGGGTAAACCACGACAGACTTATGGCCCGGGTGGCCCGGAAAGTGACGGATAAGAGGGTACTTACACTTATCCGCCGCTATCTCCAGGCAAGCGTCCATGGTAAACGGAGTGGTCATAGAAACATTTGAAGGGACGCCCCAGGGCGGACCAATAAGCCCACTCCTGGCCAATATCCTCCTGGACGACCTGGACAAGGAACTGGAGAAGAGGGGCCACAAGTTTGTCCGCTATGCTTATGACTGCAACATCTACGTCAAAAGCAAGCGGGCGGGAGAGAGGGTCATGGAAAGTCACCGTAAGTTCCTACAGGAGCGGTTGAAGCTTAAGATTAATGAGCAGAAGAGTGCGGTAGACCGGCCGTGGAAACTGAAATTCCTGGGGTTTAGCATTTGAGCTATGCGATTTTTGCACAATGACTATTTGATCAATCAATTTATTACTAAACTAACCGCTTATTGGTATTAATGAACTCAAGTCCGGGAGAGTTGTTGAATGCGTATCTTTAAACCTTGACCCTCCAGCGTCAAGTCTTATCCCTGATATTAGCCGTCCTATTACTTGCTTTTGTGCTGGTCGGGTTAATCGTTAGTAGGACCGTTAAACATGATCTTCAGCAAAGGGTAGCCCTGCAAGCTTTGAACTTGGCCCGCACCGTTGCTCGTCACGATGTGGTACGGCAGTATCTGGGTAAGCCCGGGGGCTATATATACATCCAACCGGTCATGGAAGATATTCGCCGGGCTACCGGGGCTCAGTTTATTGTGGCCTTTGACAATATGGGAATTCGTTACTCTGAAGCCCCTCGCTTCCAAGCTCAAGCAGGCCTGCTCTGCAAAAAGTGGGGATAACTCAGGGAACTGAGGGCTTGACTTATACCCGGACAGCCCATGGTGTGTTGGGGTAAAAACAGGCCTTGCTCTTAGGTGTGTTGCCTTAACTACCCATAAACCTTGTGGCGCTTCTCCTGGGCGCCGGCCTAAGCATTAGGGTACGCTGCGCTTTAAGATTGTATCTGCTGGCTTAAGGACCGCCGCAGGAAACTTTCCCGCCGGTGGCTGCTAAATTCATCCACTTCAGCGTAAACCAGGGCGCCGGTGGGGCAGGCCTTTACACAGGCAGGGAGCCCTTCCTGGTCCCGGCATTCCCGGTCGCATTTCAAAGCCTTAAGGCCTTCTTCATCGCTTCTTATTACGCCGTAAGGGCAAACCATGACGCACATCCAGCACCCGGTACACTCTTGCTCTCCGCCCACATTAGTCACTGTGCCGTCCTCTTTTCTGTGCATGGCCCCGGCAATACAGGCATCGATACAAGGTGCCTCCTGGCAGTGGCGGCAGTTTAAGGGGACCTTTATTTTTCCTGCTTGGTGTACAAATATGCGGCTTTTGGGCCTCTCGCCCCCCAATACTGCCTTAAAGATATCGCCTTCCCGGGAATGGGCCACAGCACAGGCTAGCTTGCAGGATAGGCAGCCCAGGCACCGGTCAAAGTTAATCAGCACATCTTTTGGCATTTTCCCCGCCCCCTATATACCTAAAGCTGCCCGCTTTTCGTCAATGTGGCTAATTATAAGCTCCGCTGCCTTAAAGGGGTCTGTTTCTACAGCGAAGTAACCGCCTATCAACTCCTTGGCCTTTTGGGTAAGGAGTTCTGTCACTGCCTTGCTGCCCAGCACGGGGGGAACTGTTCCTAGTACGGTAAAAATTCCTGAGGCTATCACATAGGCTCCTATGCTTACTGCCTTTTCTGACACCCGGAGCACCCCTAGATTGCACTGGCCCCTTATGGGGTGAGGGGTGCCAAACAAAATATCGGAAAACTCGGTAGCCAGCATCGACCCGCCCCAGCCGTCGGATAGGCTGCACCGTAAGCCGTGGAGGATTAGACTAGCCGGACCATGATCTACTCCCATATGGGTGCGGTGAAGAGCTTCCACTACATCTCGCCCGTGATCAGAGTGGGATGCCGCTCCAGCCGCGATCATGCGGAGGAGATTGCGGGCCACAATAGTATCGGCTGTGGCGCCGCAAACCCCTTCTTGGGGGCCATCGCCAAAAGGATCGATCCGGCAAGGTCCCATGTTGCAGTTCCGGCAACAAATCCCGAGTTCTCCAAAGCCGCACTGGGGCTGCTGGGCTACGTAGCGATCCCAAGCAGTTTCTATTCCTTGCTGGCGAGCGATTTCTAACATTTTGGCGGCAGCGGGATCTATAGAACGAGTATTCTCCATGAATACTCCCTCCTCCAAGAATATGCGGCAAAGCCGCAGGCTTTTAAGCATTAGTGCTGGCTTTTAGTTATGACCAGGCCTCCTACTTGGCCTTCCAATAGTTTATAGCGTAAATTCCAGGCTGGACGGCCTGATTTCACCAGAGCAGTGTAGATACCTGCGCCATCCACTTTTCCGGCCAAGATAAAGCCCACCAGCCGGTCGCCCTCAAACACCAGCCGGCGGTAAGAGAGGTTTAAAGGGTCATACCGGGATAGAACTTCCGGCCCTTCTAGCCGTCCCACTGAGATAACACCTAAAGTCCCAAAACGGACGCTGTTAAGCCGGGTAAGAGGAAGGGGGTAAGGGCGCAAGATCCCCAGCATGTTGGCTGCAGCATAGCGGCCCTGCTCAGAGGCCAGGGTCCAAAGGGCAGAGTTGACTTTTTCCCCGGTTAACCGGTCGGTTACCTGGATACAGTCTCCTGCCGCGTAAACCTCCTCGAGCGAGGTTTTTAGATAGCGGTCTACCGCGATCCCTCGCTCCACCCTGCCACCAGCTTTCTCTACCAGTTCGGTATTGGGGCGCACCCCCTTAGCTACTACAGCTAAATCACCGGGTAGCTCCCGGCCGTCCTTTAACACAACGCTCTTAAGGTTACCGTAAGGGTCGGCGGCAAAGGAAGTTACTTGGCAGTTATAAATAAACTCAATGCCTAGCTGGGACAGTTCCGCTTCTACTAAGTTTGCTGCTTCGTTGTCCAACTGGCGGCTTAGAAGGCGAGGACTAGTTACCAATACGGTAACCCGCGGGACACCGGCCTTTTTCAAGGCGTAAGCAGCCTTAAGCCCCACTAACCCCCCGCCAGCTACTACGGCGCTGGAAATGCGGGGAGTAAGGGCCAGGATTTTTTGGGCATCCTCCAAGTTGCGCAAAACGAAAACGCCTCGGGCCTCTTCGTTAGGGACTCCCAGCCCCACTGGGCTAGCTCCAGTAGCTACTAAAAGGTAGTCGTAGGCGAGTTCGCGGCCGTCTTCCAGGACTACCCTTTTTTCCCAGGGCTTTAACTCCATTGCTGCTAAGCCGGAGAAAACCTCTATACCTAGTTTCTGGTAAATCCCTGACGGCCGAATGTGTAAAGAGCTTTCTGTCTTATATCCTGCTATCAGGTCGGGTAAAAGGCAGCGGGAATAGGGTTCTCCTGGATCCCGGGTGACCAGGCTAATCTTCACCTTTGGCCCGCCCAAAGAGCGCAAGGTTTCTAGAGCAGCTATTCCTGCTGCGCTACTGCCTATCACTACATAGCGCAAGCTGGTACCACCTCCTTTTAGGTTCTATCTCTCGAATTTTTTGATATAATTTTTTAGCAAAAAGCGTGCCAAAAGAAAAAGGCCGCCAGCGCTAGGCGGCCTAACAACCCCAATGTCAATTGGGTTTTACACGTTAAAAAGAGTTGACATTATTTTTTAAGCAGGCCATAACGGGACATTTTAGCATAAAGGGCCTGGCGGGAGAGGCCTAAGGCCTTAGCGGCCCGTGTTTTTTCTCCTCCAAAAGCTTCTAGGGCCTGGATGATGGCCTCCTTTTCCGCTTCTATCCGTACTTTATAAAGGGGGGAGATATCCCTTACCCCTTTCTTTTTTCCCGGATAACCTATGGCGAGGTGATGGGGATGGATTTCCTGGTCTTCAGCCAAGATGACAGCCCTCTCCAGGACATTTTCCAATTCCCGGACGTTGCCCGGCCAAGAATAGCTTAAAAGGCAATCTATAGCCGCAGGGGTAAGCCGTAATTTTTTTCCGTATTCTTCGTTTAGCCTTTGCAAGATACTCTCTGCCAGGAGAGGTATATCTTCCGGCCGCTCTTTAAGGGGTGGAAGCACTATCTTAACCACATTTAAGCGGTAAAAGAGATCTTCCCGGAAACGCCCTTCCTGCACCATTTTTTCTAAGTCCTTATTGGTAGCGGCTATCACCCGCACATCTATTTTTCTGGTGTGGATGCTGCCCAGCCGTTCGAATTCCTTATCTTGTAATGCTCTTAGTATCTTGGCTTGCATATTAAGGGGCATATCCCCGATTTCGTCCAAAAAGATGGTCCCGCCGTCAGCTAATTCAAGCTTGCCAGGTTTGCCTCCCTTTTTAGCTCCGGTAAAGGCGCCTTCCTCATAACCGAAGAGTTCGGATTCTAAAAGTTCCGGGGGGATGGCTGCGCAGTCTACCTTTATGAAAGGCGCATTACGGCGGGGGCTTTCCTCATGGATAGCCTGGGCCAGGATTCCTTTTCCGGTGCCGCTTTCGCCTAGGATGAGTATAGTGGCATTGCTCCAGGCCGCTTTCTGGGCAAGAGCCAGAACGTTTCTAAACTGGTGATTTAAAGTCCGGATGTGGTGGAAATGGAAGACTAAGGGCCAACCGGGCTTTAAGTTTTCAGGGTTATGGCCAACTCTGGCTTCTGCTTTTTTAAGCTGTTCCAGGAGAAGGCGAACAAGTTCGCTTTCGGCGGAGAAAAGCTGGCACAGCACACCCTCTATTTTGGCCTGGACCACCAGAGGCGTTCCTATGGCGATGATAGTGGCCCCATTTGTTTTCTGGAATTCCCATACCTGGGGTTTACCGGACTTAAGTATTTCAGAGTACCTGGTTAATGGCAATATCTCCTCTAGCAGGCGGCCTTGCACCCTTTGGCCTGCTAAACCTAGCATTTGGGTGCCGGCCTTATTTATCTTTACCACTCTCCCCTGGTTATCGGCAATTACCAGGCCCAGGGGTATCATGTGGAAAATGGCTTCCCCGATGCTTAAAGGGAGCCCTTCCACCTCTTTGGCAGACCCCCAGGTGGCCTGGTGGTAGTTTCTAGTTGCCTGCAGAGCTTGGAAGGTAAGATCTATGAGCAATTTGTTGTTTTCTTCGGAGAAAAAGAAGGGATAGAGTTCATCGCGGACAGAAGCCGGGTATATGGTGGCTTCCATCTGGCAATAATTTTCACCTGTACCCCAGCATTTGGTTTCTTCTACCCCTACTTTTTTCTTAAGGAATTTGTTGAGGGCTCCGGCTAATAGGCCCGCTTCCAGATAGCATAACGGCTGGCCTACGGGTGGCAAGTGAGAACAGGTTAAACATTCATACCATTTGATGGTTATCTTGTCGTCTTTTACACTTTGCAGCTTAAGGTCTCCTATTCCTAAGCTGCTTATTTTGGCCGGTATTTCTTCCAGGCCGTTTACCGGAAGCTGCCTGCCGATAGAATAGCCTGCCTGGTAATAAACTGTATTCTCTGGGGTGTTGGCCAGCATACCTTTTCTCCCCCGCGGCCGTTTTTGCTTCTGCCTGATTCCATTTTAGAGTGTAAGATATAAAAAGTAAAGAAGAAGGTAGAGCAGACCAGAGTCGGGTTTGAACACCACTTTATTCGGAGTTTACAAAAGATGAGGTTGAAGTGCACCCCAGCGCCTCCCGCCCCGAAGGTAACCAATCCTTCGCTGTAAAGGGAGTAGGGTAAACCCCGGCAGGAGTGCAGTTGACTTTTTACCCAGGTTAAGGCTATTACGCTATATAATATTGATGTGTGTAGTTGCACTTTGAGGTAAAACTTTTACGGTTTTACTCTTTTTTGGTGTAGTTGGTGAAGACTTCAGTTAGTTAATTAATCTTTAGCTTTAAAACCTATAGGCTGAAATCTGCCTACCAGCACTAGGAGTGAGGTGGAAGAAAATGGTGAAAGAAATCTTGGTAATAGGTCATCAAAAGCCCGACACCGATTCCATTGCCTCAGCCATAGGATATGCCTACCTACAAAATCAGATAAGAAAAGAAGATAATGTTGTTGCAGCAAGATGTGGGGAGCTCAATCGAGAAACACAATTTGTACTGGAGTATTTTAATGTACCTGCTCCAACTTATGTGGACAATGTGAAAACCAGAGTAGAGGATGTGCTCGACGGAGGAATTCTCTTTATCCGCCCTGAGGTCACAGTGAGACAGGCTGGAATTTTCATGCGCCAGCACGGGGTCAAAACTTTGGCCGTTGTTGATGGTGAGCAACGCCTTATGGGTTTACTTACTGTTGGCGACTTGGCGCGCCTCCTTTTGGAAGCTTGGGATAGCGGGTATATGCCCATGGACGCGCCGGTTAAAAACATCATGCGTAAAGAAAATTTAGTGCTCTTCCACCAAGACGACCTGGTAGAAGAAGTTAAAAGAACTATGCTGGAAACGCGCTACCGCAATTACCCTGTGGTAGATGAACAAAACCGTTTTTTGGGCATGATTTCGCGGTATCACCTTTTGGCCATGCGAGGCAAAAAGTTAATTCTAGTGGACCACAATGAAAAAAGCCAGGCCGTTCCTGGTATTGAACAAGCCGAAATACTTGAGATTATTGACCACCACCGGGTAGCGGATATAGAAACCTCTGAGCCAATTTTAGTTCGCAATGAACCTGTCGGAAGCACATCTACTATAATTAGCAAAATATTTTCTGAAAAGCACATCACTCCTCCTAAAGAAATAGCTGGAATACTATGTGCTGCCATATTGTCTGACACTATGATTTTAAAGTCACCTACTACTACTGAGGAAGACAGACAACAAATAACAAAACTTGCTGAATTGGCGGGTATAAATCCAACTGAATTTGGTAAAAAAATGTTCCAGGCAGGGTCACTATTGGCCGGCCGCTCAGGCCGCGATATTATATTGGAAGACTTTAAAGAATTTTACCTGGGTAACTATGTGGTAGGTATCGGTCAAATAGAAGTAGTCGACCAACAAGCCCTCCCGGTAAGCCAGGAAGCCCTTTTGGAAGAGATGGAGAAGCTCTGTAAAGAAAACAATTATGACCTATTACTAATGATGATTACTGACCTGATGCGCAATGGCACGGAACTTTTCTTTGCCGGCCAGCAGGCGAGGGTAGTAGAGCAGGCTTTCAACGTGCCCCCGGGTAAGGCAAGTGTATTCCTCCCCGGTGTAATGTCACGGAAAAAACAAGTTGTGCCGCCGCTGCGGCGTATACTTTTGGGGTGAGTGTTATTTTCAGTGTATTTCTCCTGCGTCAAGGAAATGAAGATTATAGGTTCGTGCCTCCAAAAGCGCGGGGCCCTGGTAGAAAACGCCGCGGAGGCCATCATTGTGGTCCGGGACGGTGTAGTCACCTTTGTAAACCGCGCGACTGTAAAACACACGGACTATACAGTTGAAGAGCTTCTATCCAGGCCTTTCCTGGAGTTCATACATCCCGAAGACCGGGAAAGTGCTATAAAGCACTACAGGGAATTGCTGGAGAAAAAGAGCCCAGTATACTCCTGCCCTTTCAAGGTATTGGCCAAGGACGGGAGCGCCAAATGGGTGGAGACCAACTCCGTGGTCATCGAGTGGGACATCCCGGACCGCTTCTCAGTTCCAGACGGCCCGCCAACAGGCTGCGCAATCCCATCCTGGAGATAGATACTGTGTGCGTTCCGCATACTTCCATAAAAACTGCAGGGCGCCCAAGACGTTCGGCAACTTGGTCCGCCAACCCAAAGACCTTACGTGTGAGTTTTCTGCTCAATTCCTCGTCACGGAATCTATCCAAGGCTAACATCGTTTAATTGTTCCTCCCACATTTTCACCATCTCTTCAGCTTCTTTTAAATCAATCTTTTGTATGGCAAATCCGGCATGCACCAGAACATAATCGCCAACATTTACCTGACCCAGTAAAGCTACAGATATCTCCCTGCGGACACCGTGAATATCAATTATCGCAGTATTATGCGTCTCATTTAACTTAATTACTTTCCCCACAATAGCTAAGCACATTGTTGCCACCTCCGGCAGGCGATCACTGCCTGACCCAGGGATAGACCTCCATCATTTGCCGGTACATGCCGGTGGACCAACAGATGATAACCCTCGCTAGGCAAGATCTCCTTAGCAAGGCTAAAAAGGTACCTGTTTTGCCAGACTCCGCCGCTTAGAGCTACAGTCCTTATACCTGTTCTTTTAGCAACCGCGCGAACAGCCTCACATACCATCGCCAGGACTGTATTGTGAAAACGGGTGGCTATAATTTCCTTGGCCACCTCATTCTCTAAGTCGGCCACCACACCAGCAATAACGCCACCGGGATGGATAACTTTTCCCTCAATAGAAAATGAATAGGGTGCTAATTTTTTCCCTTTTTCTGGCTCCAGGACTATCTCGCCCAGTTCAATAGCAGCCTGTCCCTCATAACTATTATAATAACAAAGGCCAAGAAGGGCTGATACAGCGTCAAAAAGACGACCGCAACTCGAGCTTAACGGTGAATTAAAACCTGTTAAGATAAGGCGTTTGACAACTTGCAGTTCTTGTCCTCTACCTTGAAAAAGGCGTTCAACAATTGATTCACCTTTTGAAGAAAGGTACTTCATTAAATAAGCTACTGCTGTTCGCCAAGGTGTAGATTGTCAAATTGAACCGTAAAAAGCTCGCACATTAAATTAGGTCGTTCTAGAGTCAAAGTAGCCCTAATTCT
>NZ_JBJHHE010000039.1:0-14344 GCF_056378755.1 Thermanaeromonas sp. DSM 22490
ATCTCAGAAATCGGTGGGGGTTCTTTATTCTTATCTTACGTAAGGGCAAAAAGTGGGTTATATTTGACGGTTACCTTTCTACAGTTTTGCCCTTGTGGCAGGATATGTGTTTTTAATTTCGTTCCTTGGATTTTTTGTTACTACTGTTGCATTTATGCTCTTTTTTGTGGTTTACCTGGGAATGCGTCGCTGGAGCACCTGTATGCTAGTCACTCTTGGTGTTGCAGTATTCTATTATCTACTTTTCGTAAAGCTATTGCATGTACCCCTGCCGCCCGGTTTGGTGTTTTGAAGGAGGGAATATTTGGTGGAAGCGGGATTTTTAATGGTTCTTATTAAAGTTTTTTCCTTAAAAAATCTGGTAGCTATGATAGCTGGCATATTGTCCGGTTTAATGGTCGGTTCCTTACCGGGGTTGCAGGCCAATATGGGTGTGGCTTTGCTACTACCAATTACCTTTGTTTTAGATGCTGATACGGCTTTGCTTATGCTCATGGCGCTATATACCGCAGCCATATACGGGGGGAGCATTACAGCTATTCTTTTTCATACCCCGGGCACCTCTGCCTCGGCGGCTACGGCCATTGATGGCTTTGAACTGACCAAGCAGGGGAGGGCGGGTACCGCTATCCGCATTTCTACCTGGTCTTCAGCTATAGGAGGATTATCTGGAGCCGTAGCGCTCTTGTTTCTTGCCCCGCCCCTTTCTCTACTTTCCTTAAAGTTTGGTCCACCGGAGTACTTTCTGCTGGCGGTTTTTGGTTTGACCACCATAGGTGGGATTGCCTCAGGCTCTCTGGTAAAAGGGCTTATCTCCGGAACCCTGGGACTGCTGCTGGGAACGGTGGGTATGGATGTGGATTCCGGCTTTCCCCGTTTTACCTTCGGGCTACTACCTTTGCATTCAGGTATTTCCTTTGTACCCGCCATGATCGGGCTTTTTGCCCTTTCTCAGGTGCTTTTTATGGTAGAGGAAGTTTCCTCTGGTCAAGGCGCAGAGGTTGTACCTATGAGCGACTGGCGCTTCTTCCCCACCTGGGCGGAGCTAAAAGAAATTAAAAGTACCATTTTGCGTTCGTCTATTATAGGCATTATTATTGGCATATTGCCGGGAGCAGGGGGAGATATTGCCTCTTGGGTGAGCTATAACGAAGCTAAGCGTTTTTCCCAATCTCCCGAAAAGTTCGGGCGCGGCGCTATTGAGGGAGTCGCTGCTTCGGAGGCTGCTAATAACGCTGTTTGTGGAGGTTCTATGATTCCTCTGTTGACCCTGGGTATTCCTGGCAGTGCGACGGCGGCTATACTTCTAGGAGCTCTGGTTATGCACGGCCTGGTGCCCGGACGTGAGCTTTTTACCCAGTATGCAGGAATTACCTATACTGTGATTGTCGGTTTTATTATGGCCAACATTCTTATGGCCGTAATAGGCATGCTGGTGTGCCGCTATGCGGTGAGGCTGAGTAACTTACCCAGTGCAATATTGGCTGCGATTATAGTGACCCTTACCGTGATAGGCTCGTATTCATTAGGTAATAACATTTACGATGTATGGATTATGCTCATATTCGGGTTAATCGGTTATTTGATGCGTAAAAATGGTTTTCATCCTGCCCCCATGGTGCTGGGATTAATTTTAGGTCCTATGGCGGAAAAAGGCTTTCGTCAATCCCTCATTCTGGCCCAAGGTTCGGTGGTCGGCTACATCTTAAATCGGCCCTTAAGTGTAATCCTTGTGCTCTTAATCATCCTGGCCCTCATTTCTCCCGCTATTTTGGCAAGGAGAAGCAAGGCAGTTTCGGGGTAGAAAAGTCTTAGGAGGCTATGAGAAGCTATGACGTTAACTGAAAAAATTCTGGCGCGGGCAGCAGGGAGGCCGCGGATTAAGGCGGGCGAGATCGTCGAAGTAGAAGTAGATCTTACCATGATCCACGACCACCAGGGACCCATGACCATTCAAGAATTTAAAAAGCTCCCTGTAAAGCACGTGTGGAACCCCGAAAAAATTGTTATGGTAATTGATCACCGTACCCCCTCCCAGACATCCCAATCTGCTGAAAATCATCGACTTATGCGCACCTTTGCGCGGGAACAAAGAATAAAGTACTTTTACGATGGCGGCTGGGGTATTTGTCATGACGTGGTGGTGGAACATGGGCATGTGCGACCCGGTATGGTGTTTGTAGCCACTGATTCTCATACGACCACTGCAGGAGCTTTAAGCGCTTTTGCCACGGGTATTGGCTCGAGCGAAATGGCCTGTGTCAGGGCGCGGGGCAGGATATGGCTTAGAGTCCCACAGACAGTCAAGGTTGAACTCGAAGGCCGGCTTAAAGCAGGTGTTTTTGGTAAGGATATAGCGCTTCTTTTGCTTCGCCAGGTAGGTGCTGGTGGCCTTAATTATATGGCAGTTGAATTTCAAGGTCAGGGAGTACGCGGGCTTAGTATGGACAGCCGCTTCAGCTTATGCAATATGGCCCTGGAAATGGGGGCCAAGAACGCCTTGTTTGCACCCGACGAAATAACTGAAGCCTATTTAAAGGGACGGGTTGGTAGTTCTTATGAGAATTTGACTAATGATTTGACGTATGATGCTGAATATGCTTCGGAAATCAGGGTTGATTTATCTTCCCTAGTACCCCTAGTGGCCGAGCCTTTTTCTCCCGATTGTGTGCGCTCCGCAGAAGAAGCAGAAAAAGAAGGGATAGCTATTAACCAGGCTGTAATCGGTACCTGTACTAACGGGAGATATGAGGATTTGGTGGTGGCGGCCCGCGTTCTGGAAGGCAAAAGTATTCCTCCGGAAGTGCGGTTGCTTATAGTCCCGGCTACCAGAGAACTTTGGCTGCGCGCTTGCCGGGAAGGGTTGCTGGAGATTTTTGTCCGCGCCGGTGCTATAGTAAGCTATCCCTGCTGTGGACCCTGTGGAGCCTACGGTATGGGGGCTTTAAGCGAAGGAGAAACGTGTATTACTACCGGGAGTCGTAATTTTAAAGCTAGGCTTGGAGCCCTTTCAGCCAAGATTTATTTGGGGAATGCGGCTACGGTGGCGGCTTCAGCTTTGGCCGGGAAAATTGTGGACCCACGAAGGTATATATAGATAGTGGGAAGGTGAAATGATGGATTTAATTTTTCGGGGCAGAGCGTGGAAATTTGAGGACAATGTGGATACTGGACAAATCTTGCCCGGACAATACCTGACACTTACCGACCCTAAGGAACTGGCCAGGCATGTTATGGAGGCCATTCGACAGGGGCTGGCCGAGAAAATTAAACCCGGGGATATAGTAGTAGCGGGGAAAAATTTTGGCTATGGTTCCAGTCGGGAACATGCGGCTAAGGCGTTAAAGTTTGCCGGGGTTGCGGCAGTGCTGGCCGAGTCCTTTTCCCGCATTTTCTTTCGCAACGCCTTTAACGTGGGAATGGCTGCAGTGATAGTGCCAGGGATAACGAGTGTGGTGGAAGAAGGAGATTTGATAGAAGTAAATTTACTGCAAGGCTATGTAACTAACTTTAGCAAAAAGGCAAAGCTCGACTTTATCCCGTTACCTGAGGTAATGCTGGATATATTGAGAAGCGGTGGCATTATACCTTATACTACTTGCATTTTGCTTTCGAATCAAAGTTAAGGAAGCCCAATATTTGGGGAGGCAAAAAATTTATGTTGCTGCAAGCAGACGTTGTCGTGATAGGTGGTGGTCTGGCAGGAATCATGGCAGCCTGGTGCGCTGCCCAGGAAGGTGCAGAAGTGATACTTTTGGACAAGGCTAGGGCCGGGACCAGCGGGCCTACCGCTTTTGCCGCGGGAGACATCCTGTCTTGGCTTCCCCCAGAGGATGAACTTGATGGCTGGGTTGATGCTTATTTACAGGCCGGTGAGGGCCTAAATGACAAGGGGTGGCTAGTGCGGTTCTTTGAGGAAAATTATCGTATGATAAAAGATTTGGTAGCAGCGGGTTTTCCCCTGGAAACCGATGAGAACGGAAAATGGGTGAGGCGTTCGGGGAGAGGGCCGGTAGTAAAATGCGTTTTGGCGCCGATGCTGGAATGGCAGAAAAGGTTGCGCAAGTACTGCAGCGAATTGGGAGTAAAGATTTTTGACCGTGTGGCAGTACAGGAGGTTCTGATAAACGAAGGAAAATCCATAGGAGTAGTCGGGTTTCATGTGCGCTCAGGCGACTTTTGGGCGGTTTTAGCTCCGGCCGTAGTTCTGGCCACCGGCGGTTGTAGTTATCGAGGGCCGTTTTTTGGCCAACACGTGGTGGCCGGGGAAGGGCTGAGAATGGCCGTGAATGCTGGTGCTAAACTTGCCTACATGGAATATGGGAATCATTATAATATAAGTTTACTTCGCTTTCCCACTTATGGACAGTCAAAGTTTATGGCCCATGGAGGAAAATTCGTAAATCGGTTAAGCGAAGCCTTTCTTCTTACTAGAGGAATTAGTTTGGGCCACCGGGCAGTGGGGAATGAAGTAATAAGGATAATGGCTGAAGAAGTGCGGGCAGGAAAAGGTCCCCTATATTTGGATTTAGGAGATTTTGAGGAATGGGAGTTAGTAGGAAAATTGATGCCCAACCTTATGCGGCTACTTGAACGTGCAGGTGTCGATCTCCGGCAACAAAAAGAGGAGGTTATTCCCGCCTTTACAGGAACTTCTAATGCTGCAGGAGCAGGGGTATTCATAGATTCTTGTGCTCAAAGTTCAGTAGAAGGGCTTTTCGCCGCCGGGGATAATGCAGCCAAAGGGCTGGTTACAGGAGCGTGTGTGGGCATCTCGGGCATTAGCTTGGCCTGGGCAAACTTCACAGGTTCCACTGCGGGAAAATCTGCTGCTCAATATGGCTTGAGCAGCCCAAATTCAGGGGTAAATAAAGAGCTGTTGGAGCAAGTTAAGAGAAGAGTGCTGGAGCCTTTGTATCGCTGTAGTTACCGCAGACCGCGTGAAGTCCTGTTTTTCCTAGGAGATCTAATGGGGAGAGTAGATGTCAGTCTTATCCGGCATGAGAACAGGCTTAAGGATGCGCTAAAGCTTGTGCGCCAATGTAAAAAAGAGCTGTTAACTGAAATAGGTGCTCAAGATCCGCATGAATTAATGCTGTGGTATGAGGCGGTGAGCGCGGCTACGTGTGCTGAAGGGACTCTCCTGAGCGCATTGGCCCGTAAGGAGAGCAGAGGAGGACATTATCGTGAAGAGTATCCGGAGAGAGATCCCCAAATGGATAAAGTGGTTGGTAGCAATACAACAGGACTCTGGCGAAATAGCGGTAAGGTGGGAAGTACAGCATGATCGACAAGATTGATTATACGCGCTGTACCGGATGTCTGCGCTGCGTCGAATTTTGCCCTATGGATGTCTTGCGCGAAAAAGAAGGCAAACCTCAAATCGTTTATTCTTTAGATTGCCAGTGCTGTTATTTATGTGAACTAGAATGTCCGGCCAATGCCATAATTGTTTTACCCGAACGGGCTTTTGTCCCCGCTAATGTATATGGTAGCTTTTTGCCGAGGGGGTAATCAAAGATGAGCTGGCTTGTTGCCCTATCATGGCCCATTTGTGAGGGCTTTGGCGAACTCCCGGGCCATCCCAAAACACAACTGATACCCTTTCACTATCATGAAACCCATGGCCGTTCCAATGCTTGTTTACAAATGAGCATCCACGTAGGTACGCATGTAGATGCACCTTATCACTTTTTTAAAGAAGGAAATTGTATAGATCAAATAGACTTAAAGCGGTTATGTGGCCCTGCGGTTTTGCTGGACTTAAGCACGAAATGCCAGCCTAGGTATAGCTTAAAGCTCCAAGATCTGGAGGAGGCATTGAAGGGAATAGAGATAAAATGTCTTGAAGGCCAGCGCCTCCTGATAAGAAGCGGTTGGGCTAGCATGTATGGTACCGAGGCTTATTATCGCGGGAATGTGAACTTGTCGGTAGAAGCAGCTCGCTGGCTGGCAGAAACAGGTATTACCCTGGTAGGACTTGATTTTCCCCCCGATGCTTTAGGTCAAGGAGCCACTGTACCTGCGCCTGCGTCTGCGCCGGTCCATGAAACCCTGCTCGGTGCGGGAATAGTGATCTTAGAAAATTTGACTAACCTTGAGATGATTCCCAGTTCGGTATTTGAATTACTATGCTTGCCCCTTAAACTTAAAGCAGCAGGAGGCGCTCCGGCACGGGTTGTAGCCAAACCTTTACCACCTGATGGTGATAAAATATGAGTCTGCTAACAGTAGCTGCTATCCAGATGGGCCCTTCTTCAGAGGTGCGCACCTTGACTCTTGAGCGCATGATTAAACTCCTGACTTACGCGGGAGAACAGGGAGCCAAACTCGCATGCTTTCCTGAACTTGCTTTTACTCCGTATTTTCCCAAAAAACCGCCCCGGGCTATTGATTATCAGCAGTATTTTGAGGATTTTCCTCAGGCAGGCGAACTGATTAATTTAGTTCGCAAATATAACATGTCTTTGGTCCTACCTTATGCAGAAAAAAGTGGGTTTAGCAAAGGCTTTAACAGCGCGCTGGTAATCGACGGCGAGGGTACGGTAAGGGGAAAATACCGTAAGGTACATATTCCGCGAAGCGTACCTGATAAGCGGGGGCAGGTGCGCAACTATGAAGATCAATATTTTACCTGTGGCAACTTAGGTTTTCCTGTTTTTGAGGTATGTGGGGTTAGGGTAGGGATACAGATCTGTTATGACCGCCATTTTCCGGAGGGTTTCCGTATACTTGCCCTGCAGGGAGCCGAAATCATTTGCTTGCCCAGCAATTCTCCCACTTATGGGCAGGAAAACCGCAGATGCCTTTGGAGGTCTCTCTTGCAAGTGCGCGCCTGCGAAAACGGATGTTACATAGTGGCTGCTAATAAGGCAGGGGAAGAGGAAGGAGTAGAGTTTATAGGCGGAAGTGCTGTGGTTTCTCCCAAGGGTGAAATTTTGGCCATTGCTAAGACCCAGGGTGATGAAGTAGTACTGGCTACTATTGATCTGGATACGGTAGAGGAAGCCCGGCATGATTTTCCGTGGGCCTTGGTACGTTGCCCTGAATTTTATGAGTTTTTATGCAGGAAAGAGGGGTGCGAGTATCGAAATAATCCTTAAGGGGTGGTAATGGTGACGTTAGGAAAATTTGCCCAGGCCAAGGCCTGGCACAACGGAAGGCTAGGACATAAGGTCAAAGACAATTTAGAAAAAAGGGGCTTTAAGGCGGAATACGTGGCTACGCCGGAGGAAGCTCGGGATCTGGTGTTGGGTCTCATTCCCGAGGGAGCTAGCGTGGGTATCGGCGGTTCGGTTACCCTCAGGGAACTTGGTCTGGTGGAAGAGCTTAAAGCCAAGGGACATGAGGTGTACGACCACTGGGTTCCGGGTATAACTCCCGAGGAGGACTTGAAAATCCGGCGACGACAGCTCACTTGCGATGTATTTCTTACCGGCTGCAACGCTATTACCTTAGATGGGCATATGGTGAATACTGATTTTACTGGAAACCGGGTAGCAGCCATGATCTTTGGTCCTCAACGTATTATCGTGGTGGCTGGAATCAACAAGATCGTAAAAAACATTGAAGCTGCTATGGAACGGATCAGGAATATAGCTACCCCTCTGAACTCCTACCGCCGCGGTTGGGGTAAGGCTTGCGCCGTGGCTGGGTACTGCGTGGAATGCAATTTGCCCGACAAATCCTGCCGGGTGACCACTATTATTGAGATGTGCCCTAAAGGTAGTCCTGATTTCTACGTTATCCTGGTAGGAACAGAGCTGGGTTATTGAGAGAGCAGAGGTGGTATTGGTGGATTTTCGGCTATTTACTTTTATAACCGTAGTGGAGAAGAAGAATTTTTCTCTTGCGGCCAGGGAACTGAATCTCACTCAACCGGCCGTTACCGCCCAAATACATAATTTGGAAAGATATTATGAGGTGCGTCTGCACCCCTTGAGTATTCAAAAACAATATTACTGGTGGCCAGCCGAGCTATTTTGATGTTTATTCACAGCAAAAGTAGGGCTAAACCTATCGTTAAGATGCCAATGGTAATTTTGGGTGTCCTTACACCAAAATGCAGAAATATGTACAACCCGAAGGGCAAATCCAGGAGGCTTCCCTGGAAAAGGTTAATATAAGCAGCGGCTTTACAATACCTTGCCGTACCCTCAAGCTTAAAGCCAACTGGGTGCAGAAAGAAATTAAGAGATTTAGGGCTATAGCAGTGCGGGCAGCGAAAACCAATAATAAAAGGGGCACGGCGATCAAGGCAAAGCCGAAAACGGTTATGCCCTGTAAAGCTCCGGCTGTAGAGACGGCCAGGGAAGCGGTCATCCAGGCTTAAAGGTTATGCATAGTTCTGTCACCCCTCACTTTTAAAGCAGGAAACGGCTGGAGAATAGCGAATTATAAGATTATATTTATGAAAAATTATAGAGGTGATCCTATAAATGGATTGCCAGCTCCTTACCTTTGTCACTGTGGTGGAAAAAAAGAGCTTTTCCCTCGCTGCCCGGGAACTCCATATAACCCAGCCTGCTGTCACAACCCAAATACGCAATTTGGAGAAATATTATGGGGTTAAACTGCTAAACCGCGATACCAAATCTGTTGAAGTCACTCCGGCCGGGAAAATACTTTACGAATATGCCAAGCAGATCATTACCCTTTACCAACAGGCCCAACTTACGCTAAAAGAGCTAGGAGGGATCCTGCGGGGCCGCCTGTGCATCGGTGCTACTTATACCGTTGCTGAAATTATTTTACCACACGTTATTGGCCTTTTTAAAACCGAATTTCCAGAAGTCGAGGTTGTAGTGAGAGTAGGTAACAGGGAAGAAGTATACCAGTGCCTTTTGGAGGGGAAGTGTAATCTCATTCTTGTTGCGGGCGATTGTGAAAATAGGAACATTACCTGCGAGAGGTGGTTAATTGATAACCTAGTTTTAGTTGTAAATGCCGGCCATCCCTGGGCTAAGCGGGGAAGCGTTAGCCCGGCAGAGCTTTTTGAAGAGAGGTTTATTTTAAGGGAAGCTGGTTCTAGCTCGCGCCAGTACTGGGAAAAGGCCTTAAAGGAGGCGGGTTTTGACCCGGATAAACTGAATATTTTTATTGAGCTTAATAGCCATACAGCTATCAAAAAATGGGTGGAATTGAATTTTGGTGTTTCAGTCCTTTCAGAATGGGTAGTAGCCCCAGAAGTAAACGTCGGGCTCCTGGCTAAAGTTAAAATTGAAGGGTTATCCCTCGCCCGCAGCATTAACCTTGTTTACCCTAGTCATGGTATCCATGCCTTAACCAAGGAATTTCTTAAATTCTGCCGCCAGAACAAAGAGCGCCTTTTTACGTATCTAGGAACACAAGACGAGTGCGATACCGGACTGGTCTCGAGTATCTTTTAGAGCCATACGTGAGGTGGGGATAGTAGAGGAATTAGGGTCGAGGGGACATAAAGTGTATAATCGCTGGGTTCCCGGTATCACCCCGAAAGAAGACTTGGAAATACGGCGGCGCCAGCTTACCTGCAATGTGTTTTTGAGCGGGTGTAAGCCGTTACCCTGGATGGACAGCTAATAAATACTGACTTTACTGGCAACCGGGTAGCAGCCATGATTTTTGGGCCTAAGCGCACTATCGTGGTAGTTGGGGTGAATAAAATCGTAAAGGATATTGAAGCAGGCCTGACGCGCATTAAAAATGTAGCTACTCCTTTAAACTCTCACCGCCGCAACTGGGGCAAGGCTTGTGCAGTAGCCGGCTATTGTGTCGAGTGCAATTTGGCAGATAAATCCTGCCGGGTCACTGTGGTGACAGAGATGTGCCCTAAAGGCAACCCAGACTTTAATCTTATTCTAGTGGGGGAAGAGCTAGGTTATTAAATAGATACTACGGAGTATGAATTGTAAAGGAGAAAAGGATTTTAGGCAAAGGCAAGAATAACATCTTTGTCTTTCATATTATTTTTTGATAGGCATATAAATTTAAACAATTTTACATGAAGACTGCTAGCAAGCTATAATAAACAATGACAAAATTTGATATATGTATATACTAATGGAGGGGCGATTGGGGTAAGAGACATAGGGGAGGCTCTGATGCAATATGAATAATATTAATGGTAGAATACTGAAAGTAGATTTAACCAGAAGTGAAATCAGCAAAGAAACAATAGACGATTTATTATATAAGCAATTTCTTGGAGGTAGTCCCTTAGCAGCTGTCTTGTGGTTAAATGAGACCAACCTACACGTGGAGCCATTAAGCCCTGAGAATCCATTGATATTTATGCCAGGGTTGTTAACAGGGTGTCCGGTATTTACTGCTTGTAAAGCTTCAGTTTGCGCTAAATCACCACTTACCGGTTTATGGAGTGAATCCACTGTAGGTGGTTTTTGGGCTAAAGAATTAAAGTGGGCAGGATATGATGGGATTATTATTAAAGGAGCTGCCGATTCTCCAGTGTTCTTATGGATTGATGAAGAAAACGTTGAGATAATTCCGGCTAATGATCTTTGGGGCAAGGACACATTTGAAACCAACCAAATAATTAAAGACAAAACTGATAAAAGAGCTGAAGTAATAGCTATAGGCCCGGCTGGAGAAAATTTGGTACGGTTTGCGGCAATTATAGCAGGCGGTGATGAGGCAAGGGCAGCTGGCCGTACCGGGATGGGTGCAGTAATGGGGGCGAAAAAATTAAAAGCTATAGCGGTACGTGGCAACAGAAAACCTTCTATACATGATTTTATAGCTCTTCAGCAATGTTTAAAAGAAATTAAACAAAATATAGATACCTACACAGAGGGTCTTCGAGAGTTTGGTACCGCGGGTGGTGTTCAAAGTTGTGAAGCTACAGGAGATTTACCTATTAAAAATTGGCAATTGGGTTCTTGGGTAGAAGGAGCGGCTAAGGTTTCTGGACAGGCGATGGCAAAAGAGATAGTAGAAAAACATAGTGGCTGTTTTTCTTGCCCAATTCGTTGTAGTAAGATTGTTAAGTTACGGAAGGGACCATATGCGGGTACTTTAAGTCATGGTCCAGAATATGAGACAGTAGCAGGTTTCGGTTCCATGCTTCTTGTAGATGATATGGATTGGATTGCGGCTTGTAATGACTTATGTAATAGATATGGATTAGATACGATGTCGACTTCTTCTGTGATTGCCTTGGCCATAGAAGCAAAAGAAAAAGGGGTGGCTTTTTGTGGTGAAGAACTTACCGCATGGGGTGATGGCGAAGGAATAGCGAATCTTGTTTTGGATATAGCCAATCGCCGCGGTATCGGAAAAATCTTGGGTGAGGGTGGCAAAAGGATTGCTCAAAGTATTGGGGGGATGATCCATGAATATTTGGTAGAGTGTAAAGGATTGGAGATGGCTTATCACGATCCGCGTGCATTTACAGGTTCAGCTTTGGGATATGCTACGGCAAACCGGGGGGCATGCCATTTAGAAGCTTTGCCTTATTATGTAGAAGGAGGTGCTTTTAAGGGGGAAAATCTGGGATTTGATATCACTTTTGAACCTCATAGCTGTAATAAGAAGGCAGAACTAGTTATTAAGATGCAAAATTATTTAAGCTTATATAATGCATTAGGGTTGTGCAAATTTTTGTTACGAGCTCAAGTGGGACCAAAAATGTTAACGAAATTAATTTGGTCAGTAACAGGGCACGAGATAGGGATAGAAGAGCTACTTAAAATGGGCGAACGGTTTTTTAATCTTAGACGAATAATGAATAACAGTCTTGGGATAAGCAGAAAAGATGATATATTATCACCTCGTGTTTTAATCGATAGTCGCAAAACTGGAAGAGCAGCAAATACTATTCCCAACCTTGGAAAGATGTTAAATGAATATTACAAGCTAAGAGGGTGGACTGAGGAAGGCGTTCCCTTGAGAGAAACCATTAACAGATTAGGGTTAACTGAACTCTCTGAGAGAATAAAAATAACAGAAAAAATTCAAGTTAATGTTATCATTCATGGCCATCTTGCATGGTCTAGAACTAACCCTATTGAAATCCTTCATATCTCACCTAAAACCCCTATCAAAGATATCTTAAAACAACTTAAGATTTCAGAAGTGGAAGTTGGATGTATTGTAATTAATGGTTCTTTAGAGGCAGATTTTAATAGAGCCTTAAATAATGGAGACCAAATCGAAATATTTAGCGTAATTGGGGGAGGATAAATTGTTAAGGGGAGGTCGTTGTTAATGTTTAGTCATGCTGCTATAGAACAAAGGGGAATAGGAGCTTCTGAACGTATAGAACGCTTACCAATGACGTGGGTACAGTATCGCTTTGTATTATTGGCGGCATTAGCTTGGCTTATGGAGGCCTTTGATATTGGTATAATTGGGGTGGTTCTTGTACCTTTGAGTCGAATATGGGAGCTTACCCCTTCGGAGAAAGGGTTGCTTGCAATAGCTTCCACTATAGGGATTGTTGTTGGTGTAACACTTCTAGGACATCTAGCTGACAGAATTGGAAGAAAACGTTTAATGGTTTATGGCATGATTTGGTATTCTGGAATTACTCTCTTAGGTGCATTCGCGAGTTCATGGATTACATTAGCTGTTGTTCGGTTTTTGGCTGGATTGGGTATGGGATGTGTCTTCCCTCTTCCCTATGGCCTTATTAGTGAGCTTACACCATCGCGGGTAAGAGGAGCACTAGCAGGATTAATGGATTCGTTTTTGTCATTAGGATACTTTGTTGCACCATTGTTAGGTATGATAATCATACCCATAGGAGACACAGTGGGATGGAGGATAATGTTTGCACTTGGAGGTTTACCTATACTTTATAGTATTCTATTGAACCGCTACTTACCTGAATCGCCAAGGTGGCTTGAAGTTAAGGGTAAGTTCCAAGAAGCTGAAGAAATCCTAAGTAAAATTGAAAAAGAAATTGAACAGCGTACTGGGAAACCTTTACCTGTAGTTGAACACTTTTCTCCTGTAAAGATCGTTAAGGATAAAGTCCCAATAGGGGAAATATGGAGTTCCCGGTATTTAAAACGTACAATAATGTGCTGGATTCAGTTCCCAACCATCTTATTTATGTTCTATGCAATTATGACATATATGCCTTCAGTTTTTGCTAAACAAGGATTTGCTTATGCCGCGTCCTTTGGATTTTCAGCCATTATAATGGGGGCTTCTATACCTGGTAAATTCTTCGAGGCCTGGGCTGTTGAACGGTTTGGAAGAAAGCCTGTAATTGTTTCTTTTGCACTCATAGCTGCAATTGGCGCTCTCATGTTTGGTAGAGTGCAGACAATTAGTCACCTCTTGCTTTATGGTATGATATTGTCATTTTTTGGCATCGGAGTAAATCCTGCACAAAAAATTTATACTGCAGAACAATATCCAACTAGAATCAGAGCTACAGGAGTAGCTTTAACTGAAGGTATAGGTAGGTTATTTGGTGGAGCTCTGGCGCCATATTATATGGCATTCCTATTAGATAGAGTTGGAGTGAATGGCAGCTTTATTTTCATTGCAACAATGGCGATAATAGGAGCTCTTGCAGTTGCTATTCTCGGGGAAGAAACTAAAGGAAAAACTTTAGAAGCTATTTCCGAAGAAAAAACTCTTAAAGGGGTGGGAGCATAATGAGAACCATCAAGACTATTGATTTGTCAGAAGCTGAATATGTAGTAGATACCATTATTAGATCAGCTGCAAATGACGGTGGTGAACCTATTTGCGTAGCGGTAGTAGATGAGCGAGGCGATTTGGTGGTCTTTAAGCGAATGGATGGAGCTCCTTTAAGAAGTATTAATATTGCTATCAATAAAGCTTATACTTCCGCTAGGACGCATCAAGATACGATAGTCTTAGAAGATAAGTTAAGAAAAGCGGGGCGTAATGCTATCTATTATACTGACGAAAGAATCACCTTATTTCCAGGGGGGGGTAAAGCTAGTATTATCGGATGGTACATTAATAGGTGGTGTTGGCGTAAGTGGAAGATTACCTGAAAAAGACCATGAACTTGCCGAACTTGGAGCGACTACGCTGTTAGAAAGTGCTAAAGAGCTTTAGGAAAGCTTGAAATGATTTGATTACACATGGTGGTTTCAGAGAGTGTCAAGTAATAACTAGTAATAACTAAAGAGAACTTTTAAACCAAAAATCTAAATTGTGTTTAAAATACCTGGCCGAATGACCGGAGTATAACGTGATTATAAAACTCTATTGCTTTAATGAATTGTTGGCCAGGTTTTTGTTTTTATTGAGGATTTGACTTTTAGTTAATTTATATCTTCCAATAACTTCTATGACCCCACACTTCCCTTTCCCTGGCAAGAAGTACTGAGTGTCACCATATGTAAATTTTGTTCCTCCA
>NZ_JBJHHE010000040.1:0-13347 GCF_056378755.1 Thermanaeromonas sp. DSM 22490
CTGGATATTGTTTCCTAGTACCCATTCTGACGCTTAGGACCCCCATTTTTCGTGTCTAGTTTTCTGGGTCCATTATACTGCTTTTTACTCTACCTTTTGATATGGCTTATGCCGATACAATCAGTGCTAGTTCTCCGGCTTACATCTATACGAGTTCACCCAATACAACTGTTGAAGATAGATATATGCTCGCGGGTACCTACCATGGGGATCCTCCGCTTGCTAGTGATCCAGGAATATATCTAACTGGTGTGTCAGTAAGCTGGCTAGTACAATCAGGAGACCAATTGGCCATAAAGTATTTTGATTACCAGGGGAATTTAATCGGAACCCGCACCATTGATCCCAATACTACCACCCCACCATATAGTGATACTCCGCCCGCGGGAACATACGCCGCTAAATTAGTATTAACTTCAGGAGACATTTCGGGAGACAGGTACTTTTGGTATGAAAGCGTATCCAACACTAATGGGATAACGGTCTTATATCCTGCTCCTGTGAGTGGGAGCGGAATTATTGGGGGAGGTGGGGGAGAGCCCCCTCCACCTCCTCCCCCTTCAAGTGATCCAGTGTTAACCGAACTTCAGAACATAAAATCCCAATTAAATACGATAACAGGGCAACTAAATACATTGATTGAAAATAGTGGAACTATGGTTAGCCAGTTAGTAGTAATAGGGAATTACTTATCCAGTATAAACAGTCAGCTTAATCAAGCCGTTAATGAATTACAGGGAGTAAATTCAAGGTTAGATACAGTTAATGATAAACTTGATACAGTAAATAGCCACCTTTCGGCTATAAAGGGCAAGCTTAACGATATATATACCTATCTTTCAACTCCTCGCACAGCAAATACAATAACTGTAAACCCAAGCACGCCCTATTTTAATCCTTACCCCAACATGCCAGAACCTCCATATACAACACCATACCAGTATAATAGAGACCAATATTTACCACAGATGCCACCGGAGGAACCTTCACCTGGCCCCTTACCCCCCATACCTGCGCCAACTGTTATGGAGCATGAGCCTCCTGTCCAGAGGGACCAGCCCATAACTAAGGATACGCCTTTAGAAAGGGAGCCGGCAATTAGAGAACAACCGTTACAAAAAGACCCAGTAGTAAGGGATGAACCTTTGCCCAGAGATCCGGTAGTGAGGGATAATCCCCTTTCCAGGGATCCAGTAGTGAGAGATAGTCCCCTCTCCAGAGATCCTGTTATCCAGCGAGATACGCCATTACAGAGAGAGGAACCGATAGTACGGGATGCACCTTTACAACGCGATCCACCTCTTCAGCCGGAACCGCCTTTGTAAACAGGAGGGTGGGATAAGGTATGTACGAATTTTTTCAGAGCCTAATACAAAACCTAGCCAACGCGATTTCTTCTCTTTTTACTTGGCTTGGCGGAGTTTTAAACAGTTTTTTTAACGCCTTAAAAGAAGCGCTAGTATTTATACTTACTCCGATCATTAATGTATTTCAATGGATTCTATACACACTTTCCATGGCTTTCTTGGTAGTAATCTGGGTTCTTCAAGTAATTTATGGGTTGTTTAAAGTCTTGATAAGCATAGTTTATGGTGTCTTCAACACCTTCTACGGCCTTCTCGCCTTTTCCGGGAGCACTACTTACTATGTTTTACCGGAAGCCTATCGGGAAGGTTGGAACCAAGTGGTAAACCTCCTAAATGGCACTGGATTTTCCACTATAGCTCTTATCATGGCCGTATTTGTATGGCTTATGACGGCTTATGCCTTCATTAAGATTGCCGGGGGAGAGAAGTAATGCAGGGGATTATAGATAGTATATTCCAGCCGGTAATTGATATTTTAAGGACCGCTAGGGACACCTTGGAAGGCATGTCGCTAGTGGCCGCCAGGGGGCTTAATCTTGATTATTTCTTGGGTCCGGTGTCTCTCCTGGGATGGCAATGGAGAACACTAATAAGTTCTATCGTAGCAAGCGCGTTTTTATTGCTTAGTGTTCTGGTGGTAAGAAAGGTATATTCTATTTACCTGGCTTTGAAAGAAGGAGCCAAGTGGTGGTAACCCGTCTTTGTGATAACCCCCTCCTTCAGATAATGTTCATTGCACTAAATTTTTCCGCGCTTATCATGAAATTTAGGAGGTGTCCCGCCTTGGTATTCCAGTTCTTTTTTCAAGCAGCAGCCGGGATTACAGCGGGTATAGCTGTAGTTCTCCTTCCCGCGATCTGGCTATATTACAGGTTCACTCAAGGAGGAGTGGGGAATGGCATTCGCCATAGGTAGGAGAAAGAGACAAAGTTACGACATTATAATCCTCATGAACGAGCGAGAAATACGGACCATCCCTGTAGAGGAGGAAGATGAAGAATCTGTCAGCGGTGGGGGATTAATGCTACCCAAGGCAGACGCGCAGGTGAGGTACTTCCCCGGCGGTGGGAGGGCTTTTGTTTACGGATACCAAGGTACCTACTTGGCCGAAAGCGAAAATATTGCCCGGCTGGAAAGGTCGGTGGTCCTCCGAAATCTGTTCGATTATGGGAGCACTGCCAGGGCAGCCAATATCCAGTTTTACGTTATGCTAGGGGCCCTGATTATTACTATTTTCTTATTGCGGGGGTGAAATAAATGAACGAGCAAGCTAGTGGAACCGGCGTAGGAAGTAGTGGGCGCACTCTACAAGACATTATAGCTAGCGAGCTCTTTGCGTCGTCCAAGGGGGACCTGGTGGAGACCCTACGCTTCATGGAAAAACATGGGACCCCCTTATCGGAGCGACAGGTTGCGGCAGTGGCTCTTTTGAGGACCCTACAGCTCCACCGGAAGAACAAAATATATGAACCCATTATAGATACGGTAACGAAGATGGCCAAGGAGATTACCCCACCCAATATCTTTATAGAGGTTATAGAGAAGATGACATTGGGAGGCTTTGTCACCGGTAAAGTCAGGCTGTCCAAAGTTTTTGGCGGTGATAAATAATGTACGTATGGGTTTTCCAGGGCAATTTGGGCGAGGGAAAGACCTTTGGGATGAGCGTACTCGCCCTGTATTTTGCCACCAGGGCCAGGAAAGCCGGCATTCATGTGGACCTTTACGCTAACTACGGTCTCAAAGGAGCCAAACCCCTAAGTAGCTATCGAGATTTCTATAACGTAGCCCGTTCTGAGGCTAGTATAGTTCTGTTAGACGAAGCCCACGTAAACCTTGACGCGAGACTTTTCCATAAGGGCGGTAATATCTATATGACCCAGTTTTTCTTTTACCTTCGGAAGCTAAACGCCAGTCTTTTCATGGCTACCCCCAACATACGTAACCTGGATAGCCGTATGCGCCTTCTTACCAACATCCTGGTGGACTGTCGTAAAACCGCAGGAGGTTTTATTTACGATATTTACGATTATCAGGGCGAAAAGTTCTTGCGGCGCAAGTTCCTGCCCAAACCTATAGCAGAAGAGATATTTGAGACCGGGATGTACGACACCCATGCCATTATACGGGCGGTGGAATTCCCTCAAAACGAGCGGCAGTTTAGTAGATTCTTGGACAAGATAGAGGAGATAAGAGAAGGCAGGGATCTACCACCGGAAGAGGATGATTTTGATGCCGAAGAGAAGCTGGCTCTTTAGCTTAAATACCCAGGAGGCCCTTGTGCCAAACGGTATAAATGGAAGGAATGGGAATATATGTCACGAAATCAATATGCAGAGGAAAAGTTGATAGATAAAGCGGTTGAACTGACTCTTGAATTAGCTAAGCCGCAGGTAAGCCCCTTTAAATGGCTGTATCATAATCCCTCCGGAGTGCAGACCATGCAATGGTTTTCCCACTGGGCACAGAGATATACCGCCCATAGGCTTTATACCGCTATCCAAAAAGTTTGTCAGATTACCGGATATGAGTTGGTCCCGGCTTCCTTATTCTACCGGCATACGGCCATTTGGGCAGCCAGGAGAGTTAAGATTTATGGCCGCAGCTTTATTTTGATTAAGCGGGAGGAAATGTCTCCTGGCCTTGCTAGACGTTATGATGCTTTTTGTCGGGAGCTTCGGACAGCTCTAAAAGATTATCAGGATGATGCGGAAAATAGTGATAACGTTATGCCTAATATATGTGGCTAAATATACGGTGAAGGAGGAATGGTGGGCTTGCGGTTAAAAGTAGATTGGCCAAAGGTGAGTGCAAGAAATAGGGGTTGCTTTGTAGTTGAATATGATCCCCAATTTCCAGGGGGCTTCTATGTACGCCACAAGGGCACGCCTTACTATTTGACGGCCACTAGGTACGATATAGAATGCTTAGTGGAAAATGCCTTAGCAGCTCTAGGAAAGCATCATGGACCTTTGCTGGTCAGCAGCCAGGAAGAACATATTATGCTAAACGATAAACGGGCTAAGTTGTTTGAGATCTTGAATAAAACAAGCGAAGGGGAATGGTTTCAGTGGCTTTTATGGAGTATCCTCGACAAGGTAAGAATAAACGAGAGAGTTGCTAGACTCCAGCAGGTCCGGCTGAACTATTTTTAAAACATGCTTTGTCCGCTCCCGGGTTGCTCCCCGGCGATGAGCTGGGGGATTTTTATACTGGCGAGCTGGTCACCGTGGACGTCGACACTGCTCGGGAATGGTTCTCCGCCGGCCTGGCCGAGCCTGCTCACTGCCCCGACTGCGGCATCCACCTGGAGGATGCAGGGTGCGCGGTATATTATTCAGAGTGTGGGTTACGAAGGTGGAAGGATTAAGTTACTTGACAAAAACAGGTGAATTACTGAAACCAGCTTGACACTTTTAAGAAAGCAAGCATATTCCCTTCTAGTACTAAAATTGTCAAGCAAGAAGCTCCTGGGCCGAGGAGCCTAAGGGAGTCATTTATGCAATGTCGTTTTTTTAACAAATTTGTCGATAAGTTTTAAAAGCAACTAAGAGGAATTTCTTGCTTTAGTGCAGTAATAACCAATTAATCTCAAACAAATAATTAATAAAAGCCAGCTGAGGTGTCCTCATGTTAAAACCAAGAGAAATTGTTTTCCCTTCAGATTTGGTTAGGCTACCTAAAGATATTTTGAAAGGCATTGCTAAAGAAATCGGTGTGGAAGGCGATAATCAAGCTAATTTAGCAGCACAGATTTTTGATAAATGTCAAATTGCTCCTGATGTTTGGCAAATAGTAGAAAAAATTGGCGGGCCTTATTTGTTTGCTGGCAAAACCTCAATTGCATGGTATCCATTAATTAAAGAGCATAAAGAGATAAATATCCTGGAAATCATCTCAAATATAATAGGTTTCAACCCCTTAACTGAAGTCAGAATTCCTGACTTAAAAGAGTTACCTACGCAGCCTAAAATTATTGGTGGGTTCGCTTTTAATAACGATGAGAAAACAAGCTGTTTGTTACGAGTGGTTTATAAAAGTGGAGTTAAAAAAATTATGGGCATGTTCCCTGGAGTGATTGAAATACCTTCCATAGATACTGTGATCATCAATGAAGATGAAGGTTTTATTGAAATTAGGGCCGACCACTCTAGTGCAAGAAAAATTGCTTTATTTTTGGAGAGGTTACTAGAAGGGATTATAGTTCCTTTAGAAAGGAAAAACATCTTGACGCCGTTTGGAAATGAAATTGAAAAATTGGCTGACAGTTTAAGGGGGAAATTGCTTGAGACAACTGCTATACCAGAAGAATTATTTGAAGACCTTACAGCAGAACAAGTTCAAGCGATAATCAAGATACTTTTTAGCATAGATGAATATTTTATATCAGGAGAGTTGAGCGGCATTGAGAATGCCTTAAGAGAATATAGAGATAATTTAACAGAAGAGTACTTAAAGGTTCCATTTACCGCAATAGTATTAGCGGGCCTGAATAGGCTTGTTATGTCAGCAAAAGATGCCGATTTAAGGGAGAGGCCTTTGTTTAATGTGGTACAGCCATACCTGCAGCATCAAGGAGGTTATATAAGTTTTCCTGTACTTGAGAACGGAGTTGAAGTTCATTATACTATTAAAGTGGGGGTAACGACAAACACGATATTTTTTGTTACTCCTGCTACCGAGAGAGCGATTGAGACAGTCCGAAAATGTATTTTTCGGATATAGATAAAGCAGTAGGAGGGGGATTCTATGGAAAAATGGATTGTCGAACAATGGGTAGAAGCTTGTGCCGATACCCCTATAAAATCCTTTCATCCTACTGCTGTAGCAAAAGCGACGAATTTAAATCTAGAAACTACCTTTAGGCACCTATTGGAGTTAGTTCAAGAAGGAAAGTTATTGTTGTATTGGAGAGTAGTATGCCCTAACTGTTTTCGCGAATGCGGAATGTATGAAGCGAAAGATGTTATACCTAGCCTCATCGATTGTATGGAATGTGGTGAACAACAAGTATTTCCTGATATGATATTTCCAGTGTTTGCCGTTGCTCCTCAGTATAAGGAATTCGTAAAAAAAAACTTCTTTCTCCACGAAACGTTGTTTTCCCCCAGAAACGAAGTGGAATATTTCCTTACCAATAACTGACAAGAGTTTGTCTAGATATACTAAGTGCGTTAAGGAAGACGGGGGAACTAAGGTTTATTTTGATCTATCAGGAGCAAGTATAAACCAACTTCAAGTTGGCATTAGTTCCTGCGGGCCAGGTATTGAAGAAAGGATTAATCAGAACCTATCTATTATACAACAACATTCACCCGAAATAGCCCAAGCCATAAGAGAAGCTATTAAAGTTCCAGAATTATACTCGGCAGTTCTAAACTTGACGGATTTACTAAATGGGTATTTCCAAGCCCAAAAAGAGGAAGAAAAGAATAGTAAGCTCAGTCAAATTACAAAGGCTCTTAGTATAGTCAAAACGACGATAGAAGTTATTAGAGATGTAGCACCAGTGGGGAAGTTTCTATACAATACAATCGCTAATTATTTAAATCTGCCTCAAATAATGTAATATACTCAGGACTTTTTAAACTCCAGGTTACTCCCCGGTATGGGCCGGGGGATTTTGTTTTTATAGCCTAAAACTTTCAAGGCGAATTTGATAAGAAACTCTGCAACAGCCTCCCAATCGGCCGGGTCGTCTGAATATACTCTTTCAATTTCCATTAGCTGCAGACCCCCTCCCGGCAACCTGTTATAATATATTCAGGTGATAAGTTGTCCCACTACTGGCATAAGATGGAACCGGGAGGACCTTGTATGGCCAAAGCTGCAATATACTGCCGTGTATCCTCGGAAGAGCAAGCGGAGAAGGGTACAATCGAAGGGCAGGTCCAATATGCAAAAAAGTACTTGGAGTTACACGGAGCAGAGGCTGGAATAACTGAATGGGAGTTCTACCTTGATGAGGGAGTATCAGGGACAGTAGCTCTGCTAGACCGGCCAGCCGGCGCCCGTCTGGTGGCCGACGCCCAGGCTGGGAAATTCCAGGTGCTTTACGTTTATAGGCTAGACCGCCTAGCCCGAAGCGTAAAGCATGTTTTGGACATATATGATCTTCTTGAGAAACAAGGTATTGCCCTCAAGAGTATGACTGAGGCCTTCGATACTGGAACCCCAACCGGGAAGTTTTTCATGACCCTCCTGGCCAGTATTGCAGCATTGGAGCGGGATACCATCCTAGAACGTACCCAGATGGGGAAGGACCGGAAAGCTCGGCAGGGCAAATGGGTTACCGGAATGCCGCCTTTTGGTTATCGGATCGGGGACGATGGAGCCTTGGAGGTCTACGAGGATGAGGCTGAGACGGTCCGGCTGATATTCCGGCTCTACCTTGAGGGTATGAGTACAATTGATATCGCCAAATACCTCAATGCCCGCGGCATCCCTACTCCCGCTAAGTCCAAGCGGACGAAAAATAAGAGTACTGGAAAGTGGCACGCCGGCCATATCTCTATTATCCTCCGGACCGAGGCGTATACGGGGACCTATACCTACTTAAAACGGTCTAAACGTAGGAAGGATACTATTGAAATACCAGTACCGGCCATAGTTTCCGACCAGGACTTTGTTGCCGCCCAGGCCAAGCTCATAGAAAACGCCGACGCCGCCCGGGGAAGCCGGGGGCGTAACTATTTGCTCCGAGGACTTATTTTCTGTGGCAACTGTGGCCGGCGAATGGTGGGCAGTTCGGGTATGAGCAAAGAGGGGCGGGTTTATTATCGCTGCACTGGAGTTATTAATGCCGGCGCTGGCCGACAGTGCAACGCTAAACTAATCCGGGCGAAGGATATCGAGGATGCTGTCTGGCAGGACATACTGGAATTTGCCAAGGAGCCGGGCAAAATTAAAGAAATCATGGAAGCAAAGATTGTTGAAAATAAGCAAGAGATGGGTCCGGTAAGAGAAGAACTCGCGGTTCTGGAAAAGAGTATCCTGGAAAAGCAGGCGGCCAGAGGCAAGGTGCTTTCTCTCTGCGCTCGTGGCATTATTACGGACCAGGAAGCAGAAGCAGAACTTCAGAACCTCGCCAGAGAAATTGAGGTTCTGGCAGCGAGGCGGGACTTTCTTTTCGGTAAGCAACAGGCTGCTCAACAGTTGGAAACGGAAATACTTAATGTCCAGGTGCTTATGGAAGAACTTGCAGAACGGTTAGAAACTATTACCGAAGAAGAAAAGGCGGAAGTTATTCAGGCACTGGTTAAGCGGATTGACGTTTATACTGTAGAAGAAAATGGGAAGCGTGGGTCTAAGGTGCTTATTCAGTACAGGTTTGGACCTAGGCCGGGAGAAAAAGAATTGTATGGGTCTAAGAATAATAGGAAATGCTAAAATGCGACGAGAAATTTCTCTACAACTTGTTGAGTCTTTCCCAGGAGGGTAACTTCAAAGCAGGACGTTTTGCCCTGATCTCGGCCGACGAGCTGATTATAGCCCATACCAACGAGGCGGAGTACCGGGCTTTTATCAGCAACCCTAAAAATGAGGCTTTACGATCCCGCCTGTGGGTGATTCCCATACCTTATAACCTCAAGGTGAGCGAAGAAGTAAAGATTTACCAGAAACTTATCCGCCAGGCCGATATTGATGTGCATATTGCACCTTATGCCCTGTGGGCGGCGGCTGTGTTTTCTATTCTTTCCCGATTAAAAGAATCTAAGAAACAAGGTATGGATTTGATAAAGAAGATGAAGCTTTATGACGGGGAAGATGTAGAGGGATTCAAACAGAAGGATGTGGCAGAACTCATGAGCGAGGCAGAGGACGAGGGTATGAGCGGCGTTGATCCTCGCTATGTGGTAAACCGCATTGCCAGCGCGTTGATCACTTCTGATACCCGCTGTATTAACGCCCTAGACATCCTGCGGGCCTTAAAGGAGGGCCTGGACCAGTTACCTTCGGTTAATAAAGAGGAAAAGGAGAAACTGATCAACTATATTGCCCTTGCCCGGCAAGAATATGATGAAGTGGCCAAAAAAGAGATCCAAAGGGCCTTTGTTTATTCCTATGAAGAATCAGCTCGGGCTCTTTTTAATAATTACCTGGACAATGTGGAAGCCTATGTCAACCACACCAAAGTTAGGGATCCCATTACTGATGAAGAACTCGACCCAGATGAGAAGTTAATGCGTTCTATAGAAGAACAAATTGGGGTTACAGAAAATGCTAAAAGGGCTTTTCGGGAAGAAATACTTATCAGGCTTTCTTCCTATGCGCGGAAAGGAAAACAGTTTGATTACAACTCCCATGAAAGATTGCGGGAAGCCATTGAAAAAAAACTTTTTGCCGACATGAGGGATATTGTCAAAATAACCACTTCTACCCGGAACCCTGATCCGGAACAACTGAGGCGAATAAATGCGGTAATCGACCGTCTCATCTCCCAGAACGGTTATTGCACCATCTGTGCTAATGAACTTTTGAAATATGTGGGTAGCCTTCTCAACCGTTAAAGGAAGGTGAGATTGTGCAGGTTGACTTTATTATTTCTCGGGAGGATTGGTCGCTACACCGCAAGGGATATTTGGATCAGCAACGTCACCAGGAAAAAGTTAACGAAGCTATTAAAAAAAACTTACCTCAAATCATTACTGAAGAAAGCATTATTATGGCTGGCGGCAATAAAGTGGTACGAGTCCCTATTCGGAGTATGGAGGAATACCGCTTTCGTTTTAATCTTAACCAGGGGCGGTATACTGGCCAGGGTAGCGGTGGCACGGCTAAGGGGACCGTGATAGCCCGAGAAGGAGATAAGGTCGGAGGCAAGGGCCCGGGAGCAGGGGACCAACCTGGTGTGGATTATTATGAGGCGGAAATAACCCTGGAAGAAATTGAGAGCCTTCTTTTCCAGGATTTAGAATTACCTCATCTCAAGGAAAAAAAGAAGCCCAAACTTTTAACACCTACTTGTGAATTTCGTGAGGTAAGGCGCGCAGGGCTGATGGGAAACCTAGACAAAAAGCGAACTCTTTTAGAAAATCTAAAGCGAAATGCCAAGCAAGGCGTCCCGCGCATAGGTGGCTTTGCTCCGGAGGACTTACGTTTTAAGACGTGGGAGGAAAAGGTCCGGCAGGAGACTAGCGCCATAGTATTGGCCATGATGGATACTTCTGGGTCCATGGGCACTTATGAAAAATATATTGCACGTACTTTCTTCTTCTGGATGGTGCGCTTCTTGCGTAGCAAATATGAGCAGGTAGAAATTGTCTTTATCGCCCACCATACCCAGGCCAGAGAAGTAACTGAGGAGGAATTTTTTGCTAAAGGGGAAAGCGGTGGTACCCGCTGTTCTTCAGCTTACCGCTTGGCTTTAGAACTTATTGAAAACCGTTATCCTCCTGCTGACTATAATATTTATCCCTTTCATTTCTCAGACGGCGACAACCTGCCCTCGGATAATGAAATTTGCCTGGAGTTGGTGCAAAAAATTCTCCCGCTGGTCAACCAATTTGGCTATGGAGAAATAGTTAACCCTTACTATCGGACCAGCACCTTGATGAATGTCTTTAAAAAGATAAATGATACCCGTTTGGTCACGGTCACTATCAAAGATAAAAGTGATGTCTATCCTGCCTTAAAGCAGTTTTTCAGTAAGAAGGGAGCAGAAGCATAGGTTGGGTGGTATACTTATGAGGGTCGCTGACCTACTATCACTTTAAGGTGCTGGAACATCCACTTAACAGTAGATAATCCAGATAAGGAGTTGATAGTAAATTGCCCCGGACCGGTGTAAACTCCCGCCCGGGGCAATTATCGCTGTTACGGTTATGGTTTGTTGGAAAGAATATAGTTTTTGAGTAGGAAGGGAGAAGAGGGATGAATCGGGATTTAGCCACACTGGAACAGGCCATTGGGGATATTGCTGCGCAGGCCAAAAAATTTGGATTGGACTTTTTTCCTGTTTGCTTTGAACTTTGCCCAGCGGATGTAGTTTACACCTTTGGCGCCTATGGCATGCCCACTCGCTTTGCCCACTGGAGCTTCGGCAAGCTAAACTTACCATAAAAGAACAAAACATTTTTTACCAGAATTTAGGTTGGTTGAGACTATTATATCATATGACAGCGCGGTTTTACCCCGCGCCGTTATTTTTTAAGGGCGTCCCATAAGCCTTCCGGCTGCCTCATTATTTTACTACCGCCCTGGGCCGGGGCTGGCAAGGGCAAGGGCCTGCGGCATATGCTCCCGGGCTAGCGCCCGGTCCGCTATTCCTCGGCCTCGCCTTCGGCGACCCTTGCCGCCCGCCCGGGCGGCTGTGTTTTGCGGCCAAGGCCGGAAGGCCATAGGCCGAAGGCCGAAAAAAAGGGGGTATCCACAATGGCTATATACGAGGTGCGAGACCTGGCAGGTAGGAAGTTGGTGGTAGAGGCCAAGAACTCCACCCAAGCTAAACGCCTAGCTTGCAAAAGGTGGGGCCGCAGGCCGTCGGACTACTGGTGCGGAATAACAACCTTAAGGACGAGGAAACTGAAATAAGCTTGCTATCCTGGCAACCTTTGGCTAGAATGGAGGTGAAGGCAGGTGAGTGCCGTGCCGGAGGAAGCATTAAAAGAGGTTGCGGCGACGAACGAGCCGCCAAACAGACTGACATCCCCGGAGTTTTTCTTCCTCCTCCAGCGGATAGACAGGCTGGACGAGAAGTTGTCCAGGGAGATAAAAGAAGTGGACCTTAAGCTGTCTACTCGGATTGACAGGGTGGAGGAGAAGATTGATAGGGTTCAGGATAGGCTAGACAGGCTCCAAGACAGGGTAGACTTAGTCCAAGATAGGGTAGATAACATAAAATTCTGGGCCATAGGTGCAGTGATCACCCTGATCGTCGGGTTTGCAGGTGTAATTCTCACGCTGATGCAAAGATTATGACCCTATGCGGTGGGAAGGAAGAAGGCGCTATGAGCGGCTTTTGGAAAGAGAAAAGCGAAAATGCCCTCGGGATGGTGGCGGTCGGTACGGCGTCCTTCGCGGGAGGACTCTGGCTGGCTAACCTGAAGGCAGCTGTAGCCTCAGCGGGGGTAGAAAGACAGGCCGCGGCCCTGTTGCTTGGAATTATGCTCTCCTTGTTCCTTGCGGGATTGCCAGCGGGTTGGGTGGCCGGGGGTCGCATTGGCAACACGCCCGTCCTCCTCTGGCTTTCCATGGCCGGGGCGTGGTTGGCACCAGTCGTGGCATGGTTCGCGGGCCTGGAGCCGAAGTGGCCGGTTTGCTGGCTGGCGGCGCTTGCCCTGGCCTTCGTTGGGAGCTGGATGGGGCTGGGGGCGGGAGTGTGGCTGGCGCGGAAAAAGGGGGGACAATAACCACTTATAAAGGAATTGCGGCGAGAATTTTGCTTGGCAAATCTCGACAGGTAAGGTAAAATCATCTTCTAGGAACGCTGATCGGAGAAACGGCCCTGCCGCCCTGGGAGCTTAATTGAAGGGGGGTGGGGCCGATGAATGCAACTGAATGGCTGCAGATCATCGAGCTCATACTCACCTTTCTGGCTTTGGTGGTAGCTATCATTGCCATTGCCGTGAGGGATTAAAATACTAAACCCTTGAGACTGTAGCCGCAGTCTCAAGGGTTTCGCCCCTGGCTGGCGGGGCCACCATCGCCACTCTGATCAGTGTTCTCTTTATATTCTATTATTCCCATTTTTCTCGGGAAGTCAAACTGAGGTTTGCTGTTTGTTGGTGAGTCAATACAAACAAACCGACGTTTGTGGGAGCAAAAATGGCAAATTTGATTGGTTCTGGCCTAATTTGCACGGTTTAGACCAAAATAAGTAAACAGGCGGGAGATCCCACGTACTTCCCGCTAATTTTATTTCTTTGGGGAGGGATTTTTTCATGCTCAAAAAACTTATCTTTGGCCTTCTGGCCGCCATTCTCATCCTGACTGCGGTGCCCTTACAGGCCCGTGCTGAAATGGAATACCGTTTCACCGA
>NZ_JBJHHE010000041.1:0-12423 GCF_056378755.1 Thermanaeromonas sp. DSM 22490
TACTATTAACCAAATTAGGTTTATCTTTCCACGCTTAAAATTTTTAAATTCGTGTCTTGACAAAGGGGTCCACCTTACAGAGCTAATGCTAATATAATTCCACCGGCAAGTAGTCTCCTCATATAATTACCCACCTTCGTTTGCGAAAGATACTACTAGCAGCCCTGGCCACTAAGGAAGCTCCCCCTATAGCAAACACAATTACAAAGGCAGGAGTAAAATCTCTCACATACGGAGTTATGGCAGAGAAAAAAGCTTCTATAGTGATAACTTGCGTTTCCGGTAAAGTATTAGCTTGAATAATAGCAGTCCTTGATACATTGCCATCGGGATAAACAGCTACCAGGCCAATTTGGTAGGATTGGTCGGGCTGAAGACCTTTTACCGGGAAAGCATTGTCCACAGTTTCCCCTACTACTTGTGAATTTATAAGCACTTGGTACTTGGTTGCATCCTGTAGTTTATCCCATATAAGCCAAAGGGTATCTTGGGAACGGTTATATATACGTAACCCACTGGGCGCAGGTATAGCCTGAACTGTAAATCGCACCGGGGCAGAACGGGGGCCCTCACCATAATCGTTAACCCCAGCCACAGCTACTGTGTGAACTCCAGATGCTAAATTTTGAAGTTGAGCAGCCTGGACCCCCTCCTGAGGTTGAACGTCAGCCACGGGTTGACCATCAACATAAATCCGGTATGCTTTTATATTTTCGTAAGGTGGTAAAGGGTCCCATTGAATAGTAGCGCTCTGGTCATTTACCTGGGAGATGATAGGACTATTAGGAGCAGTAGGCTTAGGTGGTAAGGTTCTAAAAGAAATAGATATTGAGGGCCCACTTTCTCCTACATCGTTAGCTGCCGTAATATAAACTGTGTATTCGGTATTGGGTAGTAAATTTTTAAGCTGTACGCCAGGGCCGGTTACTCCCATCCACCGGCTGCCATTAATAAAAACGCTATATTGTGTAGCTCCAGGTACGGGATCCCATGCTATGTAAGCTGTCGTATCTAATACCCCTGTTACCGTTACTCCGGTAGGCGAAGAAGGAGGAGTCGGTGGGGGTGTAGTTGGGTCAGCGGCGTAGGAAAGTTCTACATTTACAGCCAAAAGCGTTAGTAGTATTGTCAAGGCGGATACTATTTTTCTCATTTAGCTTTCTCCCCCAATCATCCTCATTACCCTGGCTACGTACGTAACTGTCTCCCTAAACGGTGGTATGCCTCTATATTTCCTAACCGTCTCTGGTCCAGCATTGTAGGCGGCCAGGGCCAAAGGGAGGCTACCAAACTCGTCTAGCTGCTGGCGCAGGTATATTGCTCCTCCTAGAATGTTTTCCTTCAGGTTATAAGGGTTAACCCCCAGTGCTTTAGCTGTTTCGGGCATAAGCTGCATTACACCGATTGCACCAGCCGGGGAAATGGTATTATGATTGCCTCCAGACTCAATTAAGGCTACTGCCCTAAGCCAGATGGTCTTCAATCCCACCTTCTCAGCAGCCCAGTTTATCCATTTTTCTATTCGCTCGCTAAGCTGCTGTGTTAAGGACGGACCGGAGGTATAAGTTCTCTGTGCTACTTGCGGGTTATAGATAATTCTTGGGATTCTTGTATCCACTTTGATAATTAACCCCGCTTGCGTTGAATTAGATATATCTTTATTTTTTATTTGGGAGCAGTCCACTGCCACCGCTATGGAGGACTTGGTCCCTCTACAGTTAACCTTGATGGGGGAAGCCTCAACAATTGCCGGGCTTGCATATAAGATAGCTCCAACGATGATGGAAGTTATAAACCTTTTAATCATAATAGATGTACACACCTGTCTTCGTCCTCCTAATACGTGGGTTTCGGGTACTGCTCACGTATATTGACGACCTGCGAGGTCGGCGCGGTGTGGAACTCTTAGGTTTTGCAGGGAAGTACTTCTTCTTGAATATGTCCGTTAAGTAATCAATAAGCATTCGAAATCCTAAAAGAGCAAACGCTATGGCGTACAATGGAAAAAGCACTTTTATGATCATGGCTATTTGGAATAAAACATCCGTAGAGTTAGCGTTTATCTGAAACATTTTTACCACCCAGCGAAGCAAATTTAATTAACTTGCTTGGACTTAAATTTAGGTCGTGCCTCCCTAAAGCGATTCCTTAACAGGCGCGACAGTTTTAGCTTCTGCCGCGCCTGCCAATATATTAAAAGTGGCCGTTATAATTGCGGCCACAATTATTTTTTTAATCATTTTTATAGCCTCCTCGCAATAAAAGTCTTCACTATTTCAATCAAAAAAGGAGTGGCCTTAAGTCCAAAGTATAAGGCTAGCAATCCTCCAGTCGGCAATAGAATTGCCCCCGTATTTTGTAAGACATCAGTTACCATGTTATAGGAACTAACTATAGAAGATACGGTAACTCCTACTTTAGTGGAAGGGAATTCTTCTCCTGATGGTGAAACAGCTACTATTTGCACGGTGTAATATCCCGGACCTGAAGCGGAATAATCATAACTCGTCTTAGTGACATTGGCCACTTCAGTATCATTAATGAGAACTTTATAGTTAAAGCCACTACCTGAACTCGTCCATGATATTTTAATTGCCCTACCATCTACTCGCACGGTTATTACCGGGTGAGGAGAGGCCGGGGTAGTTACCGTAGCTGCATTGCTTATATCCGAAATAAAACCATCTGTAGAATAGGCCTTTATCCCGTAGATATATCTGGTATTGGGACTCACCGTATTATCAATATAGGTGTTTTCAGTTGCTCTTACCCTGGCTATCTCTATATAATCCCGGTAGATAATATAACCGGCTAAGTTCGGATCTGTATTAGGTTGCCATGTTAGCTGTACCTGATTATAAGAAATTACTGTGGCAGTGAGACCCTTGGGCGCATTTATAGCTACAGGAGTAGTAACAGTAGCGGCATTACTTATATCCGATATGTTGCCATTGACATCATAAGCCTTTACACCATAAATATAGGTCGTATTAGGCTGAACTGTATTATCTACATAAGTTGTTTCATTAGGCCCCACCCTGGCTATCTCTACATAATCCCTGTAAATTATATACCCGGCCAGCCCTTCTCCTGTGCTGGGTTCCCAAGAAAGATGTACTTCATTGTAGGAGGTAGCTATAGCTGTTAATCTTTGAGGTGCTTGCAAAAGGGAGATGGTCACCCGAACCGTATTAGACGGATCTGAAATATTGTTCCCACTTTTCGATCTAACCCGATAGTAGTAGGTCAATCCTTTTATTAGGCCACCATCAGTGTAAGAAGTAGCGGAAACCTCAGTCACCCCTATCCAGTTAATGCCATCCTCACTTCTTTCAACTAAATAGGAAGCTGCATACTCTGTACCATCCCACGTTAGAAGAACATTAGTACCAGAAGTATTTGCTACTAAATTGGTAGGGGCTGGTAATTTTCCTATAGTAACTTGTACTACTTCGGAGGGCTCTGAAATAGAGCCACCGTTTTTAGACCGTATCCTGTACCAATATGTGGAGTTCCAGTTTAATTGGCTATCTTGGTAGAAAGTATTGGTAGTTTCCGCAATAGTGGCCCAGTTAGAACCATCAATACTCCTTTCGATTAAGTAAGAAGTAGCGCCTTGCCCTTCTTGCCATGATAAGGACACGTTATTACCCGATACAGTGGCAATAATCCCCGTGGGGGCAACTACCATTACCTGGTTTGTTGTAAAACTTACAGATTGGGAAAGCTGGCTTTCAGCCGCATTATTAATGGCGCTAACCGAAACGAAATAGGTAGTATTAGGGGATAGACCCGTTAGGACATAGGATGTATTTGAAGTTGTTCCTATGAAATTCCCGTTTAGGTATATTCCATAGGAAGTAGCATTGCTAACAGGACTCCAGGACACTGAAGCGCTATTATATGTAATATTATTTACGCCCACGTTGGCTGGTGTTGAGAGCACTTGAGAAAATACCGTTTCTACTTGATACTGTTGGGTACCAATCACTACCGAGTCAAAGCCTATACGCCCCGTACCTGAATGAACAATTTTCACCGTATGAAGACCATCGCTGGAATTTATCTGGTAACTACTCAAGTTAATAAGATCGGCGGAAGAACTTATAGTAGCTACAAGATTACCATCCAAGTAAACACTGAATGAACCCCATCCAGAGAATTTTACGAAATACAACTTCAAAGAGGTTCCGCTGTAGCGAATCGATATGCTGTCGTTAATATTGTCGGAATATAAAATTAGACCATTTGAGGCTGCGAAGCTATCACCCTGTTTCCAAGCTCCTTCAAACCTAAATGTAGTTTCTGCCAATGCAGGAGATAAAAAAGAGGCAATTAGAATAGTAGTAATTACCATTATAATAATCAGTTTATGTATGCGGCGTCCGCCACCACGTTTTATTTCCACTTGTTATCACCCCGTAAGCCGTAACCGGCAGCCAGGTAAAGAAAAATAATCCTGCGGTAATGAGATAAGCCCACGAACGTGCATTCTTAACCTTTTCTGCTAGCATAGGTAAAACATAAATCGCTGGTGAGTATATCAAAACCCCCAAAATATATTTCCAACCTGAAAGAGCCAAGGATATTAGAACCGAAGTCAATATTATAAGGTGCATCGGAACCCACATTATTGCATCTAGCGCTTGGATAGCCCCCCTAATGTCTCCTCTAGCCCAAGACTTTAGCCCGTAAAAGACCAGCCTAGGTAGATACTTTGCTATTACCTGGGTCTGGCCTCTTATCCAACGCACCCTTTGCCGCAACGAAATATCCAAGGTCCTGGGTTTTTGATCATACACAACCGCATCCGGCGCAAATTTGACTTTTTCGCTCTGTAAAATAAGCTGGCATGTATATTCCACGTCATCAGTGAGCGTATCTACGTTCCAACCTACTTTCTTTAAAACCGAGGTACTTATACAAAAGCCGGTTCCCCCTAGCCAACTTGATAAACCTAGTTTTGACCGGACCATATTTAACCTGCATAAGTACCAAAACATATAGGCATAGTTGGCAGAAACCCAGCTATCGCTAGGATTTAACGTTTCCAGGTAGCCTTGCACCACCTGGTGCCCGTTCTTTAACTCCCTATCGAGAGCATTTAAAAAATTAGGGTCTACTCGATTATCCGCATCCAAAATCACTACTGCATCATATTTCTCGAGATCTATCACATTAAATGCCCACTTTAGGGCATGTTGTTTTCCCTTTTGGGGGTCTTGTCTTTCTAAAACTATTGCTCCCGCCTGCCGGGCAAGTTTAGCAGTTCTATCCGTACAGTTATCGGCTATAACATAAATGTCGAACAGGTTCTTGGGGTAATAGCATTGCTTTAGTGACTGAATAGAAGCTTTAATAACCCCTTCCTCGTTATGAGCAGGGAAAAGAACGGCAAACCGGCTTTTAGCTTTACCTTCGGGCTTAAAGGTTGCTCTCCTAGATATAGAGAGGGAAAGTAAGAACCATATTAAGTGATAATAGTAAAAAAATATAATAACAGTCAGTATAACTTTCATAGTAGGCCCCTACAGATATACATGATTTTAGTCAACTGGGCACCCCTTATAAGAGTGCCCAGTTACGGAATAAAGCACCTGTGCCATCCAGACTAGACCACAATTAGGCCCTACGGCGGGAGAAAATAGTCTTGACACCCCCGATAACCATAGGGAAAGCCAGGAAAGCGAGCCCTATTACCAGTAAGGGCCAGAAAGTGTTAAATAGCTGGCTTATATAGCTTAGAATATCAGCAGGAACAATATTAAGACTCATCCTTTGACGCCTCCCATAGAGTTTTTTATTAATAACCGCTTAAAAGCGGTTAATTAACCCCGGTGATCTTCAATAAACTTGCGGAAAGCATTGACAATACCCTCAAGTAACAAGGTAGCTAGACCGATAGCAATTGCAGCCGCTAAAATAGGCCAAAATGAATAAAAAACGTTAGCTAGAAATTGATAAAACATGTTTATATCGTAATTTAGGGTCCACTGTGGCATAGGACTCCCGCCCTTACTTAGTAGCGTAGTGGCGGAAAATCATAATTAAGCCTCCAAAAACGAACAGGGCAAGTAATGCTCCAATAAAAGGCCAAAGCAAAGGGGTAAGGGAACCAAAGACGTTAGCAAACTGCCGGTATACTTCTTGCATATTGACATCAAAACTCATAAGGCTCCCCCTTCTTTACCTGAGGAGCACTAAGGCCATCCCCAGGAGAGACAAACACATCATTGCAAAAAAGATTGCCTTAATGATCCAAGGGTTGCTGAAGAACCACATTACTGCGTAGGCGAAATTATAATCCACGCCACCACCCCGCCAGCCTCAGCACCAGATACAGGGCGGCAAAAGGAACGATAAAAGCTATGCTGTAAATTGTCACCAAATCGTGACCGGGTATAATTTGCCACATTATATAAACCCTTCCCGATCTGCTATGTCGTAAATTACTTTGAAACTCACTACTGCTAGAATAAGGGCTAAAAGGCCGCCTATAATCATGTCGCCATAGCTTAATTCTTGGAGTACCTTGAATAAACCGTGGGGCGTCTGTACTAAATATTCCAAAGTTGCCACCCCTGTTTTTAGGATAGGGTGAAAAGCTACTAGAAAACAATGAACAAAAACTGAATGGTTTTAGGGACCATTTCCCTTTTGGGTATGTATTTCTCTTAATACCCGCCTGTAACTCAAATCAATAGCTCGATCCCTTGCCCACGTGTGAACTATCATAGCAAGCCTGGCTATCCAAAAAAGAATTTGTTCCAGCATTTGCAATACCTCCCTATCGCCTAGACTATTCTTCTCATGGTCCTAGCCAGTAAATCTACTTCCCGACTAGTCATGTATATCCTAAGCTTTTCCAGGACACGCCTGCGAATGCGGTATATATTTCTCTCGGTGTAACACATTTCCGCAGCAATTTGCTCAACCGTAGCTCCGTCAATGTATTTTCGTCTGGCAAAATATCTTTCAGCCTCGGGCAAAGCCGAAATAAAGTTTTCTAGCATTTTTTGCTGCGTAGGGCTAAGAAGGTCGTAATGCCGCAGAAGAAAATCATAATTACCAAGATCCATTAACCTTCCCCCTATCATTGTAAGGATAAAGTTTTACCCAACTTCGCTATTACTCACCTGATCCATGGGGGTTATTACTCCCGGCTGGCTTCTAAACGAGCCTGTATAAGTCTCGGTATTTGTCATCCTCAAGCTCATTCCAGGGCCGGCCAATTTTGACGGCACCCGGTTCCGCTCTGGGTTTAAGGTAGTCCTCAAACGGCCTGGATGGGCCTAAAAAAGTGGCTGGGTGCTTTATATAACGCTCTTCAAGCCGATTTGCCGTGCAATATTCAGCATAGTAGCCCGCAGCACAAATCAGTGTCTCAGAGCTAATACCTTCCCTTAGCCTGGCTCGCCAGGCTTTAAAAGCAGCCCGTTTCTCTACTTTGCGGGGATATAGACTCCAAAACTTCTCAAATTCAGCCGTATAAACTTCCTGCACCTTGGTCTTAGGAGCTTGAAGCTTATCGGAATCAGAACGACCACTTTTCAAATCAGGGGATGGACTAACACACGCAGCCGTAGCCGTAGGCGGAGGCTGATTTTCTCCCCCCTTAACCCCCCTCGATTCTGTTATATCTCCCTCAGTTATTTGATTTGTATCTAGATCCACGTTAGTTACTGAAGGTGAAAGAGAAAGTGAAGGTGAAGGGGAAGGTACATTTTGTGGCATTTCGCGGAGATGAGTGGCATTTTGCGGTGGTTTGCGCTGGTCAGTGGCATTTTGCGGTATTGCGCGGCAATCAGCGTTAGAAGGTGGCGCAGGATATTGAGAGTTGTCCACCTTTCTTTTGCTGGCAGGTATATAGGTTTGATACTTGTAAAAACTCTCGGGCCTTAGAGACAAATATCTTTTACCTTCAACTTCGTACAGCACTATAAGGCCTACTTCGGCTATGGCCTTCAGGGCATTGTCTATTTCTTCCGGGCTAACATCAAAGGCTGGCAGAACTGTTAATTTTACCTGCATAGGGTCGGCCGTATACCTCCCCCAATCATCTACATGGGGTATAAGCCATGTAAAGAGCAATACAGCCAAAGGCCCTGCCTTTTGAGCTAACTGGGCTACTCTTGTATCGGTAGAAATATCAGTGCTAATACTTCTTTTTCTTGACATTTTTACCCCTCTTATTTGTCTAATTTTACCGGACTAAAGTATATTGCTCCTTCCCTTAAATCCCATATTAGGCGTTTTATAGCTCCCTTGAGGCAACCTGCTTTAGCAGCATAGTAGTAAGCGCCTTGATCAGGATCAGCCTCTCTAGCCTGTTCTTCCGAGTCGTCAATTATGTGTTCTAATCTGGCAATAAGATCCAACCTTTCCTCTTTGGTCATCTGTTCCACCCGCCCAAGTAGGGTTAGCCTTTCTTAAAATAATTACAGGCGAACGTATAGCTATTTATTTTCTTACCGGAAAGCTTGCAATAACAGCGTTTAGAGCTATAGAAGAAGCATAACAAGCATATATTTAGCGCTTTGGGTTGGTAAGGGCTTACTATTTCCAGTTGTATAAACACAGCTATTCCACCTGCCTCCCTTACTCGTTCAACTGGAACCCTATCTCGCCTGTGCAGTATCTTTGAAATATACATCATTCAACTTGGAAAAAATCTTTTATTAGCCAGTCAGCTTGACTCTTTTTAATACCTATCGGCTCATCTAATATTTCCCAATCGGAATTCAGTAGATCAATAATGCACTCAGCATTTTTACAGTTTTTATAACCACTTGGAAAAACTCTTTTTAGCTGATCGAATACTAATAATGCTTCTTCCTTACTTTGATAGCCATAGGTCGATAAGTATTTTTGCCTGCCGTTTGCTATTTCGCTAATTTGCACATATCCTCCATACTTTTCTTCAAGCTGCATCTGGAAACCACAGTCGCATTCGAATATCAAATTTATCCCCTCTTTCCCAGTTAATGCTTATAATTCTTATGGCCCCCACTGTAGCTCATCTCCAACCTCTGCCTCATCTGCACCAGGTATAATCTAAAGTCCTTAACCTTACCTAGAAATGCAGCTATCCTCATCCTTTACCTCTCCTTTCCGGCGTGAGTGAACGTATGTCCCTCGGAGTTTGGGCTGGTGAGCGCGTATGTGGATAGCGCAATCATTTCCACTTTGTAAGCATTGACGCGCTCCCCAACCCGTGATAGAATGAGCTTAAGTCATAGGTTTTACTGTACGGCTTCTAAAGCCGTTTTTCTTTTTATTACCCACCTAGTTGACTTTTTCTTGACTACCACATTTAGGGCATATACCTATCTTTAGGATGGGGTACCACTTTTCTTCTCCGCTACCATAGCCACAATTTGCACAAACAGCAGGCCCTTGTTGTATCTCTTCATCAGCTATACCTAGATCTCTCAGGGTAAACCTTCTAAACCTACCCTTGCTGTCTCTAGGTATAAGGCGCCCATTTGGTGTTCTATAGGCCCTTAACATTTACTATCACTCCTCCTTGCTCTTTTACGCGATTCACCAATGCGCGATAAAATGTGGTGGAGTAGTAGGTGTTAAGATTAGTCGCCGGTGATGGGTAACTACTACTTTTCATAATCGTTGGAAAGGGAGTGTAGTGTTTCCGCTATAAGTAGCACGGCGCATTTCCGGCTGTTGGCGTCCCACCATTCGCAGCAGTCAGCCACACATCCGCGATTCAAAAGCGGGCAGGTTCCCATGCGTTTCACCTCCTCTCTATGTAGTCAATGCACTTACGCCTTCTCGTCGGCCCTAGGAAGGGCACTGGATACCCCTTGTAGATACACCCCTCTAACTCACCTTCACAGGCGTAGTTGACGCACTTTTGACAAAACCAATACCTGAACCGTCCTTCGTAGCCGCCCGCGTAATACTCATTTCTCGCCTTATCATACCAGCTTGGTAATTGCCAGTTCGTCATAAGTCCCTTCCCCTCGTTACTAGTCGTGTTCGCAGGTACATTTGGTAATCTCGCTGATTATAGGTCTTGGGTAGCTCCTTCCCGATAGGGAACCCGGCTATCTTTAACAGTGTCTCCGCGCAAATTGTGAGGTCCTGCTCATAGTTGGGGTCTTCCGGACTGGCGTAACGGCGTTCGATAATCATTTGTGTGCGGCTGGGCATACGTTCTATCTCCCCTCTGTGCCGGTGTGCTGGGTATATGTCCGATAGTCATTAATTTCCTCATAAAAAAGCCACTCTACTGAGACATTAAAGTATCGAGCCAGCTTTTGTTTTATATGCTTTCGGGGTTCACGTTTACCGGCCTCTATCCTCGCTAACATACTTTGGGAAATTCCTATTGCATGTGCTAGTTCTTGCTGAGATAATCCGTATCTAGTCCGTAGTTCGGTTAAGCGCATGTTCCTCAATTTTTTCACCCCCTATATGTCCAACAGGCATACCGTCTAATTTTAGTTTAATGCCTATTGGTCATGCTGTCAAGTGGTAAATTGGGGTCTTTATGGCGATTGGTCATTTTACTTTTCTATGACTATGGGTAATAATTGTAAGTAGGGGAGTGTGTGACATGGAGGATTTAGGAACTAGGCTAGCCCAGCTTAGAAAAGCAAAGGGGCTTTCTCAAGAAGAACTAGCGAAGGTACTACATTTAAATCAAAGTACCATAGCCTACTATGAGTCGGGTAAAAAGCGGCCTAGTTATGAAGTCCTCCAAAGCCTAGCCGAATTCTTTGGCGTCTCGATAGACTATCTCCTCGGTCGCACCGACGATCCCCGCACCCTTGACCAAATCACGGCCGAGGCTGAAAAAAAGATAGACGAGGCCCTAGAAGGTGATGAAGAACTCATGGCCTTCTGGCAAGAACTTAAAAAGAGAGACGACCTCCAACTCCTATTCAAGCAAGTTAGGCCCTTGTCGCCCAAGGCAATCAGGAGGATAATGGCGGTAATTAAGGCCATTGAAGATGCGGAAGCCATGGAGGATTAAAGCTTATTCTGGGAAATGAAGATAAACATTAGGGAGGGAGACAATATGTCTCTTGCTATTGAAAAAATCACCAGGGAATTTTCCAACCTGACAACCCAAGAAAAAATAGAGTTTCTAAAGAAAGTGATTGCTGGCCCCCCTGGCGAATGGATTGAGTTAGACAACAAGCTATATTTTATCCCTGAAGGGTCACCGGCCACAGAAGAGGAAGAAAAAGCTTTCGCACAGGCAAACGCCGAAATAGAGGCTGGCCAGGGGGTCACTCTAGATGAGCTCAAAAGAAGCCTTGGATTTTAAAATAGTCCTTGCCAAACAGCCAGCTAAGTATATTCAAAAACTGGACAGTAAATGGCAAAAAAGGATTTTAGCTATCTTAGAGGAAATGTCGAAGAATCCTTACGGCGGAGATATTGAAACAATAAAGGGTAAGCCTGGGTACTACCGGCGTAGGATAGGGGGTTATCGTTTAAAGTTTAAAGTGGAAAAAGAAAGAAGAGAAGTCCATATTTTAGAGTTCGGGCCAAGAGGAGATTTTGACTTTTAGATAATCCGATTTTAGGGAGTGTCTGGCATTAGAGATGTTCCTGATATGGAAAATTAAGTTAGAAAGGAACTCTGAAGATATAGCTGAATTTGAGGCTGGTAAGGCAGAAATAACTCGAGGTGAATGGATAGATTGGGATGAGCTCCGAAAAGAACTCAATCTTTGATATTGCCAGCATTGGCCCCCGCTAAGGCGTATATAAATAAGCTGCCATTATTGTTGACTGGCAGCCTTTTTATTTGTCGCCAGGTTTCGACAGGATGTGACACAGATGCACCACTTAATCCGCACCTTACTTGACCCTGACCTTGACCCCGAAGAAATTATGAAAGCCCATGACATCTACCCATGCGTAGCCGACCTAGAACCCGGCTCACTCGCCTTTGTCTATCGTTCCCGTAAGGGACGTTATTACATAATCATCGACAGCAGCTTGAGCCCGGAGGCCAGAGAGAAAACATTCTGGCATGAGACACACCATATTCTAGTGGACATGCCCCAAACCCAATACGTGGTAGGTTTGGACATGCAGGGGCATAGCCTGGAGGTGAAAGCGGATATGTTTGTCCGCGAAGTAGCAACCAAATACTTAGAGAGGGATGTCCCATGCAAGTTCAGATAGATATTTGGTTACTTATTAAGTATATCCTAATATTTAGTCTGCCTTTCATTATACTTTTGTTGCTCAAAGAATTTCTTTACTCCTTGCCCTATTGGATCCGTGAATGGCGCTACCGCAACGCTGGCCTTCACGAGATAGATACTATGACCGGCCGAGATTTTGAGATTAGGCTTCGGCGGTTATTTCGTAACCGTCAAATATAACCCACTTTTTGCCCTTACGTAAGATAAGAATAAAGAACCCCCACCGATTTCTGAGATG
>NZ_JBJHHE010000042.1:0-10968 GCF_056378755.1 Thermanaeromonas sp. DSM 22490
GAGTCCCTGGTCAGTTACATCAGTAACAGGGGTATCAAGCTGGAAAAGAGCAGTTAGGGATTAATGGGGTTATCTTAAAGTTATTTAGCACTGAACTCACTGTCTGACGGGAGGTGCCAACCATGCAGGCTATTTCTTCATGAGTCAAGCGTAGCTTTAAAACTATTCCTTCCTTCTCTTCTTTTCCGCACCGTTCAGCCAGTTTCAGCAATAATAAGGCCAGCCTCTCTGGAATCTGGTAGTACATAATGTTATGTATTATACTTTCAGCTTCCCGCAGCCGGCTCCCCAAGACCTTAGCAATTTTGATGGCGAAGAGAGGATGTTCTATCAGGAGGTTTTCGAAGGCCTTCTTCTTCAGGACGGATAACTTTACATCTTCTAGGGCCTCGGCAAAACAGAGGCGCTCCGTTTCACACAAAGTCTCAGCAAGGCCGAATAGTTCACCGGAATGGCGAATGGATACGGTTACCCGGCGCCCCTCGGATGTTAACCGGTAAATTTTTACACGCCCGCAATTAATAAGGTAAACTTTGTCAGCAATGTCACCTGCGCCGAAGATTATGTATCCCTTGGGATAATGAGCATTAGAACTAGCGTTGCGAAAAATCTCTGCCTCCCATTCAGTTAATGTCATTGTTGCAGGCAGGTAGGTTATACTATTAAGGCCCATTGCCACCTACCCTTTCGTTGTGCATTATTTTCCCTGTCACGTAATAAACGATATTCGTCATTTATATGTTAAATCCTCTTTATAAATATAATTTATCGAGCCTGTTAACTTTAGGGTTTTCCTTATTCCTTCTTCGCCATTTCATGGTAAAATGTCTAAGGGAACTAAAAGGAAACTAAAAACGAAGATGGTAAGGCCCAAAAATACTAGGAGGTTGGACTTATGACGAACCTGTTCAAAGTAGCGCATCTTGCCCTGCAAACCTGCCTCGCCGTAAAAGCCGGAGAGCAGGTCCTAGTGGTTACTGATGAACCCTTGCGGGAGATCGGGGAGAACTTCTACGAGGCAGCTAAAGAGTTAGGTGCCGAAGCTTTACTTTTTTATATGCTGCCACGCGCCAATCACGGACAGGAGCCGCCTGAAGCTGTAGCCCAGGCCATGAAGGCAGCGCAGGTGGTAGTGATACCGACTTCCAAGTCACTTACCCATACCCAGGCCCGGCGCGAGGCCTGCCGGGCAGGAGCGCGTATTGCTACCCTCCCCGATGCTACAGTTGAGATGCTGGTGCGCACTCTAGAAGTAGACTATGAAAAAATGGCCGCCGAATGCAGGCATTATGCCCAAATTTTAACTGAAGGCAGTCGTGTTGAACTATATACACCTGCGGGGACCGAACTTACTTTTTCCCTAGCGGGCCGGCAAGGATATCCGGATACGGGGCTATATACTGCTCCTGGCAGCTTTGGCAATCTTCCAGCAGGGGAGGCTTTCATTGCTCCTGTGGAAGGGACGGCCGAGGGTAAACTGGTGATGGACGCGGCCCTGGCCGGATGGGGCGTACTGGAGGAGCCCTTGCGGCTACAGGTGCGCAAGGGCGAAGTGGTAGAAGTGGCAGGTTGCAGGGCTGCCGCATGGCTGGAAGAAATATTCCATCGTTACGGCCCGGCAGCGCGGAATATAGCCGAGCTGGGCATCGGGCTCAATCCCCGGGCACAGATAACCGGTAGAGTCCTGGAAGATGAAAAAGTACGGGGGACAGTACATGTTGCTTTGGGTGACAATATGAGCATGGGCGGCAGGATAGAGGCGCCCAGCCACCTGGACGGGGTGCTTCTAAAGCCAACCCTTATAATTGACGGACAAACGGTTCTGGAAGAGGGTGAGCTTAGATAAAAACAGAGATGGCCATAAGCCATCTCTGTAGAAAGCCGAGCAGGTTATCTTTGATCCAAAGGGATGTAACTTCTCTTAGGTAGTACATTCTTGTAAGCTGGCCTGATAATTCTTCCGCCACTTACAAGCTCTTCTATCAGGTGAGCACACCAGCCTGAAATTCTTGCTATAGCGAAGATGGGAGTATAGAGCTCCACCGGAATATTTAGCATCTTGTATACAAAGCCGGAATAAAAATCTACATTGGGAGCTATAATTTTATCAGCCTGTTTTTCGGCGGCGAATACCTCTGGAGCTACCTTCTCTATAGTTAAGTACAAATTGAACTCTTCTTCCATATTCTTGGCCTTAGCCAGTTCGGCTGCTTTCTCTTTCAACAAGACGGCCCGGGGATCGGACAGTGTATAAACGGCATGGCCTAACCCGTAAATTAATCCTTTCCTGTCGAAAGCTTCTTTCCTTAAAATCTTGGCCAGGTAATACTTAACTTCTTCTTCATCCTTCCAGTCCTTGACATTTTCTTTTATATCATCCATCATTTCCATTACTTTAATATTGGCTCCGCCATGCTTGGGGCCTTTTAAGGAACCCACCGCCGCAGCAATAACGGAGTATATATCGGTTCCGGTGGAAGCAACAACATGAACGGTAAAGGTGGAATTGTTACCTCCGCCGTGCTCGGCATGGAGCACCAGAGCCAGGTCCAGCAATTCAGCTTCAAGCTTGGTGTATTGATTATCAGATCTTATCATGTGCAGAAAATTTTCGGCGGTACCCAATTCCTTTTGCGGTAAATGTATATACAGGCTCTTGTTATCATAGTAATGGCATTTGGCTTGGTAGCCATAGGCTGCCATGATGGGGAAGCGGGCTATAAGCTCAATGCTCTGTCTAACGACATTTCTGATACTTGTATCATCCGGGTTTTCATCATAAGAATAAGAAGCTAAAACGCTCCTGGCCAATTTATTCATAATATCTCGGCTGGGGGCCTTAAGAATCATATCTTCTACAAATCCCTCGGGAAGGTTTCTTTTTTCTGCTAGAAGGTTTGTGAATTCCTGAAGGCTTCGCCGGTCGGGTAATTCCCCAAAAATTAGCAGATAACAAACTTCCTCGAACCCGTATCTATTTTCTTTCTGGAAGCCGTGAACAATGTCCCAAACATCGATCCCCCGGTAGAGCAAACGTCCCTTATCCGGAATTCTTTCACCTTCATCAAGAATATAACCATGTACCTCTCCTATTTCGGTTAAACCCACTAAAACACCGGTGCCATCTTTATTTCTCAAACCGCGCTTTACATTATACTTTTCATATAACTCCGGGTCGATATAATTATTTTTTTCGGCCAGCAAAGAGAGACCATCGAGAAAAGTCCGCTCTTCCATTGAAGGCAACATCCTTTCTTTGAGAGTTTGGATGGAGTTATAAATTTAATTATAGATCATTCACAAAATGCAGGGGAACAAGAAGCGCCAATGCTGGGATTAACATATTCCTGAAAGGCAGAAGGCTCTCTGGGTTGACAAGAAAGGATGTCCACCCAAAGCAAAAAGAAAATTTCAGCTGAAATCATATCTATATTCTCCAACGAGCCTCATTTTCCTCTAAAAAGTATAAAAAAGTTAATGACCTTTGGAAAGGGATTGAGACGGGCAATCAATGAGAAATAAATATGAAAGTCTTGGCTGGATAGGTAGGGGATGGGTACGGCTTTTGAAGTGCAGCTCCAGAAAAGATGGCGCCCTTTCGGGCGCAACCTTTACCTTAGAAGTTATCTCCTTTATCTCGCAGGTTTAGGCGAGCTTTACGCTCTCCTTCTTCAGCCAGAGCTTTTTCTCCGGCTTTGACCAGTTTGCGCACCATATTGCCGCCAATTTTACCTGCCTCCCGGACAGTTAACTCCTCGCCCGCATTGGCCAGATCGTCCTCTAAGCCCAGTTCTTTGGCCGTTTCCCACTTCAGTCTGTCCAGCTGATCTTCTGTACGGAGGGCATCGTTATTCTTCTTGTGGCTCATCGGCCTCACCTCTGGTTTAGGATACCCCAAAAGCATTGTTTCTTATGTAAGACATGTAGGGCCTGGCATCCTGGAGGTATTATATATCCCTTGACAAGGGGGAGGAATTTTTCTTTTTTTGCCGAAACCATTATTAAACGGGTTAAAGGGAAGCCGGTGGAAATCCGGCGCGGTGCCGCCACTGTGAAGGGGAGCCCTTACCAAGAGCCACTGGGGTAACCGCTACCCTGGGAAGGAGGTAAGGAGCGATGAATCTGAGCCAGGAGACCTGCCCGTTGGCATTCACACCTTTCACCCACGAGCATGGGGAGGGGGCTTAGGTAGGGAAAGGGTTAGAGGAAACTTACGCCCAACTACTTGGTAGAGGACATTCGTAGTTGGGTTTTTGCTTTGTTGGAGAGAAGGATTGGGTTTACAAGGATAAGAGTTAAAAAGAGGGGAGAAGAAAAAGATGTTGCCCAAGAAGATAATCAAACGGGATGGCCGCGTGGTAGATTTTGACCAAGAGCGCATTATCAACGCTATTTTCAAGGCGGCTAAGGCCGTAGGCGGGCAGGACCGCCGGCTAGCCTGTGAGCTGGCTAACCAGGTTACGGCCTTAATAGCCCAGAAATTTACTGACCAGCTGCCCACTGTAGAAGATGTACAGGATCTGGTAGAAAAGGTTTTAATAGAAAATGGACATGCCCGTACGGCTAAGGCCTATATCCTTTACCGCCAGCAACATGCCGAGTGGCGGGACTTCCGCAATCTTTTAGTCAATGTAGAAAAAATGGTGCAGGATTATTTAGACGGGCGGGACTGGCGCATCAACGAAAACAGCAACATGAATTATTCCCTGCAGGGGCTTAATAATCATATCATTGCGGCGGTAACTTCTAAGTACTGGTTGGAGAAGATTTATACTCCCGAGATTCGCCGGGCCCACGAAGAGGGCAGCATACATATACACGATCTGAGTCTTTTGGCTCCCTACTGCTGCGGGTGGGACCTGGCCGACCTTCTGGAAGTGGGCTTTGCCGGGGTGGGCCAGAAGGTGGAGAGCGCGCCGCCCAAACATTTCCGTACTGCCCTGGGACAGATGGCCAATTTCTTCTATACTCTGCAGGGAGAGGCGGCTGGCGCCCAAGCTTTTTCCAACTTTGACACTTATTTAGCCCCTTTCATCCGGTATGATGGCCTGGATTACCGGGAAGTGAAGCAAGCCCTCCAGGAGTTTATCTTTAACCTAAACGTGCCTACTAGGGTGGGCTTCCAGACACCTTTTGTCAATCTTACCCTGGACGTAGTTGTTCCTCCCACCTTGGCTAATGAGCCGGTAATAATCGGAGGAAAACGTCAGAAGGAATGTTACGGTGAATTCCAGAAGGAAATGGACTGGCTCAATCAGGCTTTTTGCGAGGTAATGATGGAGGGTGATGCTAAAGGCCGCATCTTTACTTTTCCCATCCCGACTTACAACATTACACCTGATTTTCCCTGGGAAAGTCCGGTGGCGGAGAAAATTCTGGCCATGACGGCCAAGTACGGCATCCCCTATTTTGCCAATTTCATCAACTCGGATCTTAAGCCAGAGGATGTGCGCAGCATGTGCTGCCGGTTGAGGCTGGATAACCGGGAGCTCAAGAAAAGGGGTGGCGGGCTTTTTGGAGCCAACCCCCTTACCGGTTCCATCGGGGTGGTTACCATTAATTTACCGCGGCTGGGTTATCTAAGCTCTTCTAAACAAGAGTTTTTAGAGAGGCTAAAGGCCTGCATGGATTTGGCTAAAGAGAGCCTGTTGCTTAAGCGTAACATCCTGGAAAAACTAACGGAACAGGGTCTTTATCCTTATTCTCGGTTTTACCTGCGGTACGTTAAAGAACGCTTTGGCAGGTACTGGGAAAACCACTTCAATACCATTGGTATAGTAGGCATGCACGAAGCTTTACTGGGACTTATGGGAAAGGGCATTGATACCGAGGAGGGCAGGGATTTTGCCCTGGAAGTGCTGGATTTCATGCGGGACACCTTAACCGCTTATCAGGAAGAAACGGGTCAACTCTTTAATCTGGAGGCTACCCCGGCCGAGGGCACTTCTTACCGCCTGGCGCGTCTGGACAAATCCCTCTATCCGGATATCATTACCTCGGGAACTGAAGAGCCTTACTACACCAATTCCACTCATTTGCCTGTTAATTTTACCCAGGATGTTTTTGAAGCCCTGGAACACCAGGATCCTTTGCAAATTAAATATACCGGGGGCACCGTCTTTCATGCCTATTTAGGGGAAAGGATAACAGACCTGGCTGCCTGCCGCCGCTTCTTACAGACAGTGATGGCCAATTTCCGCCTGCCCTATCTCACCATTACTCCAACCTTTAGCGTATGCCCGGAGCACGGTTACTTGGAGGGAGAGCAATGGACCTGCCCTACTTGCGGCCGGGAAGCGGAGGTGTGGAGCAGGATTGTGGGGTACTACCGCCCGGTTAAAAACTGGAATAAGGGCAAGCAGGCTGAATTTAGCGAGCGCCGAGTTTTTAACCTTGCAGGATAAAGGGTGTGGTGAGGCCCTATTACCATTAGAGGTATACAAAAGACTAGCCTGGTGGATTTTCCCGGCGAGGTTTGTACCACCCTCTTCTTCGGGGGGTGTAATTTGCGCTGCCCCTGGTGCCATAATGCTGATCTGGTATTGCGCCCTTCTGCTTTGCCGGAGATTGCCCAAGAAGAGATTTTAACTTTTTTGGACCGGCGGAAGTCTTTCATACAGGCCGTCTGTCTAACCGGAGGAGAGCCGACTTTAACCTTCAACCTGGAGGATTTTATCAAGCAATTAAAAGTAAGGGGGATTAAAGTCAAAATAGATACTAATGGCACGAAACCCGAAGTTATAGCCGGGCTTTTAGAAAAAGATCTCCTCGATTATGTGGCTATGGATGTTAAAGGGCCTCTGGAAAAGTATAACCTGCTTACAGGTGTCCGGGCGGATCTCGAGGCTATAAAGGAAACCATCACCCTTATTAAAAACAGCCGGGTGGCTTATGAATTCCGGACCACAGTGGTTCCGGGCCTGTTAACGGAGGAAGATCTTTTAGCCCTCGGGCATATGCTTTCCGGGGCTAGGCGATATGTTTTACAGCAGTTTAGATCCGCGGATTCTGTTATCGATGGATATTACCGGGATCTCCCTCCATATTCATCATCCACCTTAAGGAATATAGCACAAAAATTGGAACCGTTTTTTGATGAGGTAGAAGTTAGAAGCTAACCCACCTGTTTTTTTAATAATATAAAGAAGAGGGGTCCGCTGGCTTGTCCGGCCAGATGGGCCCCTTACTTCTACTGGGCAAAGTTTAGATTCGTAGAGAACTTTTGTAAAAAGGAAACCAATATCCCTAAACTCTTTTTAACTTGAGGGTCCTTTTTTAGTAGCCGCAGCAGGCTCCATAAGCTTCTCGGCGGTTGGTCCTTGCTTTCTTGAACAGCTTCCTCCAAGGCCTGGATAGTACCGGCTATGAGCTGGTCCCCGCCCAGGGATTGGATGCGGTCTAAGAGGGACAGGGTGTTTACCACCTGAGACAGAACACTGGTGACCACACCCGGTGTCAAGGAATCCTTGGCAGCCTGGATAACTACACCGAGCTTTATGAGGGTATCGAGGGTCCCGGTTGCTTGCAACCTATTCAATTCTGCTAGGAGGCTTTCAAGGTTATTATTAACCTTTTGCAGCTCCTGCAGAAGCTCTGAAGTCTCCGGGCGATTTAAATTGTAGGCGACTCCGTGGGCCATTTTCTCCCCTCCCCTTTACAAGATGCCACGAGCGGCCAACCAGTATATTTCGTTATAAGAGAGCTTAAACCAGTGCAGCATCTCCGAAGGCGGTACCAGTTTGGGCGGTTGTTCATAATTGAAAGTTATATAGGTGGCCTCCTTTAAACCGGTCTCAATGAAGCAGAAAGCTTTACCGTCATAACGGTGGGAGGCTGGAATCCCTTTTACTTGGCTGATTATATTTTTGACTACTATATCTGCCTCATAATGGGCGGTGGAGCCCGCTTTACTTACCGGGAGGTTGGTGGCATCGCCCACCACGTAGACGTTATCCTGTCCTTCCATTTTTAAGGTATAGCGGTCGGTGGTAATAAATCCATCTTCATCCCCTAGACCGGAATCTTGAATGACCTGGGCTCCGCGGTGGGCCGGGATGGAGACGAGCAAATCAAAGGGATGCTCTGACCCGTCCATGTTGTAGGCGATTTTCTTTTCCGGATCGACCTTTTCCAGGTTGAAGAACACTTCGTACTCGATTCCGCGCCTATCAAATTCTTGAACAGCCCAGCTCGCAATAGCTTCCATGGAATGAACGCGCCCAATGGGATAAGTGTACTTCAATTTCACTTTCTCACGGATACCCAATTCCCTGTAAAAATCATCGGCCATAAAGATAAACTCCAGGGGTGCCACAGGACACTTGTGGGGCACATCGATGGTTAAGAGCAAAGTGCCTCCCTGAAAGTTTAACATGGCCTCCCGTAACTTAGCGGCACCTTCCGGAGTATAGAAGGTGTGGCCGGCTTCCGCCAGACCGGGCACCGAGTTCATATCGGGATAGGACCCGGTGGCTATCACTAGAAAATCATAATCAAGGGATTGCCTCTCAGTGATAACCTTGTGGCCCTTAACATCTATGATCTTCACTTCGTCGATAACTAAATCGATTCTGGGGTGCAACAAGTATTTTTGCTCCCTTTCGAACTGTTCCACAAAGCCCTCATTAAAGGCTATAAATAAAAAACCGGGCTGGTACGTGTGCTTTGCGGTATTGGCTATTTGCACTATTTCCAGTTTACCGTTATTGAGCTCTTGGACCGTAGATCGGGCTAAGCGGTTGGCCACCATAGTACCGGCCACGCCGCCGCCAACGATAACTATGCGTTTGGTCATTAGCCTGACCCCCACCGAAATCACATTTTGGGGTATGCGCCGGTTCTGGGCGCACACCCCGCACCTCCGCGCCTCTCTACTATTTCGTTTTTCTTACTGCGATGCGCCAGAAGTCGCCCTCTGGCTGGCAATATATTAGTTCATGCCCCATTTTGTTGACCCATTCCGGTACGTCTTTAGCCGAACCGCTATCGCTGGACAACAATTCATACACATCTCCCACCTGGCCGCGCTTAATAGCTTTGACCAGTTCCATGAGCGGCCCCGGACAGTAGGAGCCCCGGGCATCAATGGTCTTGGTAATGTTTATTTCCTCAGACATGGATATACCCCCCAAAAACCAACCTACATTACGATGACCTGGCTGCCTGCAGCCTTGCCCAAGAAAGCAGTAACGCCAATTATATCCTCAAAAATGTCTATGAAATCTTCTTTTTTCCATCCCATCAGGTCTATGGCCATGGCACACCCAAATACCTTTAAGTTCCCCATGTCCTTACCGTTTTCTAGGAGCTTATAGAATAGATCGACGTTTTTATTTAACATTTCCTGGCCAATAAGACCTGCTTTAAAATCCTTGGCCTCAATCACCTCTTTGCGAAAAGATCTTAAAGCTTCCATAGTGACAAAGACATTAACTTCCATTCCCGACATAGAGGCCACTGAACTGATAAGACACCCGGCTTGCAACTTCTCCAATTCTCCGGAAAGTAAAATAACGGACAATTTGGGTTGTTCCACAGTGATTCTCCTTTCTTGTTGTGATTTTCTCATGATTTTCCCCAACGGAGCTGCCGCAGGTTACAAAGTTTCACCCCCTTCTTCAGCACTAAACCCCTTCCGCAAAAGGTAGTGAAAGTGAACCTTTGACCAAATCCCGAAATCTCATCCTGTCTTCGTTAAAATAGATATTCGACAAGTCAAAGAAAATTCCTCCCATACTTTAAAAAGGCTTCGCAAAAAATTGCGTTAGCGAAGACGAAAGCAAAAAAATTTGCTACTCCAGTTCAGCCTGTTTAAATACTTCTATAAACTTAAGGAGAAAACGGAGCTGTTTTTCGTTTAAATGGCAGATCTGTTTAAGTACCGCCTGAACATTGCTGTTGAGGAGGAGAGCCCTTAAATCAGGTCCCATGGAGGCCAGCATATCTTCCAGCTGATTTTGGGCTACTAGCAAGTAGCAAGGCGAGATACCCAAAGCTTGGGCGATTTTCTCAATGGTCTTAAGGGAGGGTTGGACCTTTCCGGCTTCGATCTGACCGATGAGGGCGGCAGAAACTCCGGCCTGGTCAGCTAAGGCGCTCTGGGTCAAGCCCAGGGATTCACGCACGCTTTTAATTTTTTTTCCGATCCAGTTTTCTGAATAACTCAAGAGCAGCGAAAGGGGGACTTCCAGGGCCGCAGCAATTTTATTTAAAGTGTCAGCCGCCGGGTGGAGAACGCCCCTTTCAATTTCGCTTAAGTAAGTGAAAGAAATACCCGTTCTGGCGCTTAAATCTTTTAACGAGAGGCTTTTCTCCTGGCGGATCATCCGGATTTTATCTCCCAAACTCACTTTCGTTTCCGCAGGCAAAAGGGCTTCTCGGGGGATATTAAGAGCAGCACAGATTTTATCCAGGGTCTTTAAAGAAGGCCGCTTGTGTCCCCGTTCTATCTCACTTAAATAGGAAGGGGAGATGTTTGACTTGCGAGCCAGATCTTCCAGGGTATAACCTCTTTCTTCCCGGAAATTACGTATAGCAGGACCTATTTCCATAGAGATTACTCCTTCTTAGGGCTTGTAACTTAAACGTCAGTGCTTCTGCTCTAAAATCCTAACTTATCGTTATGAAAGTTGCAAGACCCGAGCCTATTGAGTTATCCCCACTTTTTACAGGGGAGGCCTGCTTGGACTTGAAAGCGAGCGACTAAACCCGAGCGGTAGCCAAACTTAGAGAGGTGAAAGGCGGAGGCAGGCCCGAGGCCACGGATGGCCGAGGCCGGCAATTGAGACAGGATGTCGAATTGGCCGGGAAGCCTGCCGGAGCCTTGAGCCGAAACGCTAGTTTGGCCCGCGAGGGTTTCGGGAGCGAGCGCAAGCCAAGCAGGCCTAGGCTCAAAACTGTTGGCATGATAAAACCGCAACCCTGACGAATTAATCTATTAGGGTGGGATACAAGCAAAGGTGGGTGCAG
>NZ_JBJHHE010000043.1:0-9772 GCF_056378755.1 Thermanaeromonas sp. DSM 22490
TCTCATTGACCACACCCCCTAAGGTTATTATAGGTTCTACACGGAGATTTTCCAAACTGCTTAGGGGGCTAAATAGAAGGGATTTTCCTCCTGGGCCAGGTTTAAGTAAGGCAGGGGCTTATCTCCACCGATATCCAGTGTACGAACAACTACTGGTCTACCTTCCATAAGCTTTAGTACTTCCCGGTACGTTTCAAATTGTTCCTCTTCGCTGGGGGGCTCCTCACGATCTATGAATAAAAACTCCGTCCGGAAAAGTCCGATCCCTTCCGCCCCCTGTTTTATAGCTACTTTCGCCTCCCTAGGTTCCCTTATATTGGCGGCAAGTTCTATCCTTTTACCATCCCTGGTCGCTGCAGGACCACCAGAAAGCAGGAGTTCCTGCTGTTCCTTAAGCTTCTTCCTTTTTTCTTCGAATTCTAGGATGAGCTCTTCACCGGGATTTAAATATACTACCCCCTCTGTACCATCCAGTATCGCTACGTCTCCATCGTTTACTTTATCCATGAGCCCGGGAAGGCCAGATATGGCAGGGATCCCCAGGGCCCGGGCTACAATAGCCGCATGGCTAGTGGGTCCCCCCTTTTCAGTAAGAATACCTCTTATAATTTCGGCTGAAAAGAAAGCTGTCTCTGAAGGCGTCAGTTCCTTAGCTACCACCACTGAACCTTTAGGGATCTCCTCCGTCCTTCTATGCCCACCTGCTAAGAAATTTATAAGCCTATTTCCGATATCCCGCATATCTACTGCCCTGGCCCGAAAGTATTCATCCTCTAGGGCTTCAAAGGTCTGGGCTACCTCTTCTACTGCTTCCTTCACCGCCCAGGAAGCATTCTTTTTTTCTTCTTTAATCTTGCTTGTTATTTTGTCAGTCAAACTGGGATCCTCAAGGATAAGTAAATGGGCTTCAAAAATTTGGGCCTCTTCTTTCCCTATTTTTTCCCGAGATTTTAAAACTAGCTCTTTAAGGTCTTCTTTGACCTTATCAAGGGCTTCCTCTAACCTTTTCATTTCTCCTGGTATCTCTCGTTCAGAAATAGTCCTCTCAACAATATCAAGCTGAATACTGCCTAGCTTGTAGATTTTTCCTATGCCTATTCCTGGCGATATCGGTAATCCTTTAATCATCTTCTATCTCTTCTCCTTCTCCAAATTTGCTGTTAATCAGGCTCACTAAAGCGTCTACCGCTTCTTTTTCATCTTCTCCTTCAGCGGTTATCACTATCGAAGTCCCTTTAGTAACCGCAAGGCTTATTATCCCTAGTATACTTTTGGCATCTGCTTGTTTATCCCCTTTATGCACTGTGATTTTGCTTTTAAACTTTTTGGCCTCCTGAACAAAAAGACCAGCCGGCCGTGCATGGAGGCCTGTTTCGTTAGTCACAGTAACTTCTTTTCCTATCAAGGTAACTCCTCCTCCGCAAGCTTTCAGCATCTTAACCTAAAGCTTTAAAAGGCTAGCTGCTTCCCTATCTATAATGGCTACTAGCCTAGGATGGAGCTGCAGAACAGAAGCAGGTACCTCCGGACTTACCTGCCCCTGTAGGGCTCGAGCTACAATGGACGCTTTATTCGCACCACTAGCTAGCAGCAAAATCTTATCCGCCCTCATTATAGTCTTTATCCCCATGGTAATGGCCAGTTCCGGGACATCTTCTTCTCCCTCCAGGTTCTTCCTATTATCTTGGCGGGTCTCGGGGGTCAACCGGACCAGGTGAGTCGTAGTGTTCCACGCGGTTCCCGGTTCGTTAAAGCCTATGTGGCCGTTAGTTCCTATCCCCAAAATCTGCAGGTCTATTCCTCCAGCCCTCACTATAGCTTCCTCGTACCTCCGGCATTCCTCTTCTACATCCTTTGTCTGGCCGTCCGGGATATGGATGTTTTTTCGCGGGATGTTTACATGCTTAAAAAAGTTTTCCCACATGTAAAAGTGGAAGCTTTTTTTATCTCCCGGGGCAACCCCATAATATTCGTCTAGGTTAAAGGTGGTGACATGGGACAGGTCTACCCCCTCTTCCTGGTGTAAGCGGACCAACTCCTGGTAGAACCCTAGGGGTGTTTTCCCAGTGGGCAACCCCAACACCAAGGTGGGTTCTTTCGTTATTTGTTCAGCAACCATTTTAGCAGCCTTCTTGCTTAAGCTTTGGTAGTCTTCAACAATTATTATCTGCGGCAGCATAGAGGAGTGTCGGCCACCTCCGTTATACAAGCAATTCAAAAAAACTTTCCCCATTCTCTGGCCGAATTACCCCGAAATAGTCGGCAATCGTGGCTGCTATATCTGAAAGTGTAGGTCTTTCACCTAGATTACACGGTTTTAACCCCTTTCCGTAGACTAGCAAGAGGGCCTTTTCCCGTGTATGGTAGCTATGGCCTATAGTGGGGTCATTCCCATGATCACCCGTTATTATTAAGATATCTTCATCCTCCATCTCTTCTAAGACCTTGCCCACATAGGAATCCACTGTCATTAGTTTTTCAGCGTATTTTTTCGGGTCCTGGGAATGACCAGAAAGATCAGTCTCCTGCACGTTAGCAGCTATAAGGCCGTCTTTCTGGTACCTTAACCTGTCTAGGATGAGTTCCATCACACCAGTTGTGTCTACCATGGGATAATAATCTGCACCGGGGCATTCTATTACATCGGCCACCTTCCCTATCAGAGAGACAGCAAAACCAGCCCTTTTCAATATCGTAGGTATTTGAACCGCAGGATCTACCCCGTAACCCAGGTGCCTTACCATGTATCCCCTTTTATATACCCCTGACTCGGGGCAATCAATACCGATAATATTGTTCCCCTTCACTTTTACTGCCCTTAATATATCCTCTACAGTAATGCCACTGCCGCCCAGCACTATCACCCTGGCGACCTCTACATTCTCCCTGACTATCCTGCCGATCTTTAATTCTTCCTCAAAAGAGATGTAGTCCAGGGGCGCAGTTACGTTATAGTTTTGGCCAGGATCGGCCTCTATGTTATCTGCAACAGTTACCAAGTTATTGACAAGAAGGAACGGGTGGTCAGGGTCCGGGATTTTTACTTCATAGCCGGCTTCTTTCAAGGCCTTTGCTACCTGATCGATGTAATAAATAAAAGGCTTAACCCTTGGTCTTCGGGGTCTGCTTCCCATTATCTCTTGGTGGCCCTGGTAGGTATCGGCTCCGAAGTGCGCAAGCTTGCTCTTACCAAAGCTCGCTAGCGGCATGCTAACTCTTTTAATCTTGGGGGTATCCACTAGATAACCAACGCCTAAGGCTTCAAGGTTGGGTAAACACAGGTTGTCAACAGCCTCTGCCACATGTTTCAAGGTGTTGGCACCCTTATCCTGGGGCCTCACCCTTGCCACATCGTCCATCTCGCCAACACCCAGACTGTCGATAACTAAAAGTATGGCTCTTTTCATCCGTTAACTTCATCTCCTAGGGCATTAAAAATGCCCAGCAATCTGGGGCTCCCACTCTGTATCCCGTCTATTACTGCAATTTTAGATCTAGTAACAAACGCCTGGGTCCTGAAGGAAAATATCACAGTATCACCTACGGCCAGTTTATTTCCACGAGTTATTAACGGTACATAATAGTCGATGAAGTCTGGGGCGGGTTCCTCTACATCCAGCAAGAGGTCTCTTTCAGGAATGTAGGCCTTTTTTATTTTGGATCTGGGATAAAATCCACCTCCGAAGACATAGGCATTACCCTCACTTCTATGAGAAACCTCTGTGACGTACACTATAGCTTGCCCCTCCGGCTCTCCTCCATGAGAATGGAGCGGTGTAGTGCCTGTCAGGGCATGGCCCGGTTCACCATGGGTAATTCCTATGCCCTTTAAAATAGGTATGGAACTTACGCAGGTAGCGCTCGGACCATTAAGCTGGGTGATAGAAAATCCTAAAGCTTTTAAGATATCTGCCGCCTTTCTAATGGTGAATACATTATTAGTGGGCTCTATCTTATGAGTCTCTTCGTTATATAAGAAGCAAGGAAAGGAGGTAACCCCTACAATTCTGACATGATGTAATTTCTTTATCTCATAGGCCATCTTCTCCAGGTCTTTAAGCTTTACGCCCCCTTCTTGCCCAGGGTAAAAGTAATCGCCATCATCAATAACCCTTAAAAGTATGTCTTGCCTCATCCTTAATTCCTTGGCGGCCTCGTTTACTTCCTCAACCTTCTCCAGGCTAAAACAAGTAATTACTTCTGGCTTCATCCTCAGAGCTTCTTTCATTGAGGCCTTCGGAATCTGTACCAGGTGCCCTAGATGACCTATTTTGATGCCATGTTTGTTGAGGATCCTGGCTTCGTCCATGTCCACAGCCACTGCTTTTTCGATACCAGCTTGTACTATGGCCTGGGAAATAAGGGGGTTTCGACCGAACTGCTTGGTCATGAAATATAGTCTGACCCCGTATTCCTTTCCTGCTTCTGCTATTTTCCGGGCATTTTTTCTGACCATATCCAGGTCAATACAATAAGTGTTCGGCGGTATCAGTCCATCTCTATGAAATTTAGCTGCGACATTAACCAGCTCCGGATTATTCTTCAAAGTAGCTTGTAAAAACACTTGCATCACCTGGCTTTCTTAATGGCCTCTCTCAATATCCTTAATACAGTTTCGCTTCCTGCCCGCAAGGGATTAACCCTTATCATGCGATCCTTAATTTCGGGATCAGCTTGAATGAAAGTCCCCGATAGCCGGTAAAATAGAGGTGTAATCTCATACCTAGACTCTGCCCCCACAGGATGAGTGGCAGCACCCAGTTTATCGGCTTCTTCTATGACTCTGGCAGCTATCGCTTCCTCCAGCTCTACTAGAATAGTCCTGGACTGTGCGTTAGTGATGTAAGCTCCTTTGGCACCGGGTACTTCGCCTCTATTAATGGCAGCCGCAACTTTATCTATTTCCTCGGCCTGTATGGCCGCCATAACCGGTGCATACACCATAGACCTTAAAGCATCAAGGGCCTCGTACCCTTGTACTTGGCAGCCGCCCGAATAATTCATCTCCCTAATACTCTCGATCACGCGCTTATCTCCCACAACGCAACCTATACCCTCGGGTCCTAGGAGTTTAAATAAAGAGAAACAAGAGGCCGTAGCGCCTACCTGAGTACCTATATATTTCGTTTTAAACACTGTATAGTTTTCGTCGGTGACTATAGGGATGCACGACTTCTCCCTTATGGCTCTTATCAATTCATAGATGTTATACCGATCGGAACTTTTCTGCCTGGAGTGCTGGATGTACACGAGCTTGATATCCGGGGTAAGGGTCTGAAGCACTTCCTCCGTATTATTCATATCTACCCTTACGGTATTAAGCCCCATAAATTCCATGGTGATTGAAGTGGTGGGGTAAATAGGCGCATCGTGGATTAGGATCTTATCTCCAGGCTTGACAAGAGCCTGCAGGGCATAGCGTATAGCCCCGGTACCCGCTCCCCTAACTAACGCCGCATCTTCTGCTCCAAAGAATTCTGCTATTACCTTCTCCACCTTAGCAGTAGCCCGGGGCCGACCCAGGCTGGGCACGACCCCGAGATCTCCCATACTTAAAAATTCAGTTCCTGTAAAATGGCGTGTGATAGTATCTACCAATTTAAATTGAAGTTGTTTAGCTTCCTCCAAGGATAAGCACTCTAAAGGAAAAGTCTTAAAGGAAAAGTATTCCAATTTTTATTACCCCCCTTGAAAGGATAGGCTTGGGACATTCCTATTTGTACGGCCGACCCAAATCAGAACGGGTATCCCTCTCATCGGCCGAACCAACTAACAGTTATTTGCTATTTAGGAGGTAATGGCAACAACCCAATGATGACTAAAAGGTTGGCAAGTAATCCAGCAACAATCGCAGTAACCGGCCCAATAGCCATTCGTGTGATGGGTGCGCCCGCAGCTTCGTTCAATACATAGGCTCCGGCCATTACTAAAAAACCCAAACCAGGCATAATAGCATCACAAGCTATACCACCGCCAATAAGCAAAGCTACCTCAAGGACGCGGGTCATGGCTGTTCGAATATTGTCTGCTGCTTTTCTGACTCCAGGAAATTTATCTAAAAGGGATCCGACTAACGCCAAGCTTAGGGCTTCAGCAGACATAACAACAGCCCCTAAGATAAAGGCGATGACTGGAGAGGGTGCCAGAAGTCCCGCGGTGGCGGTAAACCCAAAACCGTCAGTTACAAAGACCCCGGTAGCAAGAGCAGTTGTACCCTTGAGAGGTATAAAAGATAAAGCCCGGGCAATGGTTATCCCTAATGCACCAGATACATCGTTCTTACCCAGAGCTACCAAAGACTGGGGTCCTTCCATCATAATGTGGAGGTTAGAGGCTAGTCCGTAAACAGCACCCATTAGAGCTATAAACGGAAGACTCCTACGTATGCGATCTGCACGAACACTAAAAAAGCCTTCAAGGGTAATTCCTGTTTTATCTTTTGGCTCACGTAAGGCCCACAGTACAAGCACCAACATACCTACAGCCAAGGCAAGCCCGTCCGGTTTAGCCATACCCGCTACTAACCCGATCTGCCGTCCGACAAGAGTTAAAGCAAAGGTAATCAACCCCGGTTTGATACCATACTGAAAGCTAACGGCCAGTGCTGGAAAGGCAGCAAAAGAAAATACCACTGGATCACCAATTTTACCCATAGCATCAAAAAAGTTGATCGGTAGTTTAGTCATCAAATCCGCAAAACCTTTTAACCCTAGAGTTAAAAGAATACCGTAAATGGCACCTGCTACTGCAGAGGCAACCAAACCAATAAGTGACTCCGGTTCCCGTAGACTTGACCCTGGTCTTCCTGGCATGGCGACTCCTATTACATCTGTTCCCAAGAACAAGCAGTGTACTAACAGGATAGGGTACATCACAGAAAACGGTATTCCGAAGCCAATTATGAGGCCGAAACTAAGTGCAAAGGCCACCGCTACAAGTTCTTTGCGCGATATGCGCCCCTCAATAAATTCCGGCATAATAGGCCTTAGGCCATCATGAAATACAGCTACTCCACGGTTGGCCAGCATAGAAGCTAATGCACCCGCAAGAGCCACCACAATTATCTTAGTAGTCATTAAGGTATTCACCCCTCTGCTTAAACAACTTTATTCTTTTGTCTTGTCAAAAATAGCCTTCAAAATCATGGGTACTGCTTTATCAATATGGTCACTAGTGAAGCCAAAAGCGATCTTCCCCTCCTGTACCGCTTTAACCACATCCTCTTCCCTCGGAGGTCGGCCGGGCATAGAAATGGTGGCACACTTTGTACCTCCAATCAATGCCATGGCCAGAGCCAGAGCACCACCTCCTCCCGTAGCACAGGCGCCGAAATAATAATCAGCCCTCCCACTTTTTACTGCCATGGCAGCATCCACGTCAGAAAGTATACTAACTGTTACCTTTTCACCTCCTGCCTTCTTGATGGTTTCTGCTATCTTTTGTTTATCTATAGCGCCTCCTACCGCAATCCTAATCAAAGAACTAACCCTCCCTTTCAACTAAGGCACAAAGATGAAGCAGTATATACCCTTTTTCACCGGTAGGAAGTTTAACCCTACCTTTTTGTTCAATAAAATCGATAAAGCTCTTCGCGAGGCTGTAGCCGCGGCTGGTTTCCACCTCAGCAAGCATACGAGGTGTCAATGTTTCTACCTCTTCGCCCTTTTTAATTCGTTCTAGCGACATGGCAAAATGGGTTAAGAACATCTGACCTTGCTCATCGTCTAATTTCACCCCTCGCTTGCTTAACCAGTCTGATGCTTCCAGAACCAACTGCTTAGTGTCGTGACTTATAACGCCTCTATCGTAAAGTAGTTTAATCCTATCTGTCATGGCCAATAACAATTGCCTCCGTTCAATGTACAGATTTTTGTCTAATCGTGTATGAAAAATTTAGTAGCTAGGCAACATCTCCCCTTTTAAAACCTTTATCTGGATATCAAGCACATAATTCCTATCAATAAGCCGCCTTAAAATATCACCCAAACCCCAATCTGATTTCCTGACTACTAACACTGCTTTGGTTCCGTCCTCCTGAAGCTTTACAGCCTTAGGATTTCTTAAATCGTAATACGGAATATGGAGGTTTCTATCTTCAATTTCGTCTATGTTCCATATCGCAGCGTCTATCTTTTTATCCACAAGGCTTCTTAAAATTTGGTTATAAGGAAGTTCTACATATTCCACATCTTTTCCCTCACACTCATAACGGGTGAGAATAAGGTGGTCTATAGAGCTATTATCCAAAGCTATCTTCATGGCATCTTTTATCTCTCGCTCTCCAGGACTAGAAAACAATACCTTGTGGCCTTTCACATAGGAATAGGGGCCGAAATCGATAACTATCTCCATATCTTTCCCTGACGCTATATTTATGTCGGCTGCCAGCTTAGACATTATAATAAAGTCATATTTCCCTTGTTCCAGAGCTTCCTGCCTTCTATACCCTCCCCTCATATATGCGAGATTAAGTGGAATATTGGCCTTTTCAAAAGCTTTATAAAGACCAGTAGCCAGTCCTTCATATCTGCGCGAATAGGGGAGAGGCATGGCCCCTGTAACGCTCCCCGCCCGCGAAATTTCCCACAACTTGCGGTAGTCTATTTTGTTTATGTACGTCCCCAGGTGCCCCCTGGGCTCCAATTCTACAGCTCCTATCTCTTCTAGATACCTTAGAGCGGATTGTACTGTACCTCTGCCAAGGTCCAACTGCTCTGCATAGTGGGCTAGTGTCTCTATTCTATCTCCATTTTTTAATCGCATGAACTCTCTCGCCAGCTTTAAGACCGCTATCCCGTGTTTTGTGAGGAGTTCTTTATTAACCAATTTCTTCACCCGGCCAATATCCAAGATTTTGTTTATTGGTATTCGCTATATTAATTATAGCATGTGTGATGAAATAGTCAACTACGCGCGGGCATCCCCACCTATGAAAAACCGCAATCCTGATTTTAGATGATTTAGGCTGCAGGAGAGGGTATTTCTGTCATTGTTTGCTCTTCTCCTACGAGAGACGTAATTTTTTGCGGCAAATCCTTGTCAACTTTGTACGGCAGCGCCCTTTTGTGCATACGGCGTATTCTCTTCCGCCGCACGTCCTCCCTGAGGTGGCGATACTCCGTGTTCTTCGTCAGCATGGCCCAGATGATGGTGAGTAGCTTCCTTGCCGCTGCTACGATAGCAATCTTATGGCCTTTGCGCTTTTTGAGCCTTAAGTAGAAGTCTCGCAGAGCGCCGGGCTGTCTCACCGCCGCCTGGGCGACCTGAATGAGGATCCAGTGCAACATGCTCCAGCCCGCCTTGGTGATGTGCTCGATGTACCGGATCTTGCCCGACTGGTGCGCCGAAGGAACTAGCCCGGAGAAACTGGCAAGCTTCTTCACCGCTGCAAAACGCTTGATGTCGCCAATCTTGGTCAGAATGCTCAAGGCGGCCAGAACATCTATTTGTGGTATGCCAGAAAGATTTCCATTGCGGGCAGGATTATAGCCTTGTGATTCAGCTCCTTCTCTCAATGCCTCTGATTTCCACCTCAAGGGCCTCAAGGACTTTAAGGCTTGAGGTCAGCACTTATTTTCTCCACTTTGGTTAGTTCCTCAAACTCCCGGAGGAACTGCTTGTCCTTTAACCCAAACAGGTCGCTCACCAGTACAGTTACAGCATGCCGGGAAGGAACAGCATGGATGCGGTTTTTGCGGGCTGGCCCCCTAATTATGGAGATTATGCCACAAAGGATTCCGCTTTCATTAATTTGCTCATGAATGCTTTGTGA
>NZ_JBJHHE010000044.1:0-8832 GCF_056378755.1 Thermanaeromonas sp. DSM 22490
TCCTCGGTAGCTCAATGGTAGAGCGCTCGGCTGTTAACCGAGTGGTTGCAGGTTCGAGTCCTGCCCGGGGAGCCAAAGGCAGATACCTCAACAGGGCGGGACCTTGTTGAGGTTTTTTATATATTGACTTCACTGTTTAGCCAGCCGCGCTAGGAGCGCTTTAGCTATATCATGGCGGGGCAAGAGTTCATCAACTCCTCCGGCCTCGTAGGCCGCCCGGGGCATGCCCCACACCACTGCTGTTTCCCGGGACTCCGCGATGGTGTATCCTCCTCGCCGCTTGAGCTCGACCATACCCTGAGCCCCATCGTTGCCCATGCCTGTAAGGAGGACGCCGATTATCTTGTTAGGAGGAAAGATTCGCATGGCGTTTGCGAACAGCACGTCCACCGAAGGGCGAAAATAGGTATTGGCCGGCTCCAGAGTCAAACGGCAGGTAAGGCCGGTAGGAGCCATGGCAAAATCTATATGATACCCGCCCCGAGCTACGATAGCCTTCCCATCTTCTATGGCCGTACCTTCAGATGCTTCCTCGACTTTTATCTTGCAGATTTCATCCAGACGTTTGGCCAAACTTGCAGTAAAAGTGGGGGGCATATGCTGGACAATTACTATGCCAGCCGGGATGCTCTCAGGTAGCTCGGCCAGTATTTCAGCCAAAGTGTGCGGTCCTCCAGTGGAAGTTCCGATGAGAATCAGGTTTTGCAGTCCCGGGTTTTTAGGCCATGGCTTAGTTGGAAGGGGAGCTTTTTCTACCATCACGAGCCGCACCTATAACCTCAATATCGCTCGCTGATTAGATCACTTTAATACCCAGGACGCTTCGCATCTGTTCCAGGGCAAACTTATGGGCTTCCGGATCGAAGCTGGCCATACCTTTAGCGTAGGCTACCACAGGGATATTTCGATTGGCCAGCTCTTCAGCGGTAAAGAAGCAGCAGATATTAGTACACACACCGACGAGTTCTACTTCAGTTACCTTATCTTTATTACTTCCCGGCGTTAGCCCCAGCCAGTCGTCCAGATCAGTGCCAAAGAAAGCGCTGTAGCGGCTTTTCTTAAGGAAGTGAACCTGCCCTGTTCCTTCGTAAGGGGAGATTATTTCTTTAAGTTCAGGTATAAGGTCATGTCCCGGAGTACCTTCTAAGCAGTGGGGAGGGAATTTTTGAAACTCGGCATCTCCAAGGGCATGGGTGTCAAGGGTGAAGAGAACCTCCTCGCCTCGGGCCAGGGCTTCCCTGATTTTATCAGCAATAAAAGGTATTACTTCGCGCGCGGCAGGAAAACTTAAAGCGCCTCCTTCGGCTACGAAATCATTCTGCATATCGATGATAAACAAAACCCTGCGCATAGCTGCTGTCTCCTCCTTGCACGAGTTTAAGTTTAGTCATAAGGACCTATAAGCCACTCCTAGCACCTGTTTTTGAATTTTCCATTCCTAGGTATTATTATATCATGCATTGGCTGTTGCTGAGCATACAGCAAGGCAAGTCAGTTTGAGGGCCTCCGAGTGAGCCTTCTCAATGGTAAGAATGTATACCAAGTGTTGTATTTTACCAGGCAGTTATGCTATGATGGCTAATGGATGGGGGGAGGTAAAGTGGCAGAGCTGTTTGACAAAAAATCCGAGGATTATGATGCTTGGTACGAGACGCCTAAGGGCAAGCTGGTAGACCAGATTGAAAAGGAAGCTATTTATGAATATTTAAAACCCGAACCTGGCATGGAAATCCTGGACATAGGTTGCGGTACGGGCAATTTCTCCCTGGAGCTGGCCCGAATAGGAGTTAAAGTGACGGGCATTGATATATCGGAAGCCATGCTGGCTAAAGCGCGGGAGAAGGCGGCGCGGGAGGGCCTGGCCATCGAATTCTTGCGTGCTGATGCTCGCAAACTTCCGTTTAAAGATGATAGTTTTGACGCAGTAGTATCGGTTACTGCCCTGGAATTCGTCCCAGATCTGAGGGAGGCCCTACAGGAAGCTTATCGGGTACTTAAAACCGGTGGACGGCTGGTGGTGGGTTTAATAGGGGGCAACAGTGCCTGGAGCCGCTATTATGAAGCCAGGGCAGCCAGCGATCCGGATAGCCTCTTTCGGTGGGCTCGCTTTCCTACCTTGGAGGAGCTGCTGGCCGCCATGCCGGGAAGCGAGGTTAAGGGCAAAGCAGTTCTTTTTGTACCGCCGAATTTTGATTTCACCAAGGTAGAGGAAGCCCTGACGCTGGAGGCCAAGGCCCAGCAAGAGGGAAGAACGGATGGCGGCTTTGTTTGCGCAGTGTCTTATAAAAAATAAAGATTAAGACAAGGTAGAGGGGTGGGGGAGATGCTCGCCTGTCAGGTGTCCCTTTATCCTTTGGGTACTTCTGATTACTCAGAGATTATTAAAGAGGCTTTGGCTGCCGTGCCGACGGATAGAGTGCAGTTAGAGGTAAACTCCATGAGCACCATTATTCGCGGTGAGGAGGAAGAGGTATGGCGTGCAGCACGCTCTCTCTTTGAGGCTGGTTCCAGGGCGGGAGAAGTGGTTATGGTAATGACTATTTCCAACAGATGCGGCTGTCGCTAAGAAAAGTACATTGCGATAGAATTTTCTTTTGAGTTTTACTATGAATTATGCTAAAATAAGCTTAACGAAATATAGGGGACTCCGAGCCAGTGGGCCTAAGGCCGACTGCGGCTATGGCTACTGGCCTCCTGCCCGTTAAGCGGGCGGTGACGGGGTGGGCCGGGAAACGGGCCTGCCTCCCGGATTGGGAAAGGAGCTTTTGCGAAGGCAGGGCACCCATCCGGGTGCCTTTTGTGTTATTTGCCAGGGTGAAGGGGGACACTTATGACCAGAGAAGATGTTCTAAAGGCTGTGGAGGAAGCTGCGGCCAGCCATAAAGGTAAATTGCCTTGCGCCGTGGCCCAAGATCTGGCCAGAAAACTTGGTGTACCCATGCTTACCATTGGAGAAGCGGCTAACGAGCTTAAAATAAAAATTACCCAGTGCCAGTTAGGCTGTTTTAAGTAGACTTTGAGGAGAAGTCTTATGGAGTTTTTCCAGGTATTAACATTAACTGAAGCTAGAAAGGCTCTGGCGGAACACTGGCCCCGCATAAAACGGAAACCCATAATACGGGACTTGACCCAGGCCTTGGGTTTAGAACTGACCCAAGATGTAGTGGCCGGGGAAAATATACCTGGTTTTGCGCGCGCGACGGTGGACGGTTTTGCGGTGCGCTCCCGCGATACTTTTGGCGCGAGTGAGGGAAGTCCCTTCCCTTTGCGGCTTAAGGGAGAGGTGCTGATGGGACGCCCGGCTGAAATAACCGTGGGGCCGGGGGAAGCAGTGGCTGTCAGCACCGGCGGTATGATGCCCGGTGGGGCCGATGCAGTAGTAATGTTGGAGCATACGGAAAGCCTGCCGAGCGGGTGGATAAACATTTTAAGGCCGGTAGCTCCGGGAGAAAATGTCATGCGGGAAGGTGAAGACGTTAAAAAGGGCCAGACAGTGCTAGAGGCAGGCCGACGGCTTAGGCCCCAGGATATAGGAGTTCTGGCCGCCCTGGGGTACCGAAAAGTAGTCGTATGGGAGCCCTGGCGGGTGGGTATTTTGGCCACGGGTGATGAAATTGTGCCTCCGGAAGCTAAGCTCGGCCCCGGCCAGGTACGGGATATCAATTCTTACACTTTGTATGCTTTGGTGCAGTCCTGTGGAGGGGAAGCTAAGCTGTACGGCATTGTGCCCGACGACTTGGATTTGCTTCGCGAACGGGTATCCCGGGCCCTGGCTGAAAATCATGTGGTATTGCTATCAGGAGGTAGCTCGGTCGGTACACGGGACTTGACCCTACGCCTGCTAGCCGAATGGGATGAAGAAGGTATCCTTTTTCACGGGGTATCCATACGCCCTGGAAAACCTACCCTGGCCGCAGTTGTTGGCGACAAAATGGTCTTCGGGCTGCCCGGCCATCCCGTTTCGGCCATGGTTTCCTTCGATCTTTTTGTGCGCCCCCTGCTCAGTTACGGTTATTTTAAATCTCCGGAGGAAGAACCGGTAGTAGAAGCTATTTTGAGCCGGCATCTCTCGTCCGATGCTGGGCGCGAGGATTATGTACGGGTGCGTTTGGTGGCAGGAGAGGAAGGATTGTTAGCAGTACCCATACCGGGCAAGTCGGGCTTAATTTCTACTATGGTAAAGGCTGATGGGCTGGTGATTATCCCTTTGAACAAGGCGGGACTCGAGGCGGGCAGTCGGGTCAAGGTACGCCTTTTTGCTTGAGACGGCTTTTTTAGCAAGGAAAGTAGGGGGGTAAAATTTGCAGCGGGAAAAAATCTTTGTGGATAACCGGCCCTGGCAAGAAGCCCTGGAAGAATATTTGAAGGCTTTGCGCAGTCTGGGAACATTAAGGGCTGCTCCGGGGGAAAGAGTGCCTACACGTTTAGCCTTGGGACGGGTTACAGCTGAGGCTGTGTACGCTGTTATTTCCTCACCCCATTATACCGGAGCGGCTATGGATGGCATTGCTGTCCGGGCGGAGAATACCTTTGGTGCTTCTGAAAGTGCCCCCCGGAAACTTCGCCTGGGTCAGGAAGCCGTGGTAGTGGATACCGGTGACCCGCTGCCGGAAAGATTCAATGCCGTTATTATGATTGAGGAAGTAAATTTTCCGGAAGAGGGTATGGTGGAAATCCAATCTCCGGCTGTCCCCTGGCAGCATGTGCGCCTCCCCGGGGAAGATATTACGGCCGGAGAAATGCTATTGCCAGTTAATCATGTCTTGCGGCCCTTTGACCTGGGAATTCTACTGGCCGCAGGTATTACGGAAGTTCTGGTGCGCTCCCGGCCGCGGGTGGCCATTTTGCCGACTGGCAGCGAGCTGGTACCGCCCAATTCCCACCCCCTCCCGGGGCAAATTCTGGAGTCCAACAGCGCTATGCTGGCCGGCCTGGTGCAGGAGTGGGGCGGGGAGCCCCAGGTCTTCCCTATAACCCCCGACGACTATGCTCTGCTAAAGGAGCGGCTTCTGGAAGCCCTCTCTAAGGCCGATATAGTTCTCATCAATGCCGGCTCTTCGGCCGGGCGAGAAGATTATACGGCGCGCCTAGTGGCGGAGCTGGGACAGGTTTTGACCCACGGCGTGGCTACCAGGCCCGGAAAACCCGTTATCCTGGGGATAGTGCAAGATAAACCGGTGATCGGGGTGCCGGGCTATCCTGTTTCGGCCGCCTTGTGCGCCGAGCTTTTTGTCCGGCCTCTAGTATATGAAAAGCAAGGACTTCCGGTCCCAGAGCGCCCGTCGGTTAAAGCTGTGTTGGCCCGTAAAATACCTTCCGCTTTGGGTAGGGAAGAATTTGTGCGGCTACGGCTCGTCCGGGTAGGGGACAGGCTGATGGCTACACCGCTTGGCCGGGGTGCCGGGGCCCTTACTACCCTGGCCCGGGCAGATGGTATTTTGCGTGTCCCTCGCCTGTCTGAAGGTTTTGCTGCCGGTACGGAAGTGGAAGTTGCTTTGCTCAAAGCTTTAGGGGATATTGAGAATACCGCCGTGATAAGCGGCAGCCATGATCCCCTTCTGGACATGCTCGGCAATATTCTACGGCAGCTTCATCCCGGCAGTACTCTGGCCATCTCGCCAGCAGGAAGCCTGGGGGGATTGCTCGCCTTACAGCGGGGAGAAGCCCATGGTGCCAGCTTGGACCTGTGGGATGCCTCAACAGGTAGCTTTAATGTACCTTATGTGGAGAAATACTTGGTAGGCCGGCCAGCCGTACTGGTCAACCTGGCTTACCGGCAGATAGGAATCATAATAGCTCGTGGTAACCCCAAAAAAGTTGAGGGTTTAAAAGATTTGAAACGCCCGGAGATCACCTTTGTCAACCGCCAGGTGGGTTCCGGCACGCGCCTTTTTTTGGATCATCATTTACAGGCTTTAGGAATTAAAGGGGAGGACATTCAGGGATATGAGCGCGAGGAAGCTAGCCATCTGGCCGTAGCTGCAGCCGTGGCCAGTGGTGTGGCGGATGTGGGCCTGGGCACTTGTTCCGTTGCCCGGGCTTACGGCCTGGATTTCATCCCTCTGGCAACCCAGCGATTGGACCTTTGCTTCTTGCGCGAGCAGTGGGAGAGTGACCTGATCCAGGAGTTAGTTAGTGCCATGCACTCGGAGAGATTTTTAGCCGAAGCCCTTAACCTGGAAGGATATGACCTAAGGAGTTGCGGAGAAGTGATATGGCGGAATTTCTAATTCTTAAGTTTTTTAAGGAGTGAGGGCCGGTGGAAGATGCCTTTGGCCGCCACATAAACTATATGCGCGTATCTATTACCGACCGTTGCAACCTGCGCTGCCGTTACTGCATGCCAGCTACAGGGGTATCCCTTAAGAGCCACGAGGAGATCTTACGCCTGGAGGAAATTGTCACCCTGGTACAGGCCGCCACTCAAGTCGGCATCAGGCGGGTGCGGCTTACCGGAGGCGAACCTCTGGTGCGGAAAAATGTAGTCACTCTGGTGCGCGAACTGGCTAAACTGCCGGCCCTGGAAGAGATATCCCTCACCACCAACGGCCTCTTGTTAAACTTCCTGGCCTTACCCTTAAAGGAGGCCGGTCTTACAAGGGTAAACATCAGCCTGGATAGCCTGCGGGCTGAGCGTTACCGCTATATCACCCGCGGCGGGAACATAAAGAATGTATGGCTGGGTATCCGGGCAGCCCTGGCAGCCGGACTTACGCCAGTGAAATTAAATGTAGTCGTGGTGCGCGGATTTAATGACGACGAAATTTTGGATTTCGCTCACCTGGCCCGCCAAGAACCCCTCCATATACGCTTTATCGAGCTTATGCCCATCGGTACGGCAGCCAACAGAGGAGTTAACTATGTCCCGGTGGCGGAGATACGCCAGAAGATAGCCCAGCATTTTAGCTTGCAGCCCCTGGAGGAGTTGCGCGGCAACGGGCCGGCCCAGAACTTCCGGGTAGATGAAGGTGTGGGGAGCGTAGGGTTTATCGGGGCCTTGAGCGAACATTTTTGCCACCGTTGCAACCGGTTAAGGCTCACAGCTGATGGCAAACTCCGGCCCTGCTTGCACTGGGGAGAAGAGATTGACGTAAAAACTCCTCTGCGATCGGGGGCTTCCCCAGAGGAATTGGCACAGCTATTCCGCCAGGCTGTGGCCGCCAAGCCTAAAAGGCACCACCTGGAAGAGGGATGGCAGCAGGCGCGGGTTATGTCCCAGCTAGGGGGGTGAACCAACTGTGCAGGAAAATCCTTTAACCCACCTGGATGCTAAAGGTCAGGCGCGCATGGTGGATGTGGGTGCCAAAGGGATAACCGAGCGCGAGGCTATTGCCCGCGGGCGAGTAATCATGAGTCCGGCTACCTTAAACCTTATCTTGGAAGGCAAAGTCCCCAAGGGCGATGTCCTAGCCGTAGCGCGGGTAGCCGGAATAATGGCCGCCAAAAAGACGGGGGAGCTTATACCTTTATGCCATCCTTTAAATCTCACTAGCGCTTCTGTGGAATTCCGGCCGCAAGGCGGGGGTATCCTGGAGATCGAAGCCCGGGTGAAAACCGTGGGCCAGACGGGGGTAGAAATGGAGGCCTTAACAGCAGTTAGTGTAGCGGCGTTGACCATTTATGATATGTGCAAAGCGGTGGAGCGGGGCATGGTCGTTACCGACATACGCCTGGTGGAGAAAAGCGGGGGCCGGAGCGGCACCTGGCAGCGGGAGGGGGAAAAACCTTGGGACGCATAGTAGCGGTTTGTATAAGCCAGCAAAAGGGTGAGCGGAAGAAGAATGTGGGGTGCGGGAATTTAGTGCCCAATTATGGGCTGGAAGGCGATGCCCATGCCGGGCCTTGGCACCGGCAGGTAAGTCTCTTGGCCCTGGAGAGCATTCAAAAAATGCAGGCCAAAGGTTTGCCGGTGGGGCCGGGAGACTTTGCCGAAAATTTGACTACCGAGGGCTTGGATTTGACCATCCTAACGCCGGGCACTAAATTAAAAATTGGCCCCGAAGCAATAGTGGAAGTAACCCAGATAGGGAAGGTGTGCCATGAGCGCTGCGCCATTTATTACCAGGCTGGCGATTGCGTCATGCCGCGGGAGGGTATTTTTGCAGCGGTGCTTAAAGGTGGATCGGTAAAGGTGGGCGACAGCATAGAGGTGGTAGCAGGATGATCCGGGTGGCCATTTTGACGGCTAGCGATAAAGGTTCGCGGGGTGAGCGAGAAGATTTGAGCGCTAGCGTTATTCGTGAACTGGTGGCGCGCATTGAAGGAGAAGTAGTGGCCTATGCTGTGGTTCCCGATGACCGGGAGATTTTAGCGCAAAAGCTTCGGGAATTTTGCGATGAAGTAGGGGCCGACCTGGTGCTAACTACGGGCGGGACGGGCTTTGGCCCGCGCGATGTGACTCCGGAGGCCACCCGTGAGGTGATTGAGCGGGAAGTGCCCGGTTTGCCCGAGGCCATGCGGGCAGCCGGTTTAAAGGCTACGCCCCGGGCTATGCTATCCCGCGCCATTGCTGGTATCCGGGGGAAAAGCCTTATCATAAATCTTCCCGGCAGCCCTAAAGGTGTGAGGGAAAACCTAGAGACCATTTTGCCGGCCTTGCCCCATGGCCTGGCCATTTTAAGGGGTGAGGCTTCCGAATGTGCCCGTGAAGGGTAAGCATGTATAATTTTTCCTCACAAAGGAAAAAGATAAGGAAAATGGCGAAAAGAGCTTCTTCCTTCCCCGGAAGGCGGGCGTATCCCCACTTTTGATCCGAGGCCTGCTTGGCTTCCGCTCGCTCCGGAAACCCTCGCGGGCCAAACTAGCGCTTGGCTCAAGGCTCCGGCAGGCTTC
>NZ_JBJHHE010000045.1:0-7578 GCF_056378755.1 Thermanaeromonas sp. DSM 22490
AGGAGTCCCTGGTCAGTTACATCAGTAACAGGGGTATCAAGCTGGAAAAGAGCAGTTAGGGATTAATGGGGTTATCTACTCTTAATAAATGTATAAAAACATTAAAATTCATCGTTGCTGCATTAGCTGTTAAAATTAGAAACAGGTTTAAAGATAAACTAAGAAAGGAGATATTAGCCTCATGGGGAGCATACCGTGTTGTCAAGATGTTAATACAGCCCCCTGCCAAGAAGCCTGTCCGGCAGGTATTGATGTGCCGAGGTACATCAGGTACATCAGACAAGGTAAGTTTAGCGAAGCTTTAGCCGTAATTCGCGAGAAAATTCCTTTCCCGGCTATCTGTGGTTATGCTTGCGTTCACCCTTGCGAGGCCAAATGCGCCAGGAACCAATTGGATCAGCCGGTGGCCATCCGCCTGCTAAAAAGGGCGGCGGATGATAAAGGGGAAAAGGCGGGGCAGAAGCCCTCGGTGGCTGCTACTCCTACCGGCAAAAAAGTGGCCGTTATAGGCGCTGGTCCTTGCGGGCTCACAGCCGCCTATTACCTGGCTCGGCGGGGCCACCAGGTAACAGTCTATGAAGCTCAAGCTAAGCCCGGTGGGATGATGCGCTACGGTATCCCTCCCTATCGCCTGCCCAGGGAAGTGCTGGATAGGGAGATTGCCGGGATAAAAGAGGCTGGCGTAGAGATAAAGACTGGAAGGAAGATAGACTCCCTGGTGGAGCTACGCGAGCAAGGGTATGATGCTATTTTGCTCGCCTGCGGGAGCTGGCAGGGGGTAAGGCTAGGGATCGAGGGCGAAGATCTTCCTGGTGTATGGGATGGCTTGAGTTTCTTGCGCGAGGTAAACTGCGGCGGGAAGCCGGCTTTGGGCAAAAAAATAGCGGTTATTGGCGGTGGGAATACAGCTATTGATGCAGCCCGCACGGCTTTGCGCTTAGGGGCTAAAGAGGTTACTATCCTCTACCGCCGGAGCAGGGATGAGATGCCGGCTAGCCAGGAAGAGATTGAAGGAGCCTTGGAAGAAGGGATAAAGATTGAATTCCTTGTAGCTCCCCTAAGGATTAAGAGCCAAAACAATGTTTTGGAGCTAACCTGCAGCCGGATGAAGTTGGAAGGGAAGGATAAGGATGGACGGTCCCGGCCGGTTCCAGTGCCTGGAAGCGAGTTTAACCTTGCTTTTGACAATATAATTGTGGCCATCGGGCAAGTGGCAGAGATACCGGTGGGATGGGGATTAGCGGTAGACCACGGGAGGCTCGTGGTCCAGGAAGGAGGTTTTGCGACCAGCCAGCAGGGCGTATTTGCGGCTGGCGATGTGGTGACCGGCCCAGCTTCCATTATTGAAGCTATAGCCCAGGGCAGGGAAGCGGCGCGGGCTATTGACCAATTTTTAGGCGGTGATGGCCGGATTGAGGAAAAGCTTGCGCCGGAAGAGGAAGGAATTTCGGCTGAGCCAGAATTGGTACGCGGATGGGAGCGCCCCTATGTACCTACTATCCCCTTAAGCCAGAGGTTAACTTCCTTTGCTGCCGTGGAGCTGGGGTATGATGCGAGCGCGGCCATAAGAGAAGCACGTCGCTGTCTGGCCTGCGATTTACGGGATTTTAAGGTAGAGGTTGATGGTAAGGCATGTAAAGAATGCGGCTATTGTATGGAGGCCTGTACCCTGGGGGTATTTGCTCCGGCTGATTATTTCAACGATCGCGGGTACAAACCTGTAGTAGCTGCCCATAGCGAAAGGTGTATCGGATGCTTGGCATGTTTCTATGTATGTCCTGACTTTGCTATAGATATTGAAAGGGTTAGATAGGGGGAGATGTGGAAAATGAGGCGTACGCTGGATACAGGTAATGCAGCCATTACGGAGGGTGCCATAATTGCTGGATGTAGGGTATTTGCCGGCTACCCTATAACGCCGGCTACGGAGATAGCTGAAAACATGTCGCGCAGGTTGCCCCAGGTGGGAGGGTATTATCTTCAGGCAGAAGATGAAATGGCAGCCCTGCATATCTGTATAGGCGCATCTTTGGGTGGGCTTAAAGCCATGACGGCTACTTCTGGTCCAGGGTTTATCCTCTATGCCGATCCTCTGGGATGGGCTATTGGCAGCGAGATACCGCTGGTAGTAGTCAATGCCCAGAGGGTTGGTCCTGTAAGCGGTATTACGGGTGCCCCTGGACAGGGCGAATTTTATCTCAGCCGTTATCCCACCCAGGGCGGCAACTTTGAACTGATAGTTTTGGCTCCAAACAGTGCGCAAGAGGCTTTTACCCTTACGGTGGAGGCCTTCTATTTAGCTGAACGCTTTCGTATGCCGGTAATACTTTTAGCCGATCAGTTGGTAACCGATGGGTGGGAAACCTTGATTTTGCCGGAAACCGAAGAGGAAATACAGCAGATGGGGCTCAAGGTAGTACCCAGGCGCATTCACCCGGGACCTGAATTTTATCCCGCCTCGGACGAGATTGACATCCCGCCTGTAGTTCTCGGACATAACACGGGAGGAGCGTGTTCGGATTGGACGCCGACTCCTGAGGGTTATGATACTGAAGAGGTGGAGATGCAGCACAGACACGCCTACCGCCTTATTTACAAGGTTAGAAACAACAAGCACTTGATTACCCGCTATGAATCATACTTCGTGGACGATGATCCCGAAGTAATTCTGGTCTCCTACGGTACTCCTTCGCGCGTGGTAAAAAGCGCAGTAAAGGCAGCGCGCGAGAAGGGCTGGAAAGTAGGTGGGTTAAGGCTGATTTCCCTGTGGCCCTTCCCGGATGAAATTTTCAATAAGAAAGCTAAATACCTATCGGTGGAGCTAAATTATGATGGCCAGCTGGTGAGGGAAGTTCAGCGCGCCATGCCTAAGGGTAGCGAAATTCATTTTGTGGGCAAGTGCGGGGAGCTCTTCCGGGTGGCAGAGCTACTGGAAGTAATCGAAGCTTTACTCAATGATAAGCCTATCAAAGCTAAGCAATGGGAAATGGAGGCTTGGTAATATGGATTACCTGGCGACAAAATATTTGCGCCCCAGAAAAATCCCCAGTACAGCCTGCAGTGGTTGTGGGTTAGGGCAGGTACACAAAAAGGTGGTTAAAGCCATTGATGAACTGGGGTTGGAAATAAAAGATGTGATATGGGGAACGGGTATAGGGTGCGCTGGCAGACAGACTTTTGCCACCTGGAAAGGAGATAACTTTGCAGGTACACACGGAAGAGCCTATGCTATAGCCACCGGATTGCGCCTGGCTCTACCCCCTGATAAAAAAATCATCTTGACCGTAGGGGATGGTGATGCCTTCGGCATAGGTCTTCTCAACCTTTTAAACTGTGCGCGGCGAAATGTGGGCATGACCGTTATTGTGTGCGATAATCTAGGGTATCAGTCCACTGGCGGACAATACGGCTGGACCACACCTGAGGGGTATCGCACGGACAGCAGTCCTTATGGCATGAGGGAGTACAACTGGATTCAGGGCGGCAGGGATATACTGGGTATTTTAAGGGAAGCCGGTGCCACTTTCCTGGCCAGGCATACCAGCATAGAAGGAGAAAACGCGGTAGAAAGCATCAAGAAGGGGCTTATGAATAAGGGCTTTTCCCTAATCCACTTTATCTATCCTTGCGTAACCAACTTTGCTGAGAGAGCCCTGGGGACCAGAAAACCGGTAGAAGTTTACAAATGGTTTAAAGAGCGAACGAAGAATATGTGGGAGAAAGGGCCAGAAGATATTACCTTTAAGACCGGGATCTATTATGATGCCAGCAACAGCCGGCCGGAGTTTTCAGATTTCATGCGGAGCTGGGTGGCGGATATTCAAAGGAGGTATCGGTGATGCGCACAGAAGTACTGGTCAGCGGGTTTGGGGGACAGGGGGTAGTGAGGGTAGGCCAGGCCTTGAGCCTTGCTGCTGTCTATCAGGGGCTATATACAACCATGCTTATCAGCCACGGCACAGAAACGCGGGGGGGCTATGTGCGCAGCCAGGTTGTTATGTCCGAAGAACCGGTGGACAGTCCTGTGGTAGAGAATCCGGATTACTTTTGTGCCCTGTCCAAGGCAGCTTACAGCAAATTTAATTCCCTAGTGAGCAAGGGGATCATCCTTTACGATCCTGCTTTTGTGGAGCCGGATAATAGTTTAAAAGTCAAGCAGATACCGATAAGCGCTCGAGATATAGCAGTTAGGGAATTAGGCCGAGAAATTTTTGCTAATGTGGTGTTGCTCGGAGCTTTAACCAAATTAATGGGTGGTCTTCTGGACAAGGAAAACGTCTTAAAAGCTATGCTGGAAAGGGTGCCCAGGTTTAAAGAAGAAAATAAGCGAGCCTTTGAGATAGGGTATGGTTTAGAGTTTGGCCTCTAGAAGGCAGTCACAAATTAAAGCCAAAGAAGGAGTAATTATCCTATGAAGTTATATGAGTATGAAGGGAAAGAACTCCTTGCACGCCACGGCATACCGGTTCCCCAGGGTTTGGTGGCAGGGTCCCTGGAAGAGGTAGAGGAAGCGGCCCGCAAGATTGGTGGTCCGGTGGTTCTAAAATCGCAAATCCTACAGGGGGGAAGGGGTAAGGCCGGGGGTATTAAGTTTGCTGCCTCTCCCGAGACTGCCAGGCAAATGGCCGGGGAGATCCTGGGCCAGCACCTTAAGTCCGAAAAAGTAAGCAAAGTACTGGTGGAACAAAAGCTCGATATTGCCCAAGAGTTCTACCTTTCTATTACTATTGATGCGGTCCAAGGCTCTCCCCTGATCATGGCCAGCGCTGCCGGTGGTATGGATATAGAAGAAGTGGCTAAGGAGTCTCCGGAAAAGATTATCATGGAAACTATACCTATTTTCCTAGGTCTGATGCCCTTCCAAGCCCGTCGTGTGGCCTATAATTTGGGATTGGACGGAAAACAGGTTAACGCAGCAGTAGATATTATGCTGAAGCTCTATCAGGTGTTCCGTAAGTATGATGCTGAGCTGGTAGAAATCAACCCCTTGGTAGTTACCAGTACTGGAGAATTGGTAGCTGCTGACGCTAAAGTGATAATATATGACAATGCCCTTTTCCGGCAGAAGGAGTTCGTAAAAGGTCCGGAGAGGTTTGAAGATGAGCGGGAATACCGGGCATCTCAATATGGTCTGGGTTATGTAAAACTGGATGGGAATATCGGGGTTCTTTGTACCGGCGCCGGGCTTACTATGACGGTTTTAGATCTGATCAATTACTACGGAGGTAAACCGGCCAACTTCCTGGAATTCGGCGGGGCTACTTACAAGAACTCCTATTACGCCCTGGAACTGGTTTTAACCGATCCCGACGTCAAAGTAGTGCTAATTAATACTTTTGGACTGGTAGCCCGAGCCGACGTCATAAGCCAGGGTCTGGCCCAGGCTATACAAGAATTAAAACCGCCGGTACCCATTGTTGCTTCCATAAGGGGTACGGGAGAAGAGGAAGCACGCAGGATTTTGCAGGAACAGACTAATATAAAACTTTATCCCAACGTAGAAGAGGCCGTCCGTGCAGCTGTAGAAATAGCCGCGCAGGAGGGATAAAAAGTGAGTATTCTCCTAACTGGTGATACTAGAGTAATAGTTCAAGGGATTACGGGAAACGAGGGTACTTTTTGGACCCAGCATATGCTAGATGCAGGCACTAAAATAGTAGCTGGAGTGACTCCGGGGAAAAAGGGTATGCAGGTGCACGGAGTCCCCGTTTACAATACCGTATGCGAAGCCGTAAAAAACCACGGTGCCGAGGCTTCTGTCATTTTTGTACCCCCGGCCTTCGCTAAGGATGCTACTTTTGAAGCCTTGGAGAGCGGTTTGCGTTTGGTGGTACTCTTAGCGGACGGCTTGCCGGTACAAGATGCTTTAGAAATCCGGTCTTATGCCCGTCAGAAGGGAGCAGTAGTTATTGGACCCAATACTCCAGGTATGGCTACCATCGGCCAGGCTATGCTGGGATTTATCCCTGTGTGGCTTTCCTATGTTTATCAGCCCGGGAATGTTGGCGTGGTTGCTCGTAGCGGAAGTCTTACCAATGAGATTTGTTCCCATATTGTTGCCGCAGGATTGGGCCAGAGCACTTTTGTGGGGTTGGGAGGAGATCCCGCTCCTTGTACACGTCTCATTGAAATCATGGATATGTTTCAGAAAGATCCGGAGACAGAGGCTCTAGTTATTATCGGTGAAGTCGGCGGAAGCATGGAAGAAGAAGCAGCAGAAATGATTTTGGCTGGCAGGTTTACCAAACCAGTGGTATGCTTTATTGCCGGCCGCTCAGCTCCACCCGGTAAAAAAATGGGCCATGCCGGTGCAATAATCAGCATGGGGAAAGGAACAGTCCAGGGAAAGGAAGAAGCGCTGAGGCGCGCAGGTGCTATGATTGCTACCCGTCCTGCGGAAGTAGGGGTACTTTTGCAACAGGCGCTAGGAAAGTAGTAACTTTATTTCCTTTTTTCCTTTTATGCCTGAGGGAACAGTGCCTTCTTCAAAGAAGTCCTGTTTCCCAGGCATTTTTATATCTTGTTTTAGTAAGGTGAATTCCCTGAGGTCAAAATTTGTTCTTTAGAAATTAATAAAAATGCCCGGAGTAAATTTAAGGGGGGATTTAGATGAGAACCTTAACCGAAGAACTAGAAACCCTGGCCAGAAATGAGGGAGCCAGGCTTTTTGGTGTGGCGCCTGTGGAACGTTTCCAGGGAGCTCCGCCGGGACATCACCCGCTGGATTTTCTGGCGGAGGCCCAAAGGGTAGTTGTAATAGGTATACCCATACCAAAAAGAGTAATTAACTACCATACATTGCTAGAGAATTCAACCGTAATAACCGGCGACTTTAGACAGGAATATCTGCAGCAGTATTTTTACCAAGTGGCTGGTTACGATATTATCAACCAGCGCTTGGAGCAGATAGCGCTTTCTTTAACCCTTTTTTTGGAAGACAAAGGGATACCGACTATTTATTTTCCTCCAACTTACGGTCCTCATAAAGATATTCAGGATCGGGTGCCGGGCCAGTTTGGTATTTTTTCCATGCGCCATGCTGCTGTAAGGGCTGGACTGGGAGAATTCGGGCTAAATAATGTGGTAGTTACCCCCCAGTACGGACCCAGGGTCCGCTTTACTGCTTTGGTAACTGCTGCGGAGCTAAAGGTTACCCCTTTAACACAAGAAAAGCTTTGCCGCGGCAAAGCGTGTATGGCCTGTATCAGACAGTGTCGTCCCGGTGCCTTAAAAGTAAACCAGAATCTGGACATCATCTGTCCGGACAATTTAGAGGTAGAAGAGACTTTAACCTATCGAAACAAGGGAGAAAAAAGTATAGAGGGGGCAATATGGTACGATCCTGTAAGCCGTACGGATATACCCACCTGTAGAGCAGACCGTATCAAAGCCTTTTGTTATGGCCAATGTCTTCGGGTTTGCCCTGTAGGAAATTAAGGTGCATCACACCCCTTATTGGCTTTGAGGGGAAAGGTGCTTCCTAGCCCACTTTTTAAGTTCTGCTAGGAGACTGTTGACCAATACCCATTTATTTAGGGATAAGAACTTCTATGCCCAAAAACTGTTTAACAGAAATTA
>NZ_JBJHHE010000046.1:0-7099 GCF_056378755.1 Thermanaeromonas sp. DSM 22490
CTAATTTCTGTTAAACAGTTTTTGGGCATAGAAGTTCTTATCCCTAAATAAATGGGTATTGGTCAACAGTCTCCTAGAAGATTGGAGGTTAAACGAGATGTTTCGTTTGAAGGCTCGGGTTCCTCGGGTGCTGAGTTGTGTAGTTGCGTTGCTTATTGTGTTTACTACTTTCATAGGCTTAGAGGTCAGAGGGCCGTCTAAGTTAAAACCGGCATACGCGGGTACGTTTGTTACCAAGACTTACACTGATGGGAGAATATATAAAGTCTACATTCCTACAGGATACCAAAGTGGAACCCCTGTACCATTAGTTGTAATGCTACACGGTTGTACTCAAGATCCCGATCAGTTCGCCGCAGGGACGCAAATGAACTCGATAGCGGAGCAAAACAACTTCATAGTTGTCTACCCCGATCAACCTTCCTCCTCCCATCCAAATAAGTGTTGGCACTGGTTCGATCCATTCCACCAATCGCGCGGTAGCGGCGAACCATCCGTTATCGCTGGAATAGTAAATCAGGTTAAAAGCGAGTATACCATAGATGATAACCGCATTTATGTCGCAGGTTTATCAGCTGGAGCGGCAATGGCTGTAATAATGGGTGCAACATACCCAGACGTCTTTGCAGCAATCGGGGTTCATTCGGGTCTCGAGTACAAGGCAGCCACCAGCGAGATTAACGCCTGGAATGCTATGTTCCAAGGTGGACCGGACCCTAACCAACAGGGAACCGCCGCTTATAATGCGATGGGTTCGTATAAGCGAGTAGTTCCAACCATTGTCTTCCACGGCACCTCGGATTATACAGTCTATCCTATTAATGGTCATCAGGTGGTTTCTCAGTGGGCCCAGACGAACGACTTGGCTTCGGATGGAATTGACAATAATAACATCGATGATGTAGCTGACGCTACTATTAGTGGTTCTGTACCTAACGGTCGTTCCTACACGAGATATGTTTACAAGGATAACTACGGGGCAGTTATTATGGAGAAGTATATGGTGGACGGCATGGGCCATGCATGGTCAGGTGGTAGTACATCTGGTTCTTACACGGACCCCAAAGGACCAAACGCGAGCCAAATCATGTGGGAGTTCTTCCGCGACCATCCGAAAAACGGAGGAAGTTCTACTCCGCCCAGCGGCAACGATACTACACCCCCCGTAACGACCGCAAGTCCCCCAGGTGGGACCTATGTCGGTCCAGTAACTGTATCACTTTCTACTAATGAACCAGCTACCACCTATTATACAACAGACGGTACCACGCCAACTACAAGTTCGCCTAAGTATACTGGACCCATAACCATTTCAAATACGACTACTCTGAAGTTCTTCAGTGTGGATACCGCTGGGAATCAGGAGGCCGTAAAATCAGAGACTTACATTATCGACCCCAATAGTGGATCTTCGTTTTCTTCAATTTCCTCTGAAGATGGATATGTAGGCGCGCTGCTGGCAGATGGGATGAGCACTTCGGTTCATAAAGTGGGCGATAAAGGCATGTATAACACCGATACCTACCGGGTGATACTCTCGTTCGATACCAGCAGCTTGCCGGATAATACAACGATCACAGGTGCTAAGCTACGAATTTACCGCAAATCTCTAAGTGGTACCGTCAATAGTATCAGTGTAGATATAGTACGCGGTTATTTTGGCAGCAGCAGTGCCCTCGAACAGAGCGATTATAATGCTCCGGTTTCCGCCAACGCTGCGAATGGCGCTCTAGCCGTGGCTACAGTTGCTCCACCCGGTGCCGACAATGCCTACGTCGATATTGCAATTCCTGCCAATGCACTTGAATTTATAAATAAAACAGGGCGTACTCAGTTCAGATTACGAGCTTCGACACCGGCGGACTTTGCTTCGGACGTTCTCGAGATATATGGAGGCGAAAGTGGCACGTATGCTCCTAAACTTGTGGTCAATTATCAGTAAGGGTAACTTCTCTTCTGCGGAACGTTACTGTTAGCAGGAGGTGCCGGGGCCACTGCCCTGGCACTTAAACCCTGCATTTGAGGCGGCTAGAAAAGGAGAACATATTGATGTTTCTTGGGTTGGCTTACACGTGCCTTGCCATAGCTTCTATTAGCTTATGGGCAACCGGTTTCAACCCCCCCTGTCCACTTGGTACATGTTATGGTTACTATGAGTTTTTAACGCGACCGTTAACCTTATGGGGAACAAGCTACTATTTACTCAGTGCATACCTCTGTTATACTGGGATGGCCCAATCTCACAGAAGGCTTACCCTGGTAATTATCGGAGGAGGGGTTTTGGTTCACGGCGGCTTATTAACATCTTTTTGGGCCTACACAAAGAACCTCTGTTACTTGTGTGCTATTTTTTTAATCTTAGAAACAACCCTCTTCCTGGCAATTGTGCTTGTCTCTCCTAAACGGGGTCGTGTACGCCTATTGTCCGGTACTATGGCAGCACTATTCCTTGGCTCTGTTTTCCTACTGGTACTAAACCCGGCTCCTCCCTTTCGGTTATATGATTCTGACTTAACAATACCACTTGAATTCTTATCTGGTACTGAATTAAAAGTGTCTACAGCGGATGGCTTACCAGTAACACTAGATCTAAGAAATAAACCGGCACTGATTTGGTCCTTATGGTGCCCTCATTGCCGAAGGGAATTGGAGCGAGTTGCCCGTTATCCTCCGGCCATGCGTCCTTATCTGGTTCTTGCCCTGGGGATGAACACAAAAGAACTGGATGCTGCACGTGCTTTGCTTGCCCAACTGCGGCTATCTAATGAAAGAATTTATGTAGTGGCAGCATCTAAGGTGGGAGTGACGCCTCTTATGCTGTTCTGGGACTCGAAAACGAATACCGTCCGTATCAAGTGAGAGGAAGAATTTTAACGTAAGAATGCCGGGCCACCAGAGGAGGCGGGCAGGTGATACAGTCCCACAGCGGAAGCATAGAAGAGAGGGGTGATAGAATACCGGAAAGCTAGAGGTGGGCGGCTTTGAGGGTTGGAGGTCTAACAGGCTCAATTTCATTTGAAGAGGGAGGTATCCACTTATGACAGGCCCCAAGAAGCGTCGGATAGCCCTGGTGCTGGCGTTTGCCATCCTTCTCCAATTGGTAGGGGGTATTATTCTTCCCTTACCCGAAGCCAAGGCGGCGTCTCCCCAGTTGATCGCCACTATTAGCGATCCTTATCCCTGGGAGCGGGTGGAGTTATGGGGCGATACCACCAGCCAGATGGTAAACGGGCAGGAAAAGATGTTACAGATCAGCCTGCCCCTGAACGATAAGGTAAGGTCATGGTTTCCTTCAGACATTTACGTACACGACGGCTATAGTTCAACCTCTGACGATTATAATTTTGGTAGTTATGGGCATCTCAAGAGCAACCGCTATTTCCTGTTGGGATATGGCCCCAACTGGCAGCATGCCACCAAGCCATATCCAGTGCTCCTGGTCCACGGTGCGAATGACAACATGAACCGTGCCTGGGCGCACCCGTGGGACTATCAGACGCCAAGTAGCATTACTAATCCCGGGCTGATGCAGTACCTAGCTGAACGGGGCTACGCAGTCTTCGCCATTTCTTTCCCCCACACCCATGGGAATAACCTTGTCCAGGCCGAACTTATTGCCGATGCTATAGAGATAATAAAACAAAAAACAGGGAAGAGCAAAGTTGATGTGGTAGCACATAGCAAAGGGAATATGGCAGCTATTGCCTATATGAGTTCTTTGAACAATGAATGGTCGGACACTTCCTGGATGACCGACTACCGGGGTGATGTGCGCAAATATATTGCTGTGGCAGCTCCCTTTAAAGGGCTGGACACCATGTTCAGATACTACACAGCCAATTTAACTGTCATTCAAGAGACTAAAAATTGCCCGGTGGCTTTTTGGAACGCCTATATTTACTACGCCTACCGTAATTATAAGCGGTGGGATATGACTCATACTTACAGCGGCAATTACTTTGAGGGACAGACTCAACTATTGCATAACTGGGTAGACGATCCTGTAAATCCCATTGGCTTTAATTCTGAAAGCTGGACACCTGGCGACGGCAATAATACCATGTACAAGCTTTACTACGGGGGGCAGAGTCTCTATGTTACTTCGGAAGGTATTAATCAAGCTATTAATAATCGTTACGGCAATATGGGGACCAGTAACTTTGTGGAAAAACTAAACAATAAGGGATTAGATCCTGGCATAAGCCTCTATGTATTGTACGGATATAATCAAGCTTGGGACTACTGGCTTTGGTATCCTATAGGGGAGAAGGCGGCTCCCAGTGATGGATTGCTCTTCGTAGCCAGCGCTACGTACACTGATGGGGTGACGAAGCGGGGGGCGCCGCTGAAGGCTAAGACTGGGATGAACTACAACCACTTGGATATTGCTCGCGTAACGGCCGCCAAGCAATGGATCGAGCAAAAACTGTCTGAATAGGTCATAGACCCTTGAGAGCAGCAAATAAAAGGTAATAAGTCAGCGGGCAGGAAGGGAGGAATACTAAATCCTGCCCGCTGGTCTTGCATAAGCAGGGACGGTCATTGGGGGCGGTTGGGATATGGATCGATCCTATGGTCTCTTACAGAATGTGAGGGACTATTGCTTAGTACTGTTGAATCACTCTGTAACAGTAGCGAATTTTGCTTTAAAGCTGTGCCTTCTGATAGGGCTTAACAGGAAGATGACCCAAAGGATCGTCCTGGCGGCCCTGCTACACGATGTAGGGAAGGTAACCTTAGATAGCGCGCTTCTTCACAAAAGAGGGCCTCTTTCACTCCATGAATGGCAGCAGGTAAAAATGCATCCCCGACGCGGTACAGCTATGGTGGCCTGCGAAAGCGAGGATGAAGAGGTGGCTGATCTGGTTTATCACCGCCATGAGCGCTGGGACGGTGAAGGATATTATGGCAAAGGGGGCACAGAGATCCCCCTCGGTGCCCGGATAATTTCTATAGCCGATGCCTTCGAAGCCATGATCTCGCCCCGGCCCTACCGGGGAGCCTTCCATATCGCCGAAGCTCTACAAGAACTTTACAGGGAGGCAGGGGCGCAATTTGACCCCGCGCTGATCAACTGCTTGAGAAGTGCTGCCTGCTGGCACGCGGAAGCCTATTTGGGAACCCGGACCTTAAGGGAGCAAATAAGGCGGGAAAAGGAGTGGCTGGAATACCTTGCGAGGACCTACGGGCCTCAGCATCCCGTAATAATGGGCCAAAGGCTGTGGCTTCACGCCTGTGGGTGACCCTTAGGACTACTCTAATGAGTGTACAAGCGCCTGAGAGCTAAAATTTCATGGGGGAGGTTATCATATTTGCTGGGGAGAGCATTTCCTGCGGGCGTTCTTAGTATCCTGCTTATTTCGGTGTTAACGTTCTCTAGTGGATGTAACCATTATCAGCAGGAAGACGGGGGCCAGGAATTACAAGTTTATCTCCAACACTTGAATGAAAGATATGCCGAACTACCTGCTCTACAGGCCATGTCGGAGGAAGCCACAACGAAAGGAATGACGGGTGATAAAAAAGAGGAATTAACTATTTTGTGTGAACTAGCCCGGCATTCAGAAAGGTTTCTTGCCAAATTTAAGGAGTTAAACCCGCAAAGCAGAGAGCTAAAAGCAATTCATCAGAAGCTCCTTACAGTGAATGACTTGACACAGGAAGTTTTACTTATGAGAATTGAGATATTAAGCAAAATAGTAGACCAAGGGATAAAAGAACAAGAACTTCAGCCGGAAATCGATGCTTTCTGGACCAAACAGGGAGAAGCTGCTCGCGCGTTTGATGAGTTTGAAACATCCTTAAGAGAATACGCTTACAAATTTAATCTGAGAATCACAGATTACCTTACAAACCTTTACTACAGCAAGGGACAAAAACAATAGAGCAGAAAACGCAACAAACTCGCCAGAGGCGAATTTTTATAAAGAAAGGAAGGAGAAAGAGCATGCCGAAAGTGGAGATAAACGGTGTGCAGATTTATTACGAATTTGATGGTACGGGGGAAGAAACAATAGTATTCCTCAATGGAATAATGATGAGCACCCTTAGCTGGGCGGATTTTATTGAGGTTTATACCCGAAATGGCTATAGAATGTTGAGGGTAGACTTCAGGGACCAAGGGCAATCGGATAAGTGCCAGCAAGAATACGACATCCACCAGCATGTAGAAGACCTGAAAGGGCTATTTGATCACCTGAGTTTAAACCGGGTGCATCTGGTGGGGATCTCGTACGGCGGACAGGTGGCCCTGCTCTTTGCCCTTAAATATGGGGCTAGACTTAAGAGTCTTATTCTGGCCAATACCACGGCCAGATTAACCAACCATTTAAAAGCTATAGGCCAGGCCTGGGATGAAGCTGCCCGCCTAGGCGATGGTGAAAAATTCTTTAAGCTGGCCATGCCTTTCATATACTCGGACAGTTTTTATGAAACCCATCATGATTGGCTAAAACAAAGGGAGAAGCATTTCAGCCAGTTGCTGACTAGGGAATGGTTTGAAGCTTACCTGAGATTGTCTTCCAGCCACGGGGAGTATGACATACTTGACAGAGTGGGGGGGATTCAAGTGCCCACCCTGGTGATAGGTGCTGACAAAGATATAGTTACCCCTTTGGAAGAAGTAAGGAAAATCCATAAAGCTATACAAGATTCGCTTTTTCTTGTCCTCCCGGAGGCTGGACACGCCTCTTGTTATGAAAAGAAGGGCGAATTTAATGCTGCCATACTGGGATTTTTAGCTTTACAAAAGGCTAAACAAAACGGATAAGAGTTTTCTTTACTCCAAGGTTTTATGTAATGGGCAACCGGATATGTTACCCTTGCCGCGACTGGTGGGGCGAGATACACCCTTTGACGATGGTGGCAAAAGGTTTGCTGTACTCATAGAATCGATCAAGGGGTGAGATCATGACCAAGCGTATTGGCCTAGACCCCGGTCATGGCGGTGCCGATCCGGGAGCGGTAGGGGTGAACGGACTCTTGGAAAAAGAAGTTACCCTGGCGGTTGGTTTGCTGCTGGGAGATAACCCCATTAATCCCTAACTGCTCTTTTCCAGCTTGATACCCCTGTTACTGATGTAACTGACCAGGGACTCCT
>NZ_JBJHHE010000047.1:0-5548 GCF_056378755.1 Thermanaeromonas sp. DSM 22490
AACATCACCTATTATTTATCTCGTGTTTTCGACTGCAATTAGCCTTGATTTAAGGGGTTTATCACATCACTTTTAGACGGCAATATGGTAGAATTAAAAGTAGATTCCACCTAGGGCATTGAGGGCCATTTTGCTATTTACTGTTTTCAGACGATGGTTATAGGAGCACTAATTGGACAAAAGATAACGTTAACCATTACAGGTTGTTCCCACCGAGGAGAAGAAGTAGGACGCACAAGCAGCGGCCAGGTTGTATTTGTGCCCTACGCCCTCCCGGGAGAAGTAGTGGAATGCGTTATAACTGAGGTAAAAAAAGACTATGCCCGCAGTCGCCTGTTAGAGGTTACCCATCCTGCAGCCAGCCGAATTGAACCTCCCTGTAAAGTGTATTATGCTTGCGGTGGCCGCCATCTTCTGCAGCATGCCGGTTATCCTTTACAGCTCGAAATTAAGACCCGGCAGGTAGTGGATGCCCTAATCAGACTGGGAAAGCTCTGTGGCAGCCTGCCGGCCCCAGTGGGTTATATATGTATCCTGTAACCCGGCTACCCTGGCCCGAGACGCGGACCGCCTTTTGTCCCGGGGATACCGGCTGGCAGAGGTTCAGCCTGCCGTGGCTAAAAACCGCGATGATCTGGCTCGCCTAGCCCTGGAGCGTAAGGCTTTTGCCGAGGGCACCTTGGCCGAATTAAAAGAGCAACTAGCCCGGCAGCAAAAAGTGCTCTGTGAAATGCGGGAGAGCTATCGCCTCCTGGAAAAGAAACTAGGCCAAGTAAAGGACCAACGGGACGAGCTTATCTTGCGGCTGCGCAGGGCCGAAGCCCGGCAGGCAGCGAGCGAGGCTATCGAAAGTCTGGAGGTGGGGCCCGGCTTGTCTCAATTGGAACGCCTGATAGATAAGGTTATCGACCTGGAAGCCCAGGCGGAAGCCAGCGAGCTTTTGGCCACGAGTTCTCTGGAAACTGAACTGGCGCGGTCGCGGATTAAGGCTGCCTACCAATCCGTGGAAGAAGAACTGGGACAGTTAAAAGCCGGCAAGGGAGAGGCGAATTGATTTTATGTCCAAAAAACAAATAGCAGCCCTCATAGTGTGTTTGCTTTTTGCCCTGACCATATGGCCTTTACCGGCCCTTGCCAAAGGCGGGGGTTTCTCCGGCGGACGGTCAAGTTTTTCCGGCGGTAGGAGTTTTACCAGCGGTTCCGGTTTTGTAAGTGGCAAATCCTTCGGAGGTTCTGGGCGCGCAAGCGTGCCCGCTCCCTCCACTTCTGGTGGGAAAGGATTTACTGCGCCGGGCGGCCGGTCCTTTACTACTCCCCGGGAGACCGCTCCACCCACCACCCTCTACCAAGACTATAAAACAGGTCGAAAAAGCTTTTCCTCCCCTACGCCGTCCTATACCACCGACCGGCCATCCTACACCGGTACCTGGGACCGCTCCTCGACCGCCCAGCAAGACAAGTATCCCCAGAAACCTCCGGTACAGGTTTATGGCTCGCCACCGGAACCGCCCTACTACTACCACAATATCTACTGGAGCCTGCCCTGGTGGCACCACCTTTTGTTCGCGCCACAGTATTATTACACTCCCTGGGGATACCAATACTATGCGCCTCGGTTTTTGACCTGGTTCATTCTATTTATATTGCTGCTTGTATTCAGCGCAATGCTATACCGCGCTATTGCACGGAAGTAGGAATATAAGGGAGGGAGATTCTGAACATGGAATGGCTTAAGGGTAAAAGGGTATTTATACGCCGGGATGGGGAGGATCAGGGCTTTGATGGGGTAGTAACTGAAGTACGGGGTAAGTGGATTTATGTGGCCGTCTCTGACCCCGACCCCTCAGGCTTTGACGGGATCTGGGTTAACACCGACTTACAGAGGGAGATCGGGGTATTGAAATAAAAATTAGGGGTTAAACTTCCAGCACGGTAAAATATTCCTCGGAAAGCACGTCCACAATTTTGATACCTATTTTTTGCCCCGGCTTAGTTAAATCAACGGTGTACACTCCTTTGACCATCTCTTGATCCGAAGGCACATCCTGGAGGACCGGCCGCAACACCGCGCCGTCATAGTCAGGGTCAATAAGTACGGCCTCAACGATCTGGCGCCATTCTACGACCTCTTCCGGGTTCTCTTCCAGCTGCAGTTTCTGCAAAACGAGGGGGGAATAAAACTGACGAATTTCAATAATGGCCCTGGCGCCCTCCCGCTTTAAGACAATATCAGCTTCCGGCGGCCGTTTGAAAATTATATCCTGGCGATCGGTAAGAATATCTCTGATCTCAAAGGGAATATTAACTACGTTCAGCTTACGAGCATGCTCCTCTACATCGTATTCGTGCCCGCTACAGAGGAGAAGCACACCGCGTCGGTAGGTAGTGACTATTTCCTTCTCGTCCCGGGACAGGATTTCTGTAAAAACGGCTTCCACATCCTCCTTGGTACACACCCGGTTTAGATCTATTACTTTTACCCATTTGCCGTCCAGGAGACCATCAAAAAAGGAACCAGGGGTGGGTTCTACGCCATAAAGTTTCATGACAATCTCTTTGGCTTCCAGGGCATTTTTGAAGAGATCATAATGATTAACGTTATAGAGGGCAAAGGCAGGACAAAGCTTTTGCCGCAACTTTTGCCGAATTTGCTTTTCTATTATTGCAGAAAGCCTTTTTATTGTCGTATGAATGGCTCCTAAATTGATATCGCTGCCAATCCAGCGGCGGCCCAGTTTCTGAGCCACGGCCAGAGTAGTGCCCGAGCCGCAGAAAAAGTCGGCCACCAGATCACCCGGGTCACTAGCTGCCCGGATGATGCGCTCTAGCAGAGCTTCGCTTTTCTCCGTAGGGTAACCGGTGCTATGGGAGTAGGCAGGTATATCCAGCCAGTTAGAATCACATGGGACTTCCTTTTGGGGTTCCACCCAATACTCGGGTTTGCCCGTCCTGGGGTTGGGCCGCAAAAATTCCAACTTCCGCCCCGTCTTTTCCCAGTATTCTTCTAAACTTATCCGGTCAGCGTAATGTCTTAGGTATTCCTCGTAATTGGCCACCGCCCGGTAAGCCCTCTCCTTGCTCCACTTCCACTGTCCGCGAACAGGGGTCTGACCAAACAATTCGTAACGCATGGTGGGCCTGTCTTCATCATTATAAAAACTGGCCCATCTTCCCCGGCGCTGTCTGGCGCTGGCGTTTTTAAGCGGAGCACGGTAACGGGCGCTAGGAGTCTTGGAATACCAAAAAATACTATCTGTAGCCACATTTAACATGGCTACTTCCTGAAACTGGCTTTGAAGATTTTTGGTGGCCCGACGGACCACTATTTCATTACGAAAATTGTTGGCCCCGAAAACTTCGTCCAGAATAACTTTAATGTAGTGGCCGCGGCGATAGTCCATGTGAACATAAATGGAACCATCAGGGGAAAGGAGCTCCCGCATCAGTTGCAGCCGCTCATAGATAAACTGAAGGTACTGGTCGTTGGCCCAGATGTCGCTATATTGTTTCTCTTCGATAACCGAAAGGGAACCTTCTATTGCCCGTCCTTTAAGCCTTATTTTTTTCCGGTAATCAGCCTTGGAATCAAAAGGTGGATCTATATAGATAAGCTTAATCTTGCCCCGAAATTCTTTCATCAAGTGGCTCATTACCTGCAGGTTATCGCCCCAGTAAAGGCGGTTAACCCAACCGTCCTCATCAGGTACCCCATACTGTTCCTTAAGCTGAGCTTCGTAATACTTGACCTCCCTCAAAGGATGCTTGCCCAACCAGTTGAGCAAAGGCCGGCCTGGTAAAGCTTCAAGATGAACATTACCGGGCAAGTGCTGGCCCTCCACCTGGCTTTCCTCCTTATTATTTATTGTTGCTCTCACCGGCAACAGCCCATAAAACATTAAGGACAACGGGGCTTAGGCCCCTCCCTAAGTTTTGCGCAAGGCCTGTCCAGCCAAAACACCGGTGGGGACACCTTCCTTTACGGCTAGCTGGCCGTTAACGAAAACGTAGCGCACTCCCGTGGCTAAGATATTGGGGTTCTCCCGAGTACTTCTATCAGATATAGTGACAGGGTCAAAGGCTATAATATCCGCCCTGGCACCGGGTACTAGAATGCCACGTTCGGTTAAGCCCAGCCGCCTGGCCGGCAGGTAGGTCATTTTGTGGATAGCCTCTTCCAGGGTAAGCACCTTGCGCTCCCGGACAAAAAGCCCCAGCACCCGAGGATAATTGCCGTAGGCCCGGGGATGGCTGGCCCGGCCATCGGGCCGCAGGCCTGTATCGCTGGCTATCATGACCAGAGGGTGTTTTAAGGCTAAAAGCATGTCCTCTTCGCTGATAGATTCTCGGGTGGAACCTACATCCAGGCTGGAAAAGGTATAAACATAAACATCGGCTGTGATGTCCAAGCCCTCCTCGCGTGCCCTTTCTAACAAACTTAACACCCGGGCCATCTTGCCCCAGTTGCGGCGCTGGGCTGTTTTTATGTGGGAATATTGTACAGGTACACCTGCCTGCCTACCAATGGCAATGGCTTCCTCTACGGCAAGCAGTACACCATCCTCTTCACTGCGAATATGGGTAGCATAAAAGCCTCCATATTGGGCGACCACCCGACAGAGCTCCACTAGTTCAGTAGTTGTGGCCAGGCTCTGAGGCCAGTAAGAAAGCCCTACGGACAAGCCAAAGGCTCCAGCTTCTAAAGCGCTGGCCACTTCTCTTTGCATGGCCGTAATTTCTCGCGCCGTAGCCCGCCTGCTAGATCCCAGCACCCGCTGGCGCAACGTGCCGTAACCACATAGCAGGCCGAAGTTTATACCCAAAGGGCCTAGGCGCTCCCAGTAGGCAGGCAAAGAGGCCACAGAAGTACCGCAGTTGCCGCCGATATGGGTGGTAACCCCCTGCAAAAGCAACATCTCAGCTCGCCCGTTGTACCGCATATAATCTTCCGTATGGGTATGTAAATCGATGAAGCCAGGAGCTATTACTAGACCGCTGGCTTCGATGATCCGTGCCCCAGGCGGGAAGGAAAAGTCTCCTATAGCTACAATACGGTCCCCTTTGACGCCCACATTACCCTTAAAAGCGGGCCGGCCGCTGCCATCGACGAGCAAGCCGTTTTTTAGCACCCAGTCGCAGTCTACTGTAACCTGTAAATCTTCCGCCAGTGGCGGGACATCCCTATCTCCTACCAGGGAGGCGCTTAAATATTTTAGAAGGCGATTGCTGTTCAGTAGCCCCAGGGTTAGGGCCGAGGTAGCACCAGTCAAAAACTGGCGCCGCGTTAATTTCATAGGCTTCTCTCCCGCCGTAGCAATAGCCTCTTAAGGAAAATATTTCGACAGGAAGAAGCCTTTCCCTTTGAGAACCCGACAAATCCTGTTACTTTTATTGCGCAGCCCGGTACTCCGGAATCACTTTTAGCTTAAGCAAGAGATATCCAAGAAAAATTTTTTATACCTGGTCCGAGCTATGAGCCATCTGCGCTGACGGGGAAATAAGGAAGGTGAAGGTATGAAGGGATTGGGGTAAAAGATTTTACCCCGGGGAA
>NZ_JBJHHE010000048.1:0-4070 GCF_056378755.1 Thermanaeromonas sp. DSM 22490
GCAAAGTAGATGTCATTACTATTTTCGATGTCGATATGCTAATACCTGCTAATTAAAATGAGTTTTTCACAACGCTTATAAGTAATATCAAAAATTGAAGCCAGGCCTTTCTTGTTAAGGATAGCAGCTACTTTAAGCATGACTCCTTTGGCGGCAGGCTCGCGCCCCCGCCGCGGGGTTTCCCCCGCCAACCACTCTTTCAAGCTCTTGCAATTTTATCCTGGCTTCTTCTATAGCTTGGACCCGAAATTCATAATCCTCTTGGGCTTTGAGAGGATTGTAGCAGAGGATATAGCGAACCGGAGGCTCGATGTTTTCTTTTTCTTCTCCCTCTACTAAGTTTTTCTTAGACATAATGGAAGGGCCAGCCCCACAGTAGCGATACGTAGATTATATTGGTACAATAGAGACCAATACAGAGCTACAAGCTAAGGAGGCTGGCAAGATGAATTATAGCACATATGTAGGGCTGGATGTTCACAAGGATAGCATTTCCGTAGCCATTGCCAAAGCGGGACGTGAAGAAGCAGAAAACCTGGGTAGCATCGCCAATGAACCCGAAGCGATAGCCAAATTGGTGCGGCGCTTAAGGCAACCGGTAGAAAAGCTATTATTCTGTTACGAGGCTGGTCCCTGCGGTTATGGGATCTACCGGCAGCTCAAAGCCATGGGAGTTAACTGTCTGGTAGTAGCCCCGTCCTTAATACCGCAAAGACCGGGAGAACGAGTAAAGACCGACCGACGGGATGCCAGGAAGTTGGCGCGCTTACTACGGAGCGGCGAATTAACGCCGGTGTGGGTACCGGATGAAAAAGAGGAAGCCTTGCGCGACCTGACCCGTGCCTATGAAGACGCCAAGGAAGATATTCTACGCAAAAAGAACCAGATCGGCAAACTGCTATTACGCCTAGACTTAAGGCCACCAGCAGGAGTAAAAGCCTGGACTGTCAAATATCGCCAGTGGCTAAACAGTATTCGGTTCAACCAACCCGGACAGGCAATAATGCTCAAAGAATACCTTCACGCTTTGGAAGAAGCCGAAGCCATGGCAGAGCGTCTGGAAAGAGAGATAGCCGCACTGGCCGAAGAAAGTGACCAGGCGCCAGTTATCAAAGCCCTGCAGTGCCTACGAGGAGTAGCTCTGATCACCTCAGCTACAGTAGTAGCCGAAGTAGGGGATCTAACACGCTTTGATTCACCTAAGGAGCTCATGTCCTATGCCGGCCTGGTTCCCAGCGAATACTCCAGTAACGGCAAGCGGCGTCAAGGTGCTATCACCAAATCAGGTAACGCCCACACACGCAGGGCAGTAGTCGAAGCCGCCTGGCATTACCAGAGAATACCGGCCGTAGGTTATGGGCTCAAGAAACGACAAGAAGGACAATCGGAGAAGGTAAAGGCTATCTCCTGGCAGGCACAACACCGGCTTAATTTAAAGTTCCGCCGTTTAACAGGAAGGGGCAAAATGAAACAAGTAGCAGTAGTAGCGGTAGCGCGGGAGTTGCTAGGTTTTATGTGGGCGATAGCCTGGCAGGTAAAACAAGAACGAGAACTTGCCCAGACTGCTTAAAAATTAGCCAATGACCAAGATTAGCTGCTAAGTTAGCAATACTAAATCCCAATTATTAGCATCAGGGTGTAGGAGCCAGTAGGTGGAGTTCGGCAGCGGTAAGGAGGACCTGACTTTATCAGTAAAAACCCTGGAAGCCGCATAAACCCTAGAAAAAAAGAAAATGAAGTGTGCATTTTGCCACTACAGCTGGCCCTGCCAGCGGGTAGCAAAGTCTTCCACACGGGTTACATTTGTCGGCGGTGCAATCCGCATCAGGCGCAAGATCTTTTTGCTCAACTCTTTACTCTGGGTTTTGATGAAGAACGCTTCCCCTTCGATCTCTACCTCGACAAAATTGAGGGAGTTTAATGCTTCCCTGATCTTTTCTGGTGAGGCATTTTCTCCGGCTTGCCGGAGCTTGAATTCTAAGGTACGTTCGAGTAGAAAGGCAAGGAAACAGATTACAAAGTGTCCCTTAATCCGCCTTTCGGTCCAGTGGAAAACCGGCCGTACTTCCAGGGTGCTTTTCATGACCCGGAAAGATTCTTCAATCCGCCACAGGTTGTGGTAAGCATCCAGAATGTCCCGGGCACTCATTTCTTTCTCGCTGGTCTGGATGCCGTAATAGCCATCAAATTGTTGGTCCCGGTTAATTGCTTCTTCGTCTAGTATCCATGTCCCGGTGCAGTTAACTTCTTTGAGGTATTTCCTACCACCGCGTTTGTTGCCGGCCCGGATTTGGGCCTTGCTTTCTAAAAGGGTTTGGGCTTTCTCAATTAACCTTTCCCGGTCGGCCCGGTCTTTTTCCGCCCGCCGGCTGGAGTAGGTGACGATTAGTTTTTCGGGTAACTTGCATTTCTTCCCCTCGGCGGCGAATTCGTTTACGTACTCGATAACTTTGTAGCGGATAACTTCTCCTTCCTCGTCCTTTATCTCCTGGTAGCCGTTTTCGTCTAATATCATATCAGTAATCTCTTTCTTCATGCTTTTGATACGGGCGGCAAAGATGTAGCTGTAGCCCCGTTCCACTATGCGCTTTAAATTGAGCTTGCTGTTAATCCCCCGGTCGGCGACGATAATCACCCGGCGCAGGCCAAAACGTTTTTCCAACTTTTCTAAGGCTACCTCCAGTATAATGGACCCAGAAAACTAGACACGGAAAATGGGGGTCCTAAGCGTCAGAATGGGTACTAGGAAACAATATCCAGCCGAGCTTAAAGCTAAAATCGTACTGGAAATTCTCAAGGAAGAAAAATCCATTGCCCAAATCGCTTCTGAATATGGCATCCACCCCTCTGTCTTAAACCGGTGGAGAAATACGGTAGTAGAGAAACTGCCTTCCCTCTTTACTGATGAAACGAAAAGCATAGAGAACATGAAATCCGAATACGAGAAGAAAATCCAAGACCTCTACGCAGAAGTCGGTCGTTTAACCACTGAGCTTACCTGGCTTAAAAAAAAGAGTGGCCTCTGAGCTTAGCCGGGATGAGCGCCTGGGTTTGGTGGAATGGGGGCATCCAGAACTATCTATCAAAAAGCAAGCGGAGCTTTTAAGCCTAAACCGCTCTAGCTTATACTATCACCCAGTGCCCCCTTCCCCAGAAGAAATTGCCATAAAGCACCGCATCGACGAAATATACACCGAGTTTCCCTTTTACGGTTCCAGGCGCATTACGGCCCAGCTTCGAAGGGAGGGATTCTTAGTCAACCGCAAAGCCGTCCAGCGACACATGCGGGAAATGGGTATAGCCGCTATTTATCCCAAGGCTAACTTAAGCAGAAGAAACCATGAGCATCGAGTATATCCCTACTTGCTGCGGGGCCTTCCCATTACTTATCCCAACCAGGTCTGGGGTATAGACATCACCTACATCCGGCTAGTCCGGGGATGGATGTACCTGGTGGCCATCATGGATTGGTACTCCCGCTTTGTGGTAAGCTGGGCCCTGGACCAGTGTTTAGAGACAGCCTTTGTATTAGTTGCGGTAAAAGAAGCAATTGCTAAAGCCAAGCCAGAGATAATGAATAGCGATCAGGGAGCTCAGTTTACCGACCCGGACTACATAAAGCTCCTAGAAGGAGCAGGTATAAGGATTAGCATGGACGGGAGAGGCCGGGCTACCGACAACATCTTCACCGAACGCCTCTGGCGGAGCCTTAAATACGAAGAAGTCTATCTCAACGAATATGAAAGTCCCCGTGAAGCCAGGCAAGGTATCTCTCGGTATCTAGAGTTTTACAACTACCGCCGGCCTCACCAGTCCTTAGGATACAGGACGCCGGCAGAAGTCTACTATGGAAAGGGCTAAGACATATTATGCCAAATCTGGAATCTGAAAAATTTGTCTATAAACCGTTCCACGCCACTATTCACCATATTAGGTTTATCTTTCCACGCTTAAAATTTTTAAATTCGTGTCTTGACAAAGGGGTCCACCTTATTCGTCCCTCGGGCTGCTGGTCTATTAGGCTTTTGGCTGCCTCGCCGTCATAAACATTAGCAGCGGTTACTTCCACT
>NZ_JBJHHE010000049.1:0-4054 GCF_056378755.1 Thermanaeromonas sp. DSM 22490
TGAACGGCACGGGTATAAACATACTCTGGTAGGAGCTTTCTGGGGCCGCTCCCTTCCTGGGGGGCGGCTTTTCTTTTGTGCGCCCGGCATGGGCGAAGGTTTACGGTGAACTACCCTTTCGGAAGGGGTAGTTCACTTCTCTTCCAGGACTCCTTTGGTTCGCCTCCAAAAACCATCATCTGCAACCGCAACTTCTGCATAGGCTGCTCTCGCTTCTGCTACTGCCATGGGCTGGCGTTTCTCGAACAGCCCATATAGATATGCCTTAGAAGCGATTTTTAACTCGTCCAGTCGGTTAATCATCGCTGCCCACGATACTCCAAAAATATTTTTGAGATACGCCAGTTCAGAAACAGAGAGAGGTGTGGGCAATTCTGAAATTATCTCCCTTACCAAGGCCTTGGGCATCAGGTATTCAGCCGTGAATATATCAGCTTCCCGGTTGAGTATCCAGTGCTCGTAGTCGCTCAAATGGTCAATATCGAACTCCTTATGGTGCCCTAGGACTATATGAGAGGTCTCGTGCCCGTATGTAAAATTGTCCCGGCCTTCCGGGAGGTCTACATTTATGTACACCCGGTATATCCCGTCTTCGCCCAGAATAGTGAAGCCTTCCTCGTTAGCGAAGTCGGGGTCCTGGGCACTGCTGAAGTAGTACAGTTCAGCTAACTGTTTGAGCACGCTTTTGGCATCTACTGGACCAGTTATCCCCATCTCTCTTCTGAAGTGCCTCGCCAGAAAAATGGCCCGGCTAGCCCTTACTTTTGTAGGTCTTCGTATATGCATTATTCTTCAACATCCTCTATCGCTGCTTTTATTATTCGGGCTATGCGTTTCTTGTCTTCTGGGGTAAGTCTTTTCCCAGAGCGCCTGAGCACGTTGGCCACTTCGGGGAACTCATCCTCCAAGGTGGGCTTCCGGGCATGATCCGGGGTGGGGTTGTCGGTGCGGCCGAGGAGGTAATCGACGGAGACATTAAAAAAGTCGGCAAGCCTCTGGAGAGCTTCAGGGTCAGGGTTAGCTCTATCTACTTCCCAATTTGCCAACGTAGCCCTATTAATATGAAGGATAGCTGCCAATTCGTTTTGGCTTAATCCCTTTCGTTGCCTTAACCCTTTTAACCTACTACCCAATGTGCTCATATATCACACTCCCAACCTCAAAATAAAAGATTTTGTGTTTCTTATCAACTAATGTGTAAAAATATCACTTAAGAACTTGACATGTGGTTTTGCTACACATATAATTAGTGCAGAAGGTGCACATATCGCAAGGAGTGATGCAGGTGAGAAAAACATTGCGTGAAGCTAGAAAGGCCTTGGGATTAACCCAAGAACAAATCGCTGATGCAGTTGGAATAGATAGAACCGCTTACACTAGAATCGAACTTGGGGTTCGCAACCCTACAATCGATGTTGCTATTAAGATAGCCAATATACTAGACAAAAGCGTTGAGGAACTTTTTATGCCTTTGGATGTGCACCAAGTACACAACACTCCTGTTTTACCCACCGGAACCGAAGGAGACGAGCACTTCTAAGCCACAATAGGGGGTACCTTCATATGACAGTATACCTCCTCAAAGTAACAGCAAAAAGGGAAAAAGAAAAGCCGGTTACCGTAAGCAGAGAGATAATAGGAGAACTGCCCGCTGATCCCCATTACTGGGATGCCATAACCGAATTCCTCCTAAAGCGCATGGAAGAGGACGGGTGGCTGCCACGACCGGCTTGTAATTTGAGAAGAACCGCCACCAGTTGATACAGGAAAATATTTTCCACCCTGCGTACCATATCCTTCCAAGAAAGAGGAGAGTTTTGGGGAGAGGATAGAAAGTGCCGGAGCAATATATAGCCGTAGTATGCCCATCAAAAGACGAAATCCAGAGAAAAAACCGGACACCAGAGGCAGAAAGGAAGTGGCGTAAGCGCCATGGGTTGCCTCCATTACGGGAGCAAGGCCAACGCGGACCTGGCAAAGCTCCTAGAGTAGACCGGCAGGCGGTTGTCCAGGCGGTGGCCAGGGTGATAGTTGATAACCCAACAGCTCCGGCAACTATACTGGCCGAACTGGCAGGCCTGATTGGGGAAGAAGCAAGCGAAAAAGAACGAAAGGCCGCCGCTGAACGGGTGCGCCAAGCATTAAAAGACCTGCAGAAAATGCCAAGCCTGGCCGGGGATGAAGCCCTGGCAGAAGCGGTCCGGCAGGCATTTGCGAAGCGCGAAGAAGAAAAAGAAAGGCGACGACAGGAACGGGAGAAAAAGCCGTTACATACTGAAGAAGAGGCTGCTCTCATGGCCTGGCTCCAGTACCAACAGGCCGTGCATGCCCGGGGAATGTCAGCCAAGAGGGTCCGGGTAGGCAACGGTGATCTGCTCAAGTGGGCGGGTAATGCTTATAAGCTGGATATAAGCTACATAGAATACATATATGCCCTAGATGAAGAATCGAGACCATCCGACATACCGGAGAAGATACCAGCAATTATCTTGCCCGTAGAGGCCCTGTCCTATGGGTTTAAGAAAGGCAAGGGCGGGGGCAGGAAAGCCTTGGTGTACAACACGGATACAGAATAATATACCGGGACTTTCCCGGTTTTTTATTCTGGTCTTAGTTTTACTTGTTCCCCAAGTTCTTCCCACATATCTTCCTCCAAATGCTTTGTATACGGCTGCCACAACGGCAGAGAACTGAAATGGGACTAGATGAACTAGTCCCATAACACGTGGGATCAGGTGGGGCGACACTCCCACATCTCCTAACACCTTTTGGTGGGCGACGGCTGCCTGTTCCGTCCTCTGATCCCCGTTAATTAATTGTCCTCTTGACAATTCTATTATACTACTACCTGTAGCACTTTTGAAGATACCATCTCAAATTTTTTCACAACCGAACTTTAAACGTAGTACCGCTTCTAAGATATCGTTCGAGTTTCTTGGGGTTAATTGCATAAAGACTCCTAACAAATAAAACCCCACTCATACTAGCCCTCACGGCTACTAGTATGTGTTCCCCATAAGTCTTTATAAATTCTATACTTCCTTTGGACGGATGGCGCCCAACGTAGTCGGGATAGGCAATAATTTCTGGAATTTTGTCAAAGTATTTATCAAAACACTCCGGGTGCTCTTTTTTCATATGGGCAATATTTGTGGGGCCAATAAAGATATTCTGGGGTTTGCAGTTTAGACCCAGCAGTTTTATTACTTTTTCGGACAATATTCCTACGCTTTGAATGTCCTTGCAGTTTTTCTCGATTTTGCTCATATGAAAGCAGCACCAAGTAATTTTTTGTCATTGCTCTTTAATTCGACACTACCACGGTATTTCCCTTTCCCAAGGAAGCAATAAATTTTTCGCCCGCAGTATCAAACCTATCAGGCCTTCCGGCTTTCTGTCTATTTTACCACCGCCCGTGCTGGAGCTGGCAAGGGCAAGGGCCTGCGGCATATGCTCCCTCGCTTCGCTCGGTCCGCTATTCCTCGGCCTCGCCTTCGGCAACCCTTGCCGCCCGGCCGGGCGGCTGTGTTTTGCAGCCAAGGCCGGAAGGCCAGGAGCCGGAGGCCCCAAGACAAGGAAGTAGTGATGTGGACCTTGCTATCCTGGCAACCTTTGGCTAGAATGGAGGTGAAGGCAGGCGAGCGCCGTGGCGGAGGAAGTATTGAAAGAAGCTGCGGCCACCAATGAACCGCCAAACAGATTGGCATCGCCGGAGTTTTTCTTCCTCCTCCAGCGGATAGACAGGCTGGACGAGAAGTTGTCCAGGGAGATAAAAGAAGTGGAGGTTAGGCTAGATGCAAAGCTAGATACTCTCAGATTTTGGACCATAGGCGCAGTGATTACGTTAATCGCCGGGTTTGCCGGTGTAATTATAGCCCTATTGCAAACATAAGCTGGACCTCAAGCGTGCTACCCACTATTTTTACACTCAAAATTCTCAAGGGAGGGATTTACTAATGCTTAAGAAAATTGCTGCCGGCCTTCTGGCCGCCATTCTCATCCTGACTGCGGTGCCCTTACAGGCCCGTGCTGAAATGGAATACCGTTTCACCGA
>NZ_JBJHHE010000050.1:0-3594 GCF_056378755.1 Thermanaeromonas sp. DSM 22490
TCTCATTGACCACACCCCCTAAGGTTATTATAGGTTCTACACGGAGATTTTCCAAACTGCTTAGGGGGCTAAATAGAGAAGATTGGGGCGATGAAGAAGACTGGGTTGATGACGATGACGAAGAGGACTGGGAGGAAGATGAGGAATGGGAGGAGGAGAAGCCGCGGCGGAGAAAAAGGGGTTCTAGGCGCCCCACCCCACGTAGGCTAGGAAAACCGGACGTGTTCATTGACACTGATAGAAATCTTGACCCACGTAGGCGCTTTTAAGAGAGGAGAAAATTAGGGGTCATGACCTGTCAGCGATTGTGGGTTCAGCCCCCGACTTTCCGTGAATACGGAGCATTCGGATTAGCCCATGAATGGGACTCATGGTCGAAACTAAAATGAGTGAGGGTCAACGATATGGTTTGACAGGCACTATTTAAGGGTCAGGAAAAACTCCTGGCCCTATTAATATCGTAACGAAAAAGGTGTTGTGAAAAAGTGTGTAAACGGCAAGCTATATATAAGTTTATATTGCTAGCATGAGTGATATAAAGTAAAATATTGCTGGAGGTGATCCCTTTGGAAATACTTACAGCCAAAGAGGCAGCCAAAATGCTAAAGATAAGCGAATATACCTTGCGGAAGTATGCCAAGAAAGGCAGAATACCAGCCCATAAGATCGGTAACCAGTGGCGGTTCTCCAAGGAAGAGCTTCTCGACTGGTTTCACGCTGCGGATTTAGATCTTCTGGCCGAGGAAGCCGAAAAGGAATACAGGAGCGGACAGACCGTAAGACTGTGGCCCAAGGAGTAGCCAGGTATGTGGGAGGTACACGGCACAAGAAGGGTAGTCAAAATCCTGGAAAAGCTTGAGGCAAACATCAGGGAAGCTGTAGAAAAGGGGTTTGCTGAGCTAAGCCAGCAACCGACTAAAGGGAAAATCTTACGTGGACATAAGGGTTTGCGGTCTCTGGCCGTGACCACGTTGGGAGGTGAGTACCGGATAGTATATACCCTTAAGCCGGAGGATAAAGTGGTTTTGGTTATTCTAGTAGGGCCCAGAGAGGGTTTTTATGAGCGGCTAAGTCGAATATTGCGTGAGTGAAGAGGTATTGGGGAGGAGGTGTCGGTGGTAATATAAAAAGGGACAAAAATGGGAAGAGAAAACTCTACAGTTATGGTAATAACAGCGGGACAAATATGGTAATAAAAAGTCCACAATTATGGGAAACAAAAATCCACACTTATGGGAAAGAAAATGGTACACAAGAAGGCCTAAGCCGTGCTATCCCTGAAGTAAAGCGAAGCTTTTCAGGGGGGATAGCCGGTGATAGAAGTGAGGGAGTGGGCTATGATACATACCTACTACCAAGAAGGGATGCCCATAAGCCGTATTGCCAAAGAGGTGGGGGTGGACCGCAAGACCGTATACCGGGCTTTATTGCAGGAGAACTACCAGGTAAAGGAGAGGAAAGCCAAATCCTCCATCCTTGACCCTTATAGACCTTACATAGAGGAGCGGTTGTCCAAGTACAACCTTACAGCCACCCGGCTATACCGGGAGATCAAGGCGCAAGGGTACAGCGGCTCCTATGATACAGTAAAGAAATTTGTAGCCTCCATAAGGGAGGAGCAGCCTGGACCGGCCTGCGTACGTTTCGAGACGGAACCCGGTGAGCAAGGCCAGGTGGACTGGTCTTTAATGGGGGAAGTAGAATGGGGGGGCAAGAAAGTTAAACTTTGGTGTTTTAGCATGGTGTTGAGTTACTCGCGGGCCATGTACATAGAGTTTACCACCTCCCAGGACCTGGTCACCTTTATCCGGTGCCATATTAACGGATTTAATTATCTTGGCGGGGTACCTTGGACCATTCTTTATGATAACCCCAAGACCGTGGTCCTTTCCCGGGAGGGACAGGCCATCCAGTGGAACCCGAAATTTTTAGATTTTAGCCGCACCTTCGGGTTTAGCCCTATTCTTTGCACACCAAGGAGGCCACAGACTAAAGGCAAGGTAGAACGGCCCTATCGTTATATCAAGCAAGACTTTTTCCTGGGGACAGAGTTTACTGACCTGACAGACTTAAACTCCAAGGCCCGTATCTGGCTTGATGAAGTAGCTAACTGCCGGGTGCACCGCACCACAGGAGAAGTGCCTTTTAAAAGGCTAAAGGAGGAGAAGTTAAGGCCCCTACCTCCTGGAGAGTACACCATTAACCTGGAAGAAGTGCGGAAAGTATCCAAGGATTTTGTAATAAGCTATGAGGGCAATTATTACTCGGTACCCTTCATCCTGGCTGGCAAAGAGGTAACGGTCAGGGACACGGGGCAGGAACTTTTAATCTTTTACCGTGGGGAGGAAGTAGCCCGGCACGCAAAAGTCCACGGGAAGGGGCAAATTATCCGGGACCCCCGGCATGAAGTGGGCATACCCCGGCCCTCCTACCCCAGCCGCATAGCAGAAGTGCGGGAGAGCTTCCTTGAGCATTTCCCTGAAGCTGAAGATTTTCTAGCCGGGGTAGTGCAGGCCAAGGCGGGTAATGCGAGGTATCACCTTGTAGAGGTCCTTAAGCTTTTAGAAGACTACCCCAAAGAAGTGGTGAGACAAGCCATTGCCCGGGCCACCGAGTATAAGGCCTTTGATGCCCGTACAGTGCGCAATATCTGCGCCCAGTACTTCAAAGAGCCTGCACAAGAATTTCCTGCTCCGCCCCCAGCTCCTACCGTTAAGACCAAAATAGAGATAGGCCAGGTAGCTGTGAGGCCCTTAGAAGAGTACGCTTTAGTTGCAGGAGGTGAAAATTAAGTGCTAGCAGCTGCTGAATACCAGGAGTTCCTGGCGAAACTAAAGATCTTACGCCTTTCTACCATAGCCGAAATATTGGACAGCGAACTCAAAGCTGCTGCCAGCGCCAATATGTCCTACCTGGATTTCCTGCGCCGTCTGATAGACCAAGAGCTAGAACAAAGGCAGCATAAGGCTGTCCAGACCAGGATAAATAAAAGCCGCATGCCGGCCATAAAAACTCTGGAGAGCTTCGACTTCTCTTTTCAGCCTTCTTTAAATCCACAGAAAATATGGGATCTGGCCACCTTGAACTTCATACGCCGGCATGAAAACGCATTGTTTCTTGGCCCGCCTGGGGTCGGAAAAACGCACTTAGCTCTTGGTCTGGGCTTAAAAGCCTGCCAGGCTGGGTATAAAGTTTTATTTACCACCCTAACCGATATGGCTGCAGTCTTACATGCCTCCCGGGCGGACGGCAGCTTCCTTTCGGCTTTGAAAACCTTTATAACACCAGACCTCCTGATTATAGACGAGATGGGGTATCTGCCCGTGGAAGCTCAAGTGGCCAATTACCTTTTTCAGGTGGTGGCCAGGAGATACGAGCAGGGCTCTATTATCATAACCAGCAATAAATCCTTTGCTGACTGGGGAGAGATGCTGGGCGACCCGGTGTTGGCCGGAGCCATCCTGGACCGCCTGCTTCATCATGCCACTGTGATTACTATCAATGGCCCTAGTTATCGCCTAAAAGCGTTGTGAAAAACTCATTTTAATTAGCAGGTATTAGCATATCGACATCGAAAATAGTAATGACATCTAC
>NZ_JBJHHE010000051.1:0-3393 GCF_056378755.1 Thermanaeromonas sp. DSM 22490
TGTAGATTGTCAAATTGAACCGTAAAAAGCTCGCACATTAAATTAGGTCGTTCTAGAGTCAAAGTAGCCCTAATTCTCACATTAAGGCGGTTTTGCCCGATTACTATTCGCATATTGCTCTAGGAAAAGCTTTCTGGTCACATAAAATAATAGAAGCCGGGTACCAGTGTGTTGGGTACCCGGCCGAAACAGCTAGGATTTGGAGTGCTTACACAGCCTACCTGCTAAATTTCCAGTTCTTTCTGGGCCTGATAGACGATTTCTTCATCAATGGTTCTTTGCTTTTTGGCACAGGCGCAGAGCATACAAGTAGTGACCAGGTTGTTTACCAGGCGAGGTAAGCCGTGGGTGGCGGCATAGATAGCGTCTAAGGCAGCAGGGGTAAAAATATCCTCGTTAAGGCCGGCCAGTTTCAACCGGCTCAGGCAGTAGTCTTTTAGCTCTTCCGGTTTAAGGCCCTGGAAGAAATACTTTACGGTTAAGCGCTGTCTTAAGGGGTTGTTGACATTCAGGGCCAGCTTAGAACGGATAAGGGTCTGGCCTGCCAGGATAAGAATGAAGGGGTTATGGGAATCCATCTGGAAGTTAAAGAGTAGTCTTAAGTCCTCCCACGTTTGGCTTCTGGCCAGGTGGAATTCGTCCAGGACAATAACCGGAGTGATATGGCGGTCGTAATAGAGGCTGGTGATAGCCGTTTGGATCTGGTGGAATAGAGCGACCTTTTTATGTTTGGGTTCCTCACCTAGTTCCAGGGCCAGACCCTGGTAAAACTCCAGTACCGTAACGGTGGATAGAGCGAAATAACAGGCTTTATAGTGAGCGGGGTTCAGTTCGTTTAAGAATTTCCGCAGGGCGGCGGTTTTGCCACAGCCCGGCTCGCCTGTCAAGAGACCAATGCCCCGTACCTGTTGCAAGTATTTGAGGCGGGAGGCCAGTTCCAGCAGGTCCTGGCTTAAGAATAACTGGTCGAAGGGTATTTCCTTGGTGAAGGGATTAAATTTTAGACCGAAGAACTGGGTAAACATTTACTTATCACCTCTTAAGGGGCCGGGGCTATCTTCTTTTCCCGTTTCCACCAGTTCGGCAAAAGAGAGGGAGGGTGCGGGGAGGGGTGTTTCAAGGTGAGGAGGAGTTTCCTCTTCTGGGGATAGAGGCTTACTTTTCTGGGTTGGGCGACCACTCCCTCTCCTGGGAAGTTGGGCGTTGGCGAAGAAGTTGACCTGCCGGGCCTCGCCAATTTTAAGGCCGTCCTGGTATAGAAAGACTGGCCGGGCGGGGTTTTTTAGCCATTCAGGCTCATACCTCACTTCCACGCGGGTGTTGGCCAGTTTTTGCTCAGTTTCATAGAGGATGTTTTCCAAGGAAAAAGTCGCGTCATGGTTGATTTTACGCCTGACCCGCAGGAGGAAGTATTCATTAAGAAGGGCCGGGTCGGGAAATAGGCGCACCCGGTCGGCCTGGGAAAGGAAGTAGTCCAGGGGGCTTAGCCCCAGGGAGCTATGGATTTTACGCTGGTAGTCCTCCTCCAGCCACTGCCAAAAGAGGAGGTTCAACTCCTCCAGGGACTTGATCTTGTCCAGCTCCAGGCGACTTAAAAAACGTAACCTTACGGTGCGGAAAAAGCGCTCGATCTTTCCCCGGGCATAAGGGGTGAAAGGTTCAGCATGGAGGAGAGTGCACCCCAGAGCAGCGCAAATAAGGGCCAGCTGCCCTGAGCGGTACACCCTGCCGTTGTCCGTGTAGATCATTTTAGGCACGCCGCGCTTTAAAATAGCCTCTTTTAAGACGGCTCTTATGGCTTGAAAATTTTGCTCCCAGGAAAATTCGGCATGAGTAATGAGCCGCGAAGCGTCGTCAATAAAAGCTATAAGGTAAGTCTTTCTTTTACCCCGGCCCGCCTTAAGGTAAGGTCCATACATTATGTCTCCCTGCCAGAGCTCGTTTACCCACTGGTGGGCAAAGCGTTTAATTTCTTTTTCTTCACCGCTGGCTAAAGCAGGAGAGGCTGGATGGGGATTTCGGGCCAAATAGCGATAAAAGGTAGCCAGGGAAACTTCCGAGGGGGTAAATACCCCTTCTTGGACCAGTTCCTCATACAGCATGACCCCGTTAAGCCGGGGCTTTTCCGCCCTTTTAGCCGCAATTTTGGCCGCCATCTCCTCTGTTATCCGCCGGCTTTTGCCGCGGTCGGAACGGTAACCGGGCTTTAATCCCTCCAGGCCATGGCGCCGGTAAAGGTACAGCCACCACTCCAAACTTTTAGGAGAATACTTCTTAACTCCGTAATGGGGCATCTCGATAGGCTTTTCTGCCAGCTTTTTAAAATACTCTTTTTGACTGGGCACCTGGCCGTTCAACACGGGGGCAATGAGCGAAAACTTCTTTAAGGCAATTTCTTCCCTTTCCTTGGTCGAAAGCATAAAAAGATAAGCCTCCTTTTAGGTTAGATGTTAAATTTTAGGAGGCCATAAGCGCTTACAGCCTTTTTAGGCGCCACCTGCATCATATCATTTCTTTTGGCCCTTACCCAGACAAAAGGTCTGTTGTTGGCTTTTTTCACCTCACGGGGGTACCAGGAGGGCTTCTTTTATGCTAGAATACTGTGCGAAGGAGCCATAAAAGAGTATCCACAAGCCTGGTGAAACCGGAAACTAAAGAGCTGCATGGGGGAAAATCTGGTGGCCAGGAGGTGGAGTACCTTTGGGGCTCCTTCTATTTTGTTTGTTCCCTCATTCGGCAGCTCAATTTGAGGCTCGAGCTGGCGCAAGACCATTTGGATAAACCTCAAGTTGGCTAAGAAACGCCGGAGGTAAAACTGTAAGTGGGATATTTCCCAGAAGAGATGTTGGTAACTTTCCTTAAGGAACTTAAGGCAGGGGCGCAAGGAGAGGTTAGACATAAGGATTAGCCGTAGGCTGGTAAAGATTAAATCTAGAGTGAACTGGAAGTAAGGCAAACAAAAGGAAGGCAAGTAAGAGATGGTGGTATGGCAAAAGGGGCAGTAATAGCGGCGGATAAAGATGCGAGCGCTAAAGTTACCGTCATGGACGTTGCGGGTATAAAAGCCGTGTTTCTTCGGAGGTATCTCTACTAGGCATTGAGGGCTGGGACAGGAGCTGGGTTCAGGAAAAGGAAAATCTTTACCCAGGCGGTAATACTCTTGGGGCGATACTGTAGTATGGAATACGACCTGCATGGCAATCCCTCCCACCCCTATTCTAACCTACTCGCTACTAGTTGGCACCCCCTCTTTCGATAAAGCAACCTTTACTCACGGAACTTGACAAAAAGTGAGAGAGAATTCCTACATTCCTTCGGTATTAACCTTCCCTGCACATTGTTCAATTCGCAAATATGGTTCAAACGAGCCTCGATTTAATTTGAGAAGTTACA
>NZ_JBJHHE010000052.1:0-3368 GCF_056378755.1 Thermanaeromonas sp. DSM 22490
TGGAGGAACAAAATTTACATATGGTGACACTCAGTACTTCTTGCCAGGGAAAGGGAAGTGTGGGGTCATAGAAGAAAGAAAAGATAATTGCAGTAGACGAAGAAGGCATTCGTCTTCTGGCACCGGATAGGTTAGTAAGGTTGTTATCATAAGCCCAGGGTTAATAACTTGGGCTTATGTCATCTAGATGACAATGATTTTGTCGCATAGGTGACATACAGATAGAAGTTAAACAGCTAATTTAATTACGTAGAATATTGTGATTGAGTTCTTTTTCTATTTCGCAAGGAGGTGGATATCGAGGGCAAAATCATTTTTGGGGAGGCTTTATCAGATTAAAGGTAGAAAGGAGGACAAAATATGGGCGATAATACAGCAGTAGCCAAAAACCAAATAATCGGACTTATTATTGCCTTCGCGCTTCTTTTGGGATTAATGCTAGGCCCTAGCCTTCCAGGTCTTAAACCTGAAGCCCAGTCGGTTCTCGCCATCTTTTTATGGTTTATCGTATCCATGGTAACAGATGCCCTGCCTAAAGCAATTATAGGATTAGCAGCACCTATGATGCTTGTAATATTAGCTAATATTAAAATTCCCGAAGCATTCGGGGCATTCTCAAATAATGAATTCTTCCTGGCCATCGGAGCCTTTGTCTATGCCGCTATTATGATGGGTAGCCCTTTGGGCAAGAGGATTGCCCTGAGTATAACTAGCGCACTGAAATCGACAAAGGTAACCAGGATTCTGCTAGGTCTAACCCTGGCCGACGTGGTCATAGGCGGGTTGCTTCCTACTGTAAGCGAAACAGCCCTTTTCCTCCCCATAACTAAAGGCGTCACGGGTCTAATGCGCGGCAGGGAGGATTTACCGGAAAGCAAAAGAATAAATACAGCTCTAACACTTACCATTACCGGCTTAGTTCCCCTCTTCACTGGACCGCTGATTTTAACCAGCCACTTTCCTAACGTCATGCTCGCCGGGCAACTGGCAAGTTCGGCCAAAATATACATCTCGTGGGTGAATTGGTTTATCTTGAATTTGCCTCTATGGGGCTTGTTACCCATTCTCCTCATATATGTAAATTGGTACTTTAAACTAAAAGGTCTGGATATCCCTGGAGCCGATGAAGAATTGCCCAGGCTAAAACAAGAACTGGGTAAAATTACCTGGCCTGAAATCTGGGCGTTAATATGTTTGTTCATCGGTTTAATCCTTTGGATAACCGAGGGGAAGCTCCACCAAATAAAGACCGGGATGGTAGCTCTCCTGGTACTGCTCCTGGTATTCCTGCCCTTTGGAAGGCTTAAATTTGAGGAAATCAACAAGTATATTATGTGGGATGTCTGGGTACTTTTAGGTGGAGCCATTTGTTTGGGAGATGCCCTTTATAAGTCAGGAGCCGTAGGCTGGCTATCCAGTTTCATTGTAACCCCCTTAAAGGCTATAGGTCCTCTGCATCCCTTTCTCATGATATTCCTGCTTGTCTTCGGCTTCCATATAGCGCGGGCTGGTATTGTAAGCGCAGTGGCCATGGGCGCAGCCTTTATCCCTCTAACTATAAGCCTGGCCAAAGACCTGGGCTTTAATGTCTTGCCCTTTAGCCTGATCATCGTAAATTGTTTAAGTTACGCCTTTTTCCTACCCATATCTATAACCGCCTTTCTCATCGCCTGGGGCGCCTCAGGTACACCTACATCGCAGGCCGTAAAGTTTGGAGCGCTGCTCTCTGTGATTGCTAATATCTATGTAATTGTGGTGCAGAGCGCCTGGCTGGCTTTACTCGGTCATCCCCTTTATTAAAAACTAAGGCTCAAGGAGGAAGTATGGTGACAAAAAAAAGAAGCCCGTTACCCACTAATTTGGAACAAATTGAAGAAGTGTATATCGAAACTGACGTTCTAGTTATCGGTGGAGGCAACGCCGGCTGTTTTGCCGCCATTGAGGCCAAAAAACTAAATCCTGCTCTTAAAGTTACCATTATGGAAAAGGCCCATATTGACCGCAGCGGCTGCCTGGCTGCAGGAATGGATGCCATTAATACTTACATCAAGAAAGGTAAAACACCGGAAGACCTGGTAAGGTGGAGCCGTTCCCAGGTAAGAGGTTTGCTCCGGGAAGATCTGGCCCTTTCCCTGGCCCAAATACTTAATGAACCTGTAGAGGAATGGGAGAGATGGGGCCTGCCCATCAAAAAAGATGAAAACGGCGAGTATAAAGCTCGCGGCCAGTGGGATATCGCCATCCAGGGCTCCGAAATGAAAGTTATCCTGGCTGAAAAAACCCGGGAATACGGTGTAGAAATTTTAAACCGGGTAGTAGCTACTAATTTTCTCCTGGATGGGGACCGCGTCATAGGCGCTATGGGTTTCGGCGTCCGGGATGGAAAATTTTACGTGATAAGAGCCAAAGCCACCATCGTAGCTACCGGAGGAGCTGCAGGGCTATATAAACCCTACACTAATGACGGCATTGACTGTCACCACCAGATATGGTATTGCCCCTTCAACACCGGAGCCGGCTACGCCATGGGCATCCGTAGCGGCGCGGAAATGACCTCCTTTGAGATGCGGTGGGCAGCTGTAAGGACCAAAGATTTTAACGGCCCCATCGATACTATTTCTGTAGGCTATAAAACTCCCATGATCAATGCTAAAGGGGAACAAATTTTACAGGAAAAATACGCCGAATGGGGCGGTGATAAAGCTCCTCGCTTTATCAGGGTATTTGCCCCCATGGAAGAATGGTTGGCCGGCCGCGGTCCCTGTTACGTGGATACTACCAAGATGACCCCTGAACAAATTAAAGAAATGAAGATGGATTACCTTAACGAGCGTCCTACCTTTGTGCTCTTCCTGGCCAGCCGCGGACATGATCTGTCCCGGGAACCCCTGGAAGTATATGGCAGCGATCCCTATATTGTCGGCGGCCACACAGCCAGCGGATACTGGGTAGATGTGGACCGGGCAACTACCTTGAAGGGCTTATATGCAGCTGGAGATGTGGCTGGCGGAGTTCCCAATAAATTCGTCAGCGGGTGCGCAGCGGAGGGAGTCCTGGCGGCCAGAGGGGCAGTTAAATATATACAAAGCCTTAAGGAAGATCTAGAATTGGACCAAAAACAAATAGCTCAGGAGAAAGAACGGGTTTTCGCTCCGGCTCTGCGCGGCGCCGAAGGCAAAGACGGAATTACCCCCAGGGAAGTGGAAGAAAGAATGCAGAGGCTGATGGACGAGTATGCCGGCGGGGTACACCAGTTCTACCGGATGAACGAAGAAAGGTTGAACTATGCCCTAAAAGCGTTGTGAAAAACTCATTTTAATTAGCAGGTATTAGCATATCGACATCGAAAATAGTAATGACATCTACTT
>NZ_JBJHHE010000053.1:0-3176 GCF_056378755.1 Thermanaeromonas sp. DSM 22490
AGATAACCCCATTAATCCCTAACTGCTCTTTTCCAGCTTGATACCCCTGTTACTGATGTAACTGACCAGGGACTCCTCGTCAGGGAAGTGCTTTTCCACCAGGGCCAGGTGCTCCTCCAGCAAGCTTTGGCTGTGACCGGTGATGCGCATCATTGCCGAGGTGGGGACACGGTAATAGCGCAATAGCAGCACCCGATCAAACAACCGCAGGTAGTTGTCCACCGCCTCGGGGGTGTGGTAGATCCTCCGAGCAATCTCCTGTGTGGTTAGCCCCTCCAGGGCCATCTCCACCACCAGGGCCTTGTGGGTCAGGGTGCGGCCCATGTCCAGCACCGTGCCTGCGGTGGGTAGGAGGACACCGAAGCGTTCGTGGTAGGCCTCCAGGAGCTGCCGGATGAGGCTGGGGGAGATGCCCAGGAGCCACTCCAGGTCCAGGGTAGTTAAGACACCATCCTGCCGCCAGGCTTCAGCGGTAATCCGTTCGATCTGCCGTATTTTAAGCCTCTTCAGATCGGCGGTGGTGTTGAGGGGCCAGTGTTGTTCCTCCGGTGTTAGTAAGGTGAGTACTACCGGCTGAAAGAGCCTGGGGTCGGTACGCCTGGATTTCCTGGTCCCGTGGGCCAGCCACACCAGTTGGCCGGGGTCCAGTTCCTCCACCCTGGGGCAGCACCAGGTGTAGAGCCTGGCTGCCAGGGTAACCATCCCTTCGGCCTGGGCGGGCCTGGCACCCCACTGGTCCACCAGGGTGGCTATGGCCGGTTTCAGGGCTTCCGGCGGGATTTCTCCCCCAACGTGCTGGCGGCCTCCTGGCTTTAGCGTTTCAGCATCCAGGGGGCTTTCGGGCAGTACCTCCGCACTTTTACCACCGCGCTTCAGGGAAAGTTCGGCCTGGTTGACGAGATGCCAGAGGTCTTCCACACTGGCGCCGGGGTTTAGCTCCTTTAGCTTGGAGAACTGGAGCATTTCCAGTTCCCGGCGCACGGCCCGGGGAGAGCGGCCCTCTTTGAGGTGCGGCAATACCTCCTGGGTAAGGAGGGGGATCACGATTTTCCGGCCCCCCTGTTCCAGGAGGAGTTCCCCTGGTTTCAGGCGCCGGGTTTCCAGGTTCTTTTCCCAGGCCTCTATGGCCTGGTTGGTGGCCATACAGGCCGCCTCGGCCAGTTTTGAGGCCGGGGCTAGTTCAAAGCTTTCTTTTAGGTGAGCAGTTTGTACTGGCAATACATCCCTGGCAAGAAGGGTGGCGTAGCGGCTGTTTACACCCTTCTTGGCTTCCAAGAGTCTCATCCCCCCTATGCGGGTTAGTTTTTTTTAACCGGGTGGGCCTCGGCTAGGCGGCGGACCTTCGCCATCATGAAGGCGTAGTCGGGGCCGGAAAACTCCCGGTAGAGGTTGACGTGTTTTTCTACCAGCCTCCTGGAACAGCCCAGGACTTTCCTGATGGCCGGTACCGGCAGGCCCCTTTCCAGGAGGTAGGTGACCCGGGCGAAGTCCAGGAGGTAGTTCTCTATGGCTTCATAGCTGTGCCCGGTGCGCCGGACTATTTCGGTCTCGGTGTAGCCGTCCATGTAGAGGCGGATGATCTTATCGGCGTGGCTTAAGGCCGGTCCCATATCGGCTACCATACCCCTGGTGGGAACCACCACGCCTGGATGTTCCTTTAGCAAGGTCTGTACGGATTTGGTGGAGAGGCCCAATAGCAGGGCCAGATCCGGTTGGTTTAAGGTAGCCCCCTGGGACCTGGCCTGGGTGGCCAGGCGCAAAAGCCTGGTCCACTTAAGCGCCTCGGCGTTATCCCGGTTAGCCAGTTCCCAGTCCTCAGGGGTGACGTAATCCAGAACTACGGCTTTCAGTTCACACTGGGATAGTTTTTTGCCGGCCGGCTCCCGGTCGCTCACGGCCTGGTACACGATGGCTCCAGGGGCTCGTTCCTGCCTGTTCAGGCGGCTGGCCAGTTCCGCCAGTTCGTCCAAAAACTGCTCTACGGCTGCCGGGGAGTAGCCGTGCCGCCGGCGTAACAGTTCGGCAAAGGCTTGGCGGCTGCCGGTACCGGTGCCGGGTTGTCTTAAAGCTTCCTGGTCCAGGCCCAGTCGGGTGGCTATCCCCGGATCCTTCTCCCGGTGTCTGTTCCATATCTCCTGCCAGGCTTCCAAAAGCTCCGGCGGCTCCCGGAGCAGCCTTGCCAGTTCCGCCAGGGGTTGGTCCCGGTTTTGCACCAGTTCCTTGAAGCCCTGCCACCACCGCTGCCAGCGGCCGGTGCTGATAGCCAAATTCTTACGCAAAGAGGTGAGGTCCTCACCGCTTAAGTACCGGTCAATAGCCAGCGCCGCCCGGAGGTTCTGCATTAGCTGGCGGTTCTCTTTCTTCATCCCGGCCACCGGCAGCAAAACTCCTTGTTGCCAGAAGGATTGCAGGATGGCGCGAATGCCCCGGTGGGTCTGGGGGAACAGAACGCAAAGCCTGGGAGTGTCCAGAATGGCATCCTGGGCATAGGCCTCTTCGAGCAGGCGGGCCAGGCGGCCCCTCTGCAGAGCCACCGTCCCAAACTCGGCCATCAGCTCAATGTCTTCCTCGGCCACCACCGTTAGACTGACCAGCTTCTCCGGCTGGTTGGACCGGGAGCGCTTCTGGTGGTTCTCCCGGCCGGAGATGGCCGGAAAAACAATCTGGCCTAGAGTCCGGGTTAACAGATTTCGCTCCAGGTACTCCAAAACGTCTCGCGCCGCCAGGACGGCTTCTTCCAGGGCTACCTCCCGCCTGGTCCTGATCTCGCTGACCAGGTAGTTGAACAGCCCCTTGGCCTCCAGGGAAGCCGCCTGGGTGAGAATACGCTGGCGGAAAAAGGCAGGGCGACCCAACGCTTAATCCCTCGCTTGTCCAATATCTGCCTATTGGGTTCGCCGCCTTTAGCAGGTTTCCTGCTGGTTCGAAGCTCAATTTGCTCTTAAAGCCCTTCCAGGTTGGCGACTGGTTCCGCCCCTCCAGGCCACGGGTGGGGAGGAAATACACCTATTACCCGGCGGTCATGGTCCACCCGTGTCCTGGAAGGGCGGCTTAATAGCCAATTTCACCCCCACCAACCGGCTGCCACCGCTCCAGCCGGGGTGGAGGAACAAAATTTACATATGGTGACACTCAGTACTTCTTGCCAGGGAAAGGGAAGTGTGGGGTCATAGAAG
>NZ_JBJHHE010000054.1:0-2936 GCF_056378755.1 Thermanaeromonas sp. DSM 22490
TCCTCAGTTCGTTTTCTGAGGAAGATTATCCCTTAAACTCGAGCACTGTGCCAAGGTGGGTTGTATTTGACGCTTACATTCCGAAAAAGGCCTGGTCTTCTCCTGTGTTCTCATTCAGCCAATCCAGGGCTTGCCTATGTTCTTCCCGAAACTGAGGCGAAATCCAAATAGCTATTCTGGCTCCCCGCCCTGCAGCATAGGTGATGAGCTGCCCCAAGTGAGTATGATCTGTAGGGCCAAGCTGATTTTCAATGACTACCGTACGCCCTGAACTCAGGTCTCGCCCCACGAGATCTACTGCAAAAGGCCCTACCGGGCCTTCCTGCTCAATTATTTCAATATCCAGTCCTAAAACTTCATTTAGCCTGCCTATATTTTCTTTGAGCCACGGAGTAAAATCCTTGGCTTCGTAACCCCAAACTTCCCTGATATCAACTTCGGTTAAAACGCCTAGCTCCAGCATATTTATTCCCGCCTTTCCGATATTTAGCCAAGGGCTCACCAGCTTACGGCGCTATATCCATGCCCGCTTTAACTACGCCGTTTAGCCCGCCAAACAACCGGGGCATTTTTTCATTAGCTACTTTACTTTCCCGCCCACAGCATAGGTGATTAGGGTCTGCTATGCTTATCATGTCAAACCGGCATGAGACCAAGAACAACGGCATGCACGGGAAAACGCTCCCGGGTTTCCCTCTCGCCTGCCGCTTTTCTTCGTCTCCTCCATAATAATCGCGGAAATAGTCCACGGAGTATTTTTCCGCAGGCCACCCCAAACAGGCCTGAACGTATCAAAACCTGGCGGGCCTAACTTCCATCAGCGGAAGGCCGGGACAGACCTTGCAAAAAAGTTTTTATTTCTACCATAAAACGCTCTATGTCTCCCAGATCTTTTTGTAAGATTTCATAGAGTTCCTGGTCGCCAACCTGGTAGTAAAGATGAACCAATCTGTTTCTGTATCCCGCCATAGCTGTCAAAGTTCGACCCAGTTCAGGGCTGATAACTTTTTTCCGGACTAACCCCTGGGCAATAGACTTGTATTCTGTAGCCAGGTCGATAGAGCCCGATTTGGCTAAAATATGTCGGCCAATATCAAAGATAGCTTCGAGACAGCGGCGCAAAAAACTTTCTGCCGCAGCAGGGTTTCGGACATCGCTTGTAAATTCTTCATAAGTCATGCGACCCAACCGCCGAAGCTCGGTTATCCACTGTTTAATCATTTCCAGCCTCTGAGATACCAATAGCACGTTGATCATAATATCACCTTAGTTCCTCCAAGCGCTCTTCATAATATTTTTCCAAAACATAACGAAAATCTGCTGCCCGGGCTAAGATTGCATGTTCGTAGGCATCCCTAAGGTCATCGTTCTCACAATAAATACATGTACCGGTAATCGCCTCCACCTGAAAAACAGAGTGGGTCTCCTGCAAGAAAATCAAATCAAGGTTAAGGGGAAGAAACAAATCACTTAATTCATTATATATTTGTGCATAGAGCCTATGTTTGGTCTCGGGTAGACGATTAAAATCTTTAAAGACTACACCTACATCAATATCCGCCAAAGGGTCAACTACCGTTACAGGCTGGTCAAGAAGGAGCCGTATACCGTCTTCCCTTTGGGAACCAAAAAGGTAAGCTAGTATAATACTATAGCGCTTACAAACAGCCTTTAGTTTTTGTAACTTGGACATAAATTCATCGCTCCCGGAGTTTTTCTTGCCCAATTTTAGGATTACATTTTAATGTACATGGGGCAGCTTGCTGGCGATGGGACCCGCCAGGGTATTACCGAATGCCGCCCTCCGTAAACGCGCCACACGTTTCCGACCGTGGCGGAATGCGTCTGCACCGCCACTTCTCCACCCTATCATGTTCCTGCCGGTGTTCCTGTACGAATACCAGTTCCCAAAGTCTCCGCGTGCTTTCGGGAAGTGTGCGCAATCCATAATAATCCTTCAAAAACACTTCTCGAACTTTTTGAACCCCATACTGCTCGAAAATCCACTTCACTTGCTCCCACGTGCCACGTGACAGAACAACCTTAATAATCATTTCAGCACGGTTCTCAACACCTATGCTTTGGAGGTCCTAGTTCCTAAACAGTCCCTCAAGTAAGCTCGGAACTGCCACAGAAGTCACTCCCTCTTTTCAAGGCAAGGCCGGTACCGCCAGGAAAATAAAACGATTTCGCTAAATTGCTTTTCCCAATACCGCTCAAAAATCGCCATCCGGCTTCATCCAAAACTTGCTCCAGGGCCACTATTTGTACTTCGTACCTCTCTCTTGAGGCCCAGCGGAGTGGTTCCCGGCTAGGGCCCGTTCTACAAAGGTTCCTCCCTCATTTTACCAGAAATATGGGAAAGCTGCTAGAGAATATTAATTAGCAATTATTTACCGATTTTTAACAGGGTCCACCTCCCGGTAAGCCCTATTTCCCCGCGCCCTGGCCCTCCACCACCTGGCAGTCCACACCGCCCAGCCGGGCCACCACTACCGTCAGTATGGTGAGGGACTTTTCCAACTCCTTTATGAGGGGCTCCAGCCGCACCAAAAGGTAAAAGACCACCACCATAGGAAAACCGTAGTTGGCCGCCAGCTTGAGTGTCTCTTCCATGCCGCTTCACCCGACCTTTGCAAGACTTTCAAACCGGGCGCGGGGTCCTACCGGCTAAGGAAACCCTGCCCGATATATATTAAGTAAAAAGATCGGCACGTAAACTTAATGCCGGTCTTTGTCTTAAGGGTAAACATAGGAAGGGGTAATGTCAAGGGACCCAAACCCTGGCGAATCCCCAGTTTGATGATTCTAATGCTTCTGAGAGTGACAGTGAGAAAGGAAAAGGGAATCCTCCTTTGGAAGATAACCCCATTAATCCCTAACTGCTCTTTTCCAGCTTGATACCCCTGTTACTGATGTAACTGACCAGGGACTCC
>NZ_JBJHHE010000055.1:0-2529 GCF_056378755.1 Thermanaeromonas sp. DSM 22490
GTAAGCGTCAAATACAACCCACCTTGGCACAGTGCTCGAGTTTAAGGGATAATCTTCCTCAGAAAACGAACTGAGGAGGATTTCCCCTTATGACCAGAGCCGAATTACAAAAACTATGGGAAGCTCGCATAGCTGAATACAGGGAAAGCGGGCAAAGCGTTAAAGAATGGTGCGCCTCCCATGAGGGCATTAGCCCCAGGCAGTTATGGTACTGGCTGCGGAAGTTTAAGAACCAAACCCCAACTCCTCCGGAGCTTTCCAACCGGTGGCTACCGGTAGAAATAAGCGAGGAAGGTTCCCGAGAACAGGCCCTATTGGTCAAAATAGGACCGGCCAGCATCGAGGTAAGACCCGGCTTTGACCCGGCCTTACTCACCCAGGTAGTTCAGGTGCTGATGGCGTTATGCTAAACGAAGTGGGTATCGACCGGGTTTACCTCGCCTGCGGCGCAACAGACTTGCGCAAATCTATTGACGGCCTGGCGGTACTGGTCAAGGAAGGCTTCGAATTAGACCCTTTTTCTTCTTGCCTTTTTGTCTTCTGCAACCGTAAGAGGGACAAACTAAAGATCCTCCACTGGGAGCACAACGGGTTTTGGCTTTATTACCGCCGGCTGGAGAAGGGCAAATTCGTATGGCCGGTGGAAAATACTTCTTCTACCATCACCATAAGCCGCCGGGAGTTGCGCTGGCTGCTTGACGGCCTTCCCTTAAACCAGCCTAAAGCCCATCCTGAGGTAAAAGCGCGCACCATCTTGTAAAAGAAATCGCTAGAAAGAAATATTTTTTGTTTGTGGTTGATTCTAGAGGAATTCGGCTTGATTTGTCGAATCATTAAGGCATGAACACTTCTAAGTCTCTTGCTACCATGACCATAGAAGAGCTGCAAAGCCACTGCCTTCAGCTGGAAGAGCAGTGTAGGCAGCTGGAACAACAAAATGCCGAACTGACCGCTAAATTAAACTGGTTTATGGAGCAGTTCCGTTTAAGCAAGAAAAGGCAATTCGGTTCTTCCAGCGAGCGGACTGAAGCACTAAAAGAGCAACAGCTTTTGCTTTTTAATGAGGCAGAAGTGGAAGCCCGGCCGGAGGAAGCGGAGCCGGATTTGGAGACCATCACCTACCAGCGCCGTAAAACGCGCGGCCGCCGGGAGATGAACCTGGAAGATTTACCGGTTGAGGTGGTAGAACACCGCCTACCGGAAGAGGAGCGGGTCTGCCCGTGTTGCGGTGGCCCTTTACATGAAATGAGCACCGAGGTACGGCAAGAGCTCAAAATTATCCCGGCCCAGGTGAAAGTGGTTCAGCACGTGCGCTACGTCTATTCCTGCCGCCGCTGCGAGAAAGAAGAGGTAACCACCCCGGTTATCACAGCGCCCATGCCTGCTCCTGTACTTCCGGGAAGCCCGGTATCTCCCTCGCTTCTTAGCTACATTATGACCCAGAAATACGGGGCAGGATTACCCCTCTACCGCCAGGAGCAGCAGTTTAAAAGTTGGGGTATAGACCTTTCCCGGCAGACCATGGCCAACTGGGTGCTCCATGGAGCAAACACCTACTTAACCCTTATTTACGACCGTCTCCATGAACACCTCCTCAAAAGAGACATTCTCCATGCCGATGAGACCACGTTGCAGGTACTCCATGAACCGGGAAGAGAGCCTACCACCAAATCATTTCTCTGGCTTTACCGTACCGGGCGGGACGGACCTCCCATAATTCTTTACGACTACCAGACCACCCGGGCTGGCAAACACCCCCGCCGGTTCCTGGAAGGTTTTAAGGGTTATTTGCATGTTGACGGCTATGAGGGCTACAATGGACTTTCAGAGGTCACCCTGGTGGGCTGCTGGGCCCATGCCCGGCGCAAGTTTGACGAAGCTTTAAAAGCCCTGCCGGAGGAAAAACGCCATGCAGCAGTGACAGCCCGGGAGGGGCTGGAGTTCTGCAACCGGCTTTTTGCCATAGAGCGCGAGCTTAAAGACAAAACCCCGGAAGAACGGTATCAAATCCGCCAGGAGCGCAGCCGGCCCGTGCTGGACGAATTTTTAGCATGGCTTAAGAAGCAGAAGGCGCAGGTGCTGCCCAAAAGTGCCTTTGGGCGGGCGGTTTACTATTGCCTGGGCCAATGGGATAAACTTGTCGCCTTTTTACAAGACGGGCGTTTAGAAATTGATAACAACCGCAGCGAGCGTTCTATAAAGCCCTTCGTCATTGGGCGTAAGAACTGGTTATTTGCCAACACCCCTCGGGGTGCTAAAGCCAGTGCTATTATCTACAGCATCATAGAAACAGCCAAGGAGAATAGATTAAATCCCTTTCACTACCTTACCTACCTCTTCGAAAGGCTGCCCAACCTGGACCCGCAGGATAAAGAAGCCCTGGATCAACTCCTGCCGTGGTCGGAAACTCTGCCCCCCGTTTGCCGGATGAATAATTAAGCTTGTTTTAGCCCCCATCTCAGAAATCGGTGGGGGTTCTTTATTCTTATCTTACGTAAGGGCAAAAAGTGGGTTATATTTGACGGTTAC
>NZ_JBJHHE010000056.1:0-1908 GCF_056378755.1 Thermanaeromonas sp. DSM 22490
AGTTGGTGATGAGCTCCTTGAATATGGCGTCGTGGTCTATGGGCATTTCCGGTTTCTCCTGTTTTTTCTTTAGTTTACTCTATTTTACTTTATGTGTAAAGCCTGGACAAGGAGCTAATAAGAATAGCTTTATGGCGGAAAAATAAATAAAATGCAGCCGCTTGTGGATGCGTCGGGCGTGCGCTTTAGTGCACTTTTAGTTAGTGCACTTTTAGTATTGAGACATGGCAGGGTTATAGATTACAATAGTTGGTAGAGCGGAGGGCCAGCGTGGTAGCTAAAGATAATAAGTGAGGGGTGTAATTTCCTTCTCATGCGGCCCAGAGGCGAGTTAAAACCCCCAATATCAATAATTTCCGGCTACCTGGAGCAGCGTAAGGATATAGCCGCTGCTTATCTTTTCGGGTCGCAGGCTCGAGGTACCGACCGAGAAAACAGTGATATTGATGTGGCGGTATTATTTTACCGCCTGGAGGATAAATTGGCCCGTTTCGATCGCCGGTTGGAGATGATTATTGACCTGGAACGAATTGTGGGGAGGAAAGTAGATGTAGTAGACATGGAAGAAGCGCCTTTGTTGCTCAGGCACCAGATTTTAAAAGATGGTATTTTATTAGTAGACAAGGAGCCGGGTTATCGGATATCCTTCGAGGTTAAGTCGCGGCGCACTTATTTCGATCTCCGGCCGTTGTTAGAAAACAGGAGCCGGCAAATGATAGTCAGGGCTTTGGGAGGTAGCTCCAATGACGGATACTGAAGTCCTACGCGAGCGTCTTGCTCTTTTGGCCGAATATATAGCCGATCTGGAAGCCGAAAGGAATATAAGTTTGCAGGATTTTAAGCGGGAAAAACGCATCCGGCGGTATATTGAAAGAACCCTTCACCTGGCAGTGGAAAGCTGCTTGGACATAGCCAGTCATATTATCTCTGCTGAAGGATTAAGAGAGCCTATAGATAATAAAGACATTTTTGTAGTTCTAGGTGAAGCGGGGTACTTATCGGATAGTTTAGTCAAGAGGCTGGTGAAAATGGCCCAGTTTCGTAACATTATTGTTCATGACTATGCCCGTCTTGACCCCGAGATCGTTTGGGGGATTTTAAAGCGGGATGTCGAAGACTTAAAAGTATTTATGAAAGAAATTAGAGCACGCTTCCCTCGGCTAGCGACTGCTGAATGAAAGGCCGGTCTTTTATCTTTTGCCATTCCTCGGGAGTATAGACCAGGATGTCCGTGGCTACACGAGGAGCTAGTTCGCTGTAGATGTAACCTGGGCGTTCCACAAAGGGCCTATCAACCGCCTGAGCAGCTAGAGCTACAGCCTCCCGAGCGGTCTTCTGATTATAAACCCGCGCCGGAATGTCATCAGGCAATCCATTCGGGTATCTGGTCGGGATGTAGTACCCGTCCAGAATAGACCACGCGGCTCTCTCTTCTTCTATCTTCTTATCGTATTGCTTTAAAATGCGCGTTGTCTCTTCTACTTTACCGAAACAGCATTTTTTATAATTGCCGCCGCTGCCGCAAGGGCATTCGTCGTTACGCTCTACGTGATAAAGGCGCAATAATATTCACTCCTTGCAGTGTAGTGAACAGCTAGTTCTTAACCGAGAGAGGAAGTCGAGTTTGTCGGGAAATGCTGAAGGATTAAGAGAGCCTATAGCCGCCGGGCTGCAATAAAGGCTCGCAACTTATCCAAGGACTCTATTTCCCTGACTTTCTTTAGACTTGCATCGTTCGTAACCAATGTTTTGGCTCCAGCGATAATAGCCGTTGCCATCTGGATCGCATCTGGCGTCTTTATCCCATATTTGCCCCGTAATTCGGCAGCTGTTTTAGCTATACTTTCATCCACAACCCAGGTTGTTAACTTCTCATCCTTGAGCAGCTTTTGAGCGTATAGATCGACA
>NZ_JBJHHE010000058.1:0-1623 GCF_056378755.1 Thermanaeromonas sp. DSM 22490
GGCGGGAACAATAATTTCTTGAACCATCCTTGGACACAAGCCCTTATACTCAATGTAATAAATCACGGGATGGATTTCAATACCTTGGAGAAAAAAGTTTTTAGGCAGGTAGCGGAAACATACTGTCAGAGCCTCAAAGTGCTATTAGAGCATATAGACGAGGTGCTGGCGCGCTCGTTGAAGCGGGCGGGCTGGGAAATCGTATGCCTAGAGGAGAAGCCTCTTGTGACCAGCTTAGGGGTGATTACGTACAAGAGGAGGTACTACAAGAAGCGGCTAGCGAGCGGGGCAGTAGCCTACGTATACTTACTTGACGAGCTACTGGGTTTAAACAAGAGGGGATCTTTTTCTCCCCGGGTGATAGAACTAGGGGTAGCGCTGGCAGCAGAGATGTCCTATCGCAAGGCCCAGGAAGCCCTAGAGGATATATTAGGAGTAAGCATAAGCCATGAAACCATAAGGCGATACGCCATTCGGACGGGGGAACACCTAGGTAAATGGGATGGGCCTACGGGGCTTGACGACAAAGGCGAGAAGAGAGTTCCCCTTTTGGTTATAGAAGTAGACGGGGCTTTACTTAGTGAACAACGGCAGAGCAAGGGGAGGAGAAGGAGGAAGAAGAGAAAAAAGGGGAAGGAAAGATTCGAGCTAAAGATAGCCGTAGTTTACGAAGGGTGGGAGATAGACGAATACACTGGTGAGGCACATCTGAAGAATCCCATGTACTTTGTCCATGGGGGCAGTGGGAAAGAATTTTGGGAGGCCTTAGAGCGTCAATTAAGGAGGGTATACGACCTAGAAGGCTGCCGGCGGGTCATCGTAGGCGGAGACGGGGCAGAATGGATAAGAGAAGGGGCCGACCTTATAGGAGCCGAATACCAATACTGTCGGTTTCACCTAGAGAGGGACCTAACGCGGCTGTGGGGTCAGGAGCCGGACACCAAAAGAGCGGTAAAAGAAGTACTTAAGAAAGGGGACAAAGAAGCCTTCAACCTGCTAATACAGGGGCTCATAGCGGAAGAAAAGGAGGCCAAACGCAAGGAGGCCTTGAAAGAATTTCAGGACCTAATGAACAGCGTATGGGAAGGGATAAAGGACTGGAGGGAAAGGGGGAAAGAAGTACCGGAAGTTGCGCGGGGAATAGGGGTAATCGAGCCCAACGTAGGGCATACCATAGCCAGGCGGTTTAAACACCGGGGTTGTTCCTGGAGCAAGAGAGGGGCATTTAACCTGGGGCGGGTAAGGTGTGCCCTAAGGAATGGGACATTGCGGGACATGATCAGGGTATCTGGGCCTCCGGCGCCGGGAGAAGAAGCAGCTGAGAAGAAAGATATTAACAACGGCTACTGGGCGAGGAAAGAGGCGGATGGGCTACCTTACCAAGAACCTGGCGATTGGTGCCGGGGCTCTATACCTTTAGCTCCTGGCAACAGCGAATTAGCCCAAAAATTGGCCGAAGTAGTAGGATTGTTTAGCTACCGGCAACTGTTTTAATAGAAGCTGTCATTGCCAAATGTTGTATCCCTTAGCCATACCAATAATTAACATACTATACATAAATACCCACTTACCATTGGAGACAAACAAAATCAAAAAAATTACCTAGCTCCACTTGACAGCTTC
>NZ_JBJHHE010000059.1:0-1589 GCF_056378755.1 Thermanaeromonas sp. DSM 22490
AAGCGTTGTGAAAAACTCATTTTAATTAGCAGGTATTAGCATATCGACATCGAAAATAGTAATGACATCTACTTTGCAGGAGAGGATTGTGTTGCTGGGAAGCAAAGAAAACCTGCGGCGGCAAATGGCAATCCAGGTAGTGGATATTGAAAGTCTGATTCCAGAAGATTATTATCTCCGCCGTATTGATGCCGCAGTTGATTTTTCGTTTATCCGGGCCAAGGTAGCGCATTTATATTCCCATACTGGGCGGCCATCTATAGACCCGGAAATCGCCTTTCGTCTTGTTACTTTATCATATCTATTGGGTATTTCCGAGAATCGTCTATTCACCGAATTGCCCCTACATGCCGGGTATCTATGGTTCTGCGGCCTGGACTTCAACAGCCCTTTACCTGACCGTACCACTCTGGTCAAGGCCAGAAAGCTCTGGCGTAAACACGGTTTATTTGATGAAATCATGTACGAAATCGTACGGCAATGTGTGGAGGCTGGCCTGGTCAAAGGCGACGTATTGGCCGCTGACGGCACTATTGTTCAGGCACGGGCATCGATAAAGAGCCTGGAACCGCTGAACCCCCAGCCGGTAATCAAATACCTTGAGGACTTAAGAAAGCAAGACGAGAAAGAGCTGGAAACCTCAAGCGAACCCGACAACAAAGACGACCATCATGGCGATAATAATCCCCCTGCGGCCCATGAACCCGAAACTAATACGTCACAAGGAGAACAGGTTTTACCAAGGAATAACTCTTCCCCAGCAATCTCCGCGAGAAAATCCGGCGACCCTGATTTTCGGGGAGAGAAGTTCAGCAACGCCACCCATCGTTCCACCACTGACCCGGAAGCGCGCCTATTCCGCAAGGGTCGTGGGAAAGAAGCGAAGCTCAGCTATCTGGCTCATAACCTCATAGATGTACGTTCTGGTATTATACTGGAGGCCATGGCCACAGTAGCCAACGGAGCTATGGAGCGCACAGCCGCCCTCAAGATGCTAAAGAAAGTGCACCCCTTTTTACCACCTCTCTCCCAGGAGGGACAAAAACGCTTTTTCCTGGGGGATGGCAATTATACCGCAGGAGACTTCCTGGCGGAAGTCATTGAATTGGGTTACCAGCCTTTGGTACCCATGGAAGACACGCGACTGGAGCCGATACCCAATTGGAAACGCCGGACCTACAACCTGGCAACTTATAGAAAGCGCAAAGAACGTATTCGTATAGCTAGGGCCAGAAACCTAGCCCGAACGCTTATGCAAAGCGGGGGATACCGCCGTACTTACCGTTACCGTATTCGTATCGAGCACACCTTTGCGGAAGCCAAAGAACATCATGGCCTGGACCGGGCCAGGAGCTACGGGCTGGCTGCGGTAGATGAACAGGTGAAAATGACGGCGGTGGCCCAGAATATAAAACGCCTGGCTACATTAATCTGGCGTCGGAAAAAACGGGCAGCAAAGGTCATGGAGATGACCCGCGCTACTGTAAACATGCTGCAAGAAAAAATGGCCCTGTTTAAACATCACCTATTATTTATCTCGTGTTTTCGACTGCAATTAGCCTTGATTTAAGGGGTTTATCACATCACTT
>NZ_JBJHHE010000060.1:0-1446 GCF_056378755.1 Thermanaeromonas sp. DSM 22490
GAGCCATCTGCGCTGACGGGGAAATAAGGAAGGTGAAGGTATGAAGGGATTGGGGTAAAAGATTTTACCCCGGGGAAGGCATGAATTTGGTTGGGGTTGAGGGGGATTGGGTATGAGGGATTAAAAAATTGACCCCAAAAAGAGGATGACCCTCCTTAAGAAGCGAATCTGTTAAGTAACACCAAACCAACCAGACAAAGGAGGGTCACCCATGGCTATTATACCACAACAGAGGCTCTTTGGATGGAGGGAAATCGAAAATTTAGGGGAGCTCGAACGACTTAGGCTAGTCCTTGAATACATGCCGGACGAAGAATTGATGGTGGAACTGGAGAAGGAACGGGCTAATGGGCGGGATGACTATCCCATAAGGGCTGTATGGAACTCTGTACTGGCAGGGATAGTATACCAGCATCCTTCGATAGAAAGTTTAAGGCGGGAACTTTGGCGTAATGCCCAATTACGAGAGCTATGCGGATTTGACCTCGTTAAGGGAGAGAAGGCCATACCGCCGTCATGGGTATACAGCCGGTTTTTGCGGAAACTGTTTAAGAAAGAAGAGGAGGTCGAAGGAATATTTTACCGGCTGGTAGAGGAGCTAAGGGAGGAACTACCGGATTTTGGAGAAGTAGTGGCCATAGACGGCAAAGCCTTGGCGAGTTTAAGTCGTGGGAAGAAGAAAGAGAAAGTAAGGGAGCTTAGAGCTGACGGTCGGCGGGAACAAGATGCAGACTGGGGGTGTAAGGTTTACCGGGGGAAGAGGGAAGACGGCAGCCAGTGGGAAAAAGTAGTGAAATGGTTTGGATTTCGCCTGCACCTGATAGTAGATGCTCTATATGAACTCCCCATAGGGTTCAAAGTGACCAAGGCGTCGGCGAGCGAAGTAAAAGAAGCGCCCAAGCTTCTGGAGAGGGTAAAAGAGAAGGCCCCGGGGACCTTTGAAAGGATGGAATACCTTACAGCAGACAAGGCCTACGACTCCACAGAACTGATCATTAAGCTATGGGGAGAGTATCAAATAAAGCCGGTCATAGACATAAGGAACCAATGGAAAGATGGGGAAGAGACGAAAGTAGTCAATGGTCAGGAGAATGTAGTATACGACTATAAGGGTAAAGTTAGCTGTTACTGTCCGGAGACGGGGATAAAGAGGGAGATGGCCTATGGAGGATTTGAGAAAGACCGGGAAACATTAAAATACAGGTGTCCGGCCAGGCATTATGGGTTAAGATGCAAGGGCATAGATAAATGTCCGGTTAAGAGCGGTATTCGGATACCCCTTAAAGAAGACCGGAGGGTGTTCACGCCGCTAGCACGTTCCAGCTATCGGTGGCAGGAACTTTACAAGAAGCGTACGTCGGTGGAGCGAGTAAACAGCCGTTTAGACCAGAGTTTTGGGTTTGAGCAACACTTTATTCGGGGATTAAAGAAGATGAGTTTAAGATG
>NZ_JBJHHE010000062.1:0-1373 GCF_056378755.1 Thermanaeromonas sp. DSM 22490
TCTATTTAGCCCCCTAAGCAGTTTGGAAAATCTCCGTGTAGAACCTATAATAACCTTAGGGGGTGTGGTCAATGAGACAATACACCGACGAATTCAAAGAGCAAATCTTGGCTGAATGCCAGGAGGTTGGTAACGTAGCCCTGGTTGCCAGGCGTCACCAAATCTCCGAAAACACTATCTATACCTGGATTAAGAAGATGCGTAAAAACGGCTCTCTAAAGCCTCTCCCTAAAGCTGAAAAACAACGCCTGGAAGAACTCGAAAAAAGGCTTAAAGCAGTCAGCACCGAAAATGACCGGCTAAAAAGGCTCTTGGCAGAGAAGGAGCTAGAGCTGGCTATTCTTAGAGAACTGAGGGATAGAGTAAACCCTCGCTAGCCGACAAAGTCGCCATAGCAGAAAAATGGATTTCCCAAGGTTATAGCGTTCGCCTTGTTCTCGGCTTTGTCGGCCTTCCCCTTTCTACCTACTATGCTCTTAGAACAAGGCGAACCCAGGAAAATTCTAAACCCCAAGAGGGTGATACTTCCACCAAGGAACTAAAGCGTTCTGGTAGGCCAAGGTCTACTTATTCCTTGAACCGTGAGGGCAGGAAAGTATCCGACGAACAGATTAAAGAATACCTGACTGAGCTAGTCTGTGGAGAAGGCTTCCCCTATGGCTATCGAAAGCTTACTGTATGCTTACGGGAAGACTATGGCCTTATCATAAATCACAAGAAGGTTTACCGGCTATGTAAGGAACTGGATATTCTCCTACCCCAGCGCAAAGTCAAAAGAGAAAGGCCCCGAGTTTTAGCTAAAAGAGAGGAAGTTACCGGTCCTAATCAGCTCTGGGAAATGGATGTGAAGTATGGCTACATACCTGGAACAGACCAATTCTTTTTCCAGTTATCCCTTATTGATGTTTTTGACCGTATGATAATCGATTATCACCTGGGTTTATCCTGTACTGCTGTTGATGCTTCTAGGGTACTGAAAAATGGACTGAGGAAGCGAGGTCTATATAAAGGGGCGAAGATGCCCAAACTTCGTACAGATAATGGGCCCCAGTTCATCGCCAATAGGTTCCAGGGAACCTGTGAAAAGCTAGGAATTGTCCATGAGCGTATACCTGTTAAGACCCCCAATCTCAATGCTCATATTGAAGCCTTTCATTCTATTCTAGAGACCGAATGCTATAGCCGGTATGAGTTTCAAAGCTTTATGGAGGCATACGCTGAGATATCCAAGTACATAGAATATTACAACCGGAGGAGGAGGCATGGTAGCCTGGGATATATGAGCCCTGAAGAGTTTCACAAAGCATTCATGAGCAAATTAATGAAAGCGGAATCCTTTGTGGCATAATCTCCATAATTAGGGGGCCAGCCCG
>NZ_JBJHHE010000063.1:0-1361 GCF_056378755.1 Thermanaeromonas sp. DSM 22490
GTCCGGATCAAAACGCCGGAGGTATGAATACGAGCCCACCTCTATCCCAATTGTATCCAGGTCAAGGGCCACATTCGCCACCTCCTACACAATCCGAGGTGCCGATTCCCATTTTACCACTTTTCACCAGGAATTCTCAAGTTTCTTAAATGCAAAAAATGCTAGTTCCTAACCCTTAGATAGTAAGCGTAAAATAACCCCCACCTTTCTGAGGTGGGGGCTTGAAAAAACTAATTATTCACCCGGCAAACAGAAGGCAAAGTTGCCGACCACGGCAGGAGCTGATCCAGGGCTTCTTTATCCTGCGTGTCCAGGTTGGACAGCCTTTCGAAGAGGTAAATGAGATAGTGGAAGGGATTTAATCCATTCTCCTTGGCTGTTTCTATGAAACGGCAAATATTCTTCCAGGTATTTTAAACACCACCTTTCCAAATGCTCATTAAGTTCCTCCAGGCTGTTTACTTTAGGTAGGGGAACAAAGCAGTTATGCCGCACCAGGCGCACTCCATTTTCCACCAGCCCCTTTTCATGAGCTTCATAGGGAAGGCAGAATTCCGGTTGAAAGAGATAATGGAGGCGCAAAGTTTGAAGGTATGAGCTCTCTTGGCGACGCCGGCCAGAGAAAATTTGCGCTACCGGGGTTTTGAGATTGTCGTAGGCCATATGGGTAGGCACACCGCCCAAGAAATTAAAAGAGCGCACATGACCATCCAAAACAGCTTCGGCATTTTCCCTAAGATAGGCGCGGGCAAAAAGAGCACGGGAACCGCATAAACGCAGAAGAAAAACGTGTACTTTAATAATGTTACCTTGAAGCTCTACTAAGGCTTCAAACCAGTCGCTTTGCGCCCAGCCGCTGAGACCAAAATCCATGGGTAAAAATATCTCCTTGGGCTGTGCCTGGCGCCAGCGACGTACGTAAAGACGAACTGTAGCTTCGCTCCCCTGGTAACCGTGTTCCTCCCTTAAACGCTCAAAAATACGCTTGGCTGTATGCCGCTGTTTGGGCGGCCGCCATTGATCTTCCTTAAGCCACTGGTGTGTGATAGGCTTCGGCCGAAAGCTTAAGAAGGGGTCGAGGATAGAAAGGCCTAAGACCGGCCCATCGGCAAGGATGCCAGCTGTCGAGGGAACCCCGCCTTAAGCTTTTAGGCCGAGCAAAAGTCCTGCCCGCGAGGGAAACTTTCGCGAGCGAAAGCCAAGCAGGCCCTGGAATAAAAACTGGGGATAACTCAGGCTTTATACCCCTTTTTTATACCCCTTTACACCCAAAGTAAAATAACATAAACTAAAGAAAAAACAGGAGAAACCGGAAATGCCCATAGACCACGACGCCATATTCAAGGAGCTCATCACCAACT
>NZ_JBJHHE010000064.1:0-1329 GCF_056378755.1 Thermanaeromonas sp. DSM 22490
CCTCAGTTCGTTTTCTGAGGAAGATTATCCCTTAAACTCGAGCACTGTGCCAAGGTGGGTTGTATTTGACGCTTACGAATGAAGTGCGGGGGAGGTGGAGAAGGTAATGGAGCTCAGGACTTCGTGGCATATAAGAGGGTGGCAACAGGGCCTTGAGGAAGGCCGGTTTGCTCATTCATGTGCATACGCCGGTAGCCGGGGGGTACATAGACAGATAAACTCACCATTCGCCTTGCGCAGGCGGTATGGATTGAAAAAGTGTAGCCGTGTTATAATTAAACTGGTGATAAATGATGGCTAAGAGAGTTTCAAGCGTTCTTAAAGAGATATTTACCTCGTTTCCGGAAATAATCGCCGTCTATCTATTTGGTTCCTACCTGGAGGAACCAGAACGGGCTCAGGATGTGGACCTGGCCGTTTTATTGGCGTCAAGGGAGGGTATAGTAAATCTTTATACTCATCTTTACCCTAAGCTGGGAGAAATATTTACCCCGTTAGAAGTGGACTTGCTCTTTTTACACTTGGTACCGGTTCCTATGGCTTTTGAAGTCATAAGCAAAGGTAAAGTCATTTACTGTACAGATGATGAGCGCCGGACCGATTTCGAATATGTGATTTCCGGTTTATATATGGATTATCGATATCACTTAGAGCAGGGCCGGCGGGAGCTATATGAAGCTATAAAGGAGGCTTCCAGCCTTGTACAATGAGGCACTGATTGCGCAAAGGCTGGCGATAATTCAAAGCTCAGTCAAGAGGCTTAGGCTTCTAGCACAACTACCGCGAAACCAATTTTTAAAAAATGAAGACGCCATAGATATAGCTGAGAACAGACTGCGCCGAGCCCTGGAGGCGTTATTTGATCTAGGCCGTCATCTCAGTGTAAAGTCAGGCCTGGGTGTACCTCAATTCACGTAGCTGGCACCCGGTTCTTCTTGTAGCCAGCATAATACAGCATAAGCGTCAAATACCTTTATCACTCTTGTTCCACCTCGAGAGCGTGTTCTGCCAGGTGCTCTTCCAGCACTTTGCTTCCTTTAAGGATGCCTTTCCAGCGACGCCATCCTGGTTCCGTTTTGCCAACAACGGGTTCGAGGACTATTTTGCCTTTAATTACCTCCACCTTAAGTTCTGCTCCTTCCTTTAAAGCAAGTTGTTCTCTGATATTCTTAGGAAGTACTACTTGTCCCTTAGAGGAAAGTCTAGTAATCATCATACTTCATGCCTCCTTTAAAAATCTCTTACTGCTATAGTAAGATAACCCCATTAATCCCTAACTGCTCTTTTCCAGCTTGATACCCCTGTTACTGATGTAACTGACCAGGGACT
>NZ_JBJHHE010000065.1:0-1310 GCF_056378755.1 Thermanaeromonas sp. DSM 22490
TATAATGGACCCAGAAAACTAGACACGAAAAATGGGGGTCCTAAGCGTCAGAATGGGTACTAGGAAACAATATCCAGCCGAGTTTAAGGCTAAAATCGTACTGGAAATTCTCAAGGAAGAAAAATCCATCGCCCAAATCGCTTCCGAATATGGTATCCACCCTTCCCTTCTAAACAAGTGGAGAAATGTAGCGATACAAAAACTGCCTTCCCTCTTCACCGATGAAACGAAAAATATGGAGAACATGAAATCTGAATACGAGAAGAAAATACAAGACCTGTACGCGGAAGTCGGCCGCTTAACCACTGAGCTGACCTGGCTTAAAAAAAAGAGTGGCCTCTGAGCTTAGCCGGGATGAGCGCTTGGGTTTGGTGGAATGGGGCCATCCAGAACTAACTATCAAAAAGCAAGCAGAGCTTTTAAGCCTAAACCGCTCTAGCTTATACTATCACCCAGTGCCCCCTTCCCCACAAGAAATAGCCATAAAGCATCGCATCGACGAAATATACACTGAGTTTCCCTTCTACGGTTCCAGGCGCATTACGGCCCAGCTTCGAAGGGAGGGATTCTCAGTCAACCGCAAAGCCGTCCAGCGCCACATGCGGGAAATGGGTATAGCCGCTATCTACCCCAAATCTAACTTAAGCAGAAGAAACCATAAGCATCGAGTATATCCCTACTTGCTGCGGGGCCTTCCCATTACTTACCCCAACCAGGTCTGGGGTATAGACATCACCTACATACGGCTAGTCCGGGGATGGATGTACCTGGTGGCCATCATGGACTGGTACTCCCGGTTTGTAGTAAGCTGGGCCCTGGACCAGTGCTTAGAGACAGCCTTTGTATTAGTGGCGGTAAAAGAAGCAATTGCTAAAGCCAAGCCGGAGATAATGAACAGCGACCAAGGAGCTCAGTTTACCGACCCGGACTACATAAAGCTCCTAGAAGGAGCGGGTATAAGGATTAGCATGGACGGGAAAGGCCGGGCTACCGACAACATTTTCACCGAGCGTCTTTGGCGGAGCCTGAAATACGAAGAAGTCTATCTCAACGAATATCAAAGTCCCCGTGAAGCCAGGCAGGGTATCTCTCGATATCTAGAGTTTTACAACTACCGCCGGCCTCACCAGTCCTTGGGATATAGGACGCCAGCAGAAGTCTATTATGGAAAGGGCTAAGACATATTATGCCAAATATGGAATCCAAAAAATTTGTTCATAAGCTATTCCATGCTACTATTAACCAAATTAGGTTTATCTTTCCACGCTTAAAATTTTTAAATTCGTGTCTTGACAAAGGGGTCCACCTTA
>NZ_JBJHHE010000066.1:0-1175 GCF_056378755.1 Thermanaeromonas sp. DSM 22490
AAAACTGTTGGCATGATAAAACCGCAACCCTGACGAATTAATCTATTAGGGTGGGATACAAGCAAAGGTGGGTGCAGGCAGGGCGGCCGTGTATCCCCATGGGCTTAGAGCCCGACAAACTGTTTGGCCGCCCCTCGACCCGCCCAAGTGGGCTAAAAAGCCCGGATAGGTGAGTGTCGCGCTTACCTTTGCCTGCCCCAAAGAAACGGAGGTGCGTCAGGATTGCGGTATTTTGGCCTTGATGTCCACAAAGCTACTTGCGAGGGAGCAGAGCTTCTGCCGGATAACTCTATTAGGCGGTTCCGCTTCCCCAACGAGAAGAAGGAGTGGAAGCGGTTCGCCAAAGAACTCGACGGTAATTGCAAGGTGGCGCTTGAAGCCACCGGCAATGCCTCCATGATTTATGATATCTTAAGCGAGCGCGGAGCACAAGTGATCGTCGTCAACCCCATAAGGACCAGAGCTATCGCCGAGGCCAGGATTAAAACGGACAAGGTAGACGCCGAGATTTTGGTCAGGCTCTTGGCTGCGGACTTTGTCTGTGCCTGCTGGGTGGCCTCCAAGGAAGAGCGAGAGCTAAGGACCCTTCTCCACCACCGGGCGGCCTTAAAGAAGCAGGTCGTGGGCGTTAAGAACAGGATCCACGCGGTTCTGGCCAGGCACGCCATAACGGTGCCGGTAAGCGACCTGTTTGGAGTAAAGGGCAGGCAGTTCCTTCGGGAGCTTGAGGAACTGCCCGAGGTGGAGAAGATAGTCCTGACCTCGAATCTCAAGGTCCTTGAGGCCCTGGAGGCGGAAATCGCGGCCATTGAGAAAGAGTTGAACCTAAGGGCTATTGCCCTGCCCGGGATGGAGATCCTTCTGGGCATACCGGGGATAGACGTCCTGGCCGCCCTGACCATCCTGGCCGAGATTGGCGATATCAAGCGCTTTGCCTCTGCGAAGAAGCTTGCCAGTTTCTCCGGCCTGGTTCCTTCGGTGCACCAGTCGGGCAAGACCAGGTACACCGGGCACATCACCAAGGCGGGTCGGAGCATGCTACGCTGGGTCCTCATTCAGGTTGCCCAGACGGCGGTGAGGCAGCCCGGCGCTCTGCGGGACTTCTACTTAAGGCTCAAAAAGCGCAAAGGCCATAAGATTGCTATCGTAGCAGCGGCAAGGAAGCTACTCACCAT
>NZ_JBJHHE010000067.1:0-1141 GCF_056378755.1 Thermanaeromonas sp. DSM 22490
CTCCTGCGGGGCGAGGCGGCGGTGCTGCTGCTCCGGGTGGCGAAGAGCGTGGATACGGACTTGCCGAGCGATGAGGAGTTAGTCCAAGCGATGAAAGAGGCTATAGAGGATATAAACGCTAATGCAATGGATTTCGAAGCTCGGCGCAACGTAGACCTGAGCTTCTACGACAAGCTGCCCTACAAGCGGGTCACCAGGACGTACTTCGAAGGCGAGCGGAAGCTCATGTATGCTTGGCGTGACGACGGGAGGAAGAATTACCGGATAATAAATAGTGAAGTAAAAGTAGCAGAAAAACATAGCTCCATTGCCATCGTAGTTGTCAGGATAGAAACTGAGAGTGGTTATAAAGGTCTCGGTGTTTCCCGTTTCAAGAAGATCGACAGCCGTTGGATGATGACGCAGGGCGGCACGCCCGAGAACAGGGACCTCAAGTACGTCTTCCAAGTGGGGTTCGTGAAGCCCTTGAATAAATAATGAAGGATAAATAAAGACATACCGCAAAAAGGAGTGAGAGAGCCTTATGCTCAGGAAAGCCTTGTTAAAGGCTTTTTTCTTTTTGTTCCTGATGGTAGCGTTCGCTAGCCCTGCCTTCGCTTTTTATGGGGGAGGAAATATTAAAGGCGTCCCTGATGACTCCCAAGCCCCGGTCTCCAACGGCATGACCTGGTTCGTCCGCCGGGTCCCGGTGATCCTTTACACGCCGGAAAACATGAGCGTAGACTTCGACGGTACCGTAGGCAAGATAAACCTTTCCAACGTGGACCTGGTCTGGGGCGAGCTCTGGACCAAGCCGGGGTGGGCTCAGGAGGGCACAAGGTATGGGCTGAACGAACTTTACATTCCGGTCAATTCTACTATGCGGCCCGCACCTGCATCAAGCACAAAAGAAGTTATCCTCCCGGACTCCGAGTTTGATGACCCGGCGGTGCTGAACTTACTTGCGGAGTTTTTTCATGTGTCCCCCCAGGTCCGAGTGATCGACCAAAACATGACCTGGGCTGGGGACGCATCTTCGGGCGTTTACGTGAACATCCCCATGCCCTCGCGGGAAGACTTTCTGGCACAGGAACCGGGCATGAACGAAGCTCTCGCGGCGAAGTGGAAGCCCTACCTGGCTAGCAAGGAATATCCTGACGGG
>NZ_JBJHHE010000068.1:0-1118 GCF_056378755.1 Thermanaeromonas sp. DSM 22490
ACGTTCCCGGGCCTTGTACACACCGCCCGTCACACCACGAAAGCCGGTAACACCCGAAGCCGGTGAGCTAACCCTGAAAAGGGGGGGCAGCCGTCGAAGGTGGGGCCGGTGATTGGGGTGAAGTCGTAACAAGGTAGCCGTACGGGAACGTGCGGCTGGATCACCTCCTTTCTAAGGAGTTAAAACTCCTAGGTCGGTCGCCTGGTTTCCTTCCGCCACTGTTTAGTTCTCAGGGACCTCGTCCCTGAATAACTTGTTCTTTGAAAACTGCACAGCGAGGGTTTGGAGCGTGGAGGTCAAGCTTAGTAAGGGCATACGGTGGATGCCTAGGCGCTAAGAGGCGAAGAAGGGCGTGGCAAGCTGCGAAAAGCCTCGGGGAGCCGCAAGCGGGCGTAGATCCGGGGATACCCGAATGGGGGAACCCGCCTAGGGTAAACCCTAGGCATCCTGTACTGAAAGAATAGGTACAGGAGGCGAACCTGGGGAACTGAAACATCTTAGTACCCAGAGGAGGAGAAATCAACAAGAGATTCCCTGAGTAGCGGCGAGCGAAAGGGGAGGAGCCCAAACCTTATGCATGGGAAAGGCTGCCACCGTTGTGCATAGGGGGTTGAGGGGCTACCTTAACGGGCAGTGGCAGATGCTCGGGGGCACCGATAAGCTGTAGGGGAACAGGGTTGGAAAACCCGGCCGTAGAGAGTAAGAGCCTCGTACCCGAAACGGCTTAAGGGCTCTTAGGTAGTACCCGAGTACCGCGGGGCACGGGGAACCTCGTGGGAAGCAGGGGGGACCATCCTCCAAGGCTAAATACTCCTTAGCGACCGATAGTGGACTAGTACCGTGAGGGAAAGGTGAAAAGCACCCCGGGAGGGGAGTGAAATAGGACCTGAAACCGTATGCCTACAAGCAGTCGGAGGTCTGCTGTAGGGTAGACTGACGGCGTACTTTTTGCAGAACGGGCCGGCGAGTTACGGTAACGAGCGAGGTTAAGGGCCGGGGAGGTCTGGAGCCGTAGCGAAAGCGAGTCTGAAGAGGGCGGATAGTTCGTTGCCGTAGACCCGAAACCGGGTGAGCTACCCATGGGCAGGGTGAAGCGGGGGTAAATACCCGTGGAGGCC
>NZ_JBJHHE010000069.1:0-1107 GCF_056378755.1 Thermanaeromonas sp. DSM 22490
GAATTAGGGCTACTTTGACTCTAGAACGACCTAATTTAATGTGCGAGCTTTTTACGGTTCAATTTGACAATCTACACTTTTACTCTGGTGAGGGTTTGCCTTACTGTAAGTACCCCGTTTTTAAAATCGATATCCTGCCACCGGAGGGCAAAAAGCTCTCCTTCTCTCAACCCTGTTCCCAGTTCTAGCAGAAAGGCGGCGTACAGGCGGTCTCCTTTTATGGAAGTAAGAAATTGTCTGACCTGCTCAGGGGTAAGAGGAGTGAATTCTTTCTTACGGTCTTTAGGGAGTTCTACAGCTTCAGCTACGTTGCGGCTAATCAATCCCTCCTTGACCGCCTGCTCTAGCGCACCGTGAATAAGGGTATGAATATACCGGACCATACGGGGGGACAACCCACCCTTGCCATCAGCCCGACCACTCTCTAACTTGGTGTTATAGAGCCTTTGGAGGTGGCTAGGCTGCAGTTGCCTTAACTGGATATTGCCCAGCGCGGGTTTGATATGCACCCGGATCATAATCTCGTAGCTTTCGAGCGTACTAGGTTCGACTTTGGGCTTTTTGTACACTTGGAGCCAGGTGTCAAGCCATTGGCCTAGAGTTATCTTGTTCGGTTCCACAAATACCCCCTGCTGCATTTCGGCCTGGGCTTTGGCTTTCTTCTCTATGACTTCTTGCTGGGTCTTCCCATAAAAGGTAACTCTTCTCGATTTACCAGTAACAGGGTCAATACCAATGGAGAGTTGTGCTGCCCATCTACCGTCAGGCCTCTGGTACACAGTTCCTTCGCCATTGGCTCTCTTTTTAGCCTTCTTTTTTCCCATGCTTACCTCTGTCGGTGTCAATATAAAAATCCACATTTATGGTCATTTTTTAGTCCACAAATATGGGAAAGATAAGTCCACAAATATGGGAAAATTAACTCCCCAATTGTGGGAAGATAAAGTCCACAATTATGGTAATCAAAATTCCGCACTTCTGGTAACGTCGCCGTTGTTTGCATCTTGGGTTCTAAGCTTTTGCCGTTCTCTTAGAAGTGATGTGATAAACCCCTTAAATCAAGGCTAATTGCAGTCGAAAACACGAGATAAATAATAGGTGATGTTT
>NZ_JBJHHE010000070.1:0-1072 GCF_056378755.1 Thermanaeromonas sp. DSM 22490
AGCAGCCCAAATGATTTTGGGTACGAAGTAAGCCAGTGGAGCCTCCCGCTGTTAGTGGCAGAAATTAAAAAGCAGGGGATCGCTGAACAGATTTCTGAGAAATCTGTCAGCCGTTTTTTAAAAATGAGGTAGATTTACATCCCCACAAAATCCGTTACTGGCTTCATTCTTCGGAAAAGACGGAAGCCCCGGAATCTTTTGCGCGGAAAGTAAACGAAATCTGCGGCCTGTACCAGAGTGCCCAGGAACAAAGCCGGGAAGGTGCACACATTGTTTCCACTGATGAAATGACCGGGGTACAGGCGCTGGAACATAAATATCCTGACAAGCTCCCATTACCCGGCCAGTGCGCCAAAATGGAGTTTGAGTATATCCGCCATGGCACGACCAGCCTCATCGGGTTCTTTGATGTTGCAACGGGCCGTATGGAAATGCCGTATTTAAACTCCACACGCACAGAAGAGGATTTTGTGGAAGCCGTGAAAGCATTGGTAGGGACAGACCCGCAAGCCCCATGGACATTTATATGCGATGGCCTAAACACCCATAAATCGGAAGCCCTTGTCCGCTTTGTGGCAGAAGCCTGTGCCCTTGGCGTGGAACTGGGCAAAAAAGGGAAAACAGGGATCCTTAAAAGTATGGAAAGCCGAGCGGATTTCCTGCATGACCCTTCCCACCGGATCCGCTTTGTCTATACTCCGAAACACAGTTCCTGGATGAACCAGATTGAGATATGGTTTGGCATCATTAACCGGAAGCTGCTGAAGCGGAAAAGCTGCCTGTCAATAGAAGAACTGGAAGCAAGCATCCTGCGCTTTATTGAACAATACAATCTTACAGCACACCCATTTAAGTGGACATATGCCGGGATACCATTAGTAATTTAATCACTGATATTTAAACAATGCTGTACTAGGATGATGGATGACTCCCCGAAGAACATCTGCACATATTCACCCATACCAGACAGCGTATCCTTTGCCAGAGAGATTCCCAGTCCCAGCGCAAGGGCAGGTCCGCATATGAGCATGGCCCTGTTGGTGAATCTGGCTCTCGCCACCAGGCTCATGCC